>JAICWL010000101.1 GCA_025934835.1 Fimbriimonadaceae bacterium
CCCCCCCCCCCCATAAACCTAGTAAAAATACTGGGCCAAATCGTGATCCCAAGAAATAAAGCTTTCTGACCCACTGAGACTGGATTTACTGAGAACGGCTCTGCCGGTCGGATCGAGATCTCCCGCCGAGCTCGATCGGCACGGCGACTTTCAAAATCAGGCTCGACCGAAAAGTGGCGGCGTTTGGGTCGCCCAAAATGAGGAAGTACTCCGTGCCAAGATTGCCACTCCGGCGGTAGGCCAGATAGAAGTTCGTGTTTCCGTTCTGGCGAACGAGCCTGCCCGCGACCGAACGTTCCCTGCCCAGATCGTAGGTTCCGGACAAAATGGTTTGCTCGCTCACCCCTCCGAAAGAAACGAGCTGCTCTCTCAGGTTGAGCTGCACCGGCTTCGACGGGCGATAAGCGCAAGTCAGCGTTGTGTTTTGATAATCCTGGCCCGCCTGCCGACCGATGTCTTGCTCGAGCGTCACAGAACGGGATCGATCCGACGCGGGGTATCCAAGAACGGCCGTGTACAAATGGTCTTTGCTACCCTCGAACGTGTCCCAATCCGCGACGCCGGCGATTACAAGCCCCTTGCGAAAGGTCACCTGTCCCACCGTGTTCAGATCCGTTCGATAGGGCTCGCCGTCCGCGTGTTGATAAACCGTCCGCATCAGGTTCGCGCCCGATTCGCTGAACGTGCCATGCGTGAAATTGCGGTCGATGGACCCACCATACGTCCAGCCGCGAATGTCCACCTCGGGGAAGAATCCGAGCCGCGGATCGAAGTTCGGACTCCCCTGCGTATATCCGCCGAAGGCTTGCACTCCGTTCTTCGTGTACTGGATGAAAGCGTCCCGGTAACTCCCCTCGCCCAGCTCTGTGTCCTTCGAGCCGAGGTCTCGCAAGTCAACCTCCACCGGGCCGAAAATCTTCGTGCCCCGCAGAAGATACGAGTCGTTGTGCAGCCCGGGAGTGCCCAAGCTCACCGCCGACACCCGGTACTCCGTAGAGGGGTCGGGATCGCCGGTCGCGTTAGCCACGAAGCTGTTTTGATTCCCAAAATCGATCGTATCTAGCATTCCGTAGCTCAGCTTGTTCGTGATCTTTCCGTAACTGCTCAACCCCACGTCGAAATCCGCGATTCTCTGGCTGGCGAACAGAGCTGAGTTGAAGTAGTTTCGGCCCTCCTGGAAGAACGGCCGCGTCTCGCCCGCCAAGCGCTCGAAGCGACTGAAATCAAGCGACAAAATATTGTTTTCGATGTTTCGAAAGTCGGGATTTATCGAGCCCACGAGCGTGGATGTCTCGCTGAGAGCAGTCTTGAGGTCGAGACCTGAGTTGGCGATAATGCCAGACTTGGGGTCCAGGCCCCCGTAAAAATACGGAAGCAGCTTGATCGAGCGGTCGAGCAACGGGCTCGGCATCTCCACGCCGCTCCAATACGGCGTCTGGCCGGTTTGTCCGGCCCCGGTGAATGTCTGCACCAGGTTGCGCTGCGTCCGCGCCACAAACCTGTGGAAATTGACTCGCAGATCACGTTTCCCCTTGGCGGGAAGGCTCATCATTTGCCAAGGAATGCGCGCTTCCGCCTCCCATCCTCCGGCAGTAATCCGCGCCTTGGCGACGAACGCTCCCGACCATTCCTGCTTTGCGGCTCGGCCGCCCGCGAGCTGAATGTTCGTCGCGCCCCTCGGGTTGATTTGGAAAGAGTTCGTGTCCACAATCGACCCCGAAAGGTCGATATCCAGCTCGACATAATCGTCGTTCGCAAGGCCGACGTTCGTCTGATACTCGTTCGCTCGAATCTCTCTTGGCCGAGAATCATCCAGCTTTGCGGCTAAGTAGATGTACTTGTCGTCGTACCCGAGCCAGAACGTCCCGCCGTCCCTGTAGGGAGCGCCGGTCATCGCGTCGAACAGCCCGCTCACGCTGGGCGCCTTGGCCCACTCTTCGGCGCCGATGACCCCGTCGATGACGGGCGGGGGCGACATTTTGTAGGCTGGGATTCTAGGCGTCGGCGATAAGTATGCGAGTGCGAATGCGGCCGTCGAAATGGCGGTCATGGCAAGGTCCAATCCGCTAACGGTACGGGAAGAAAGCCGCCGCCCGCTTCCGACTGGGCCCTAAAGCCCATCGGTTCCAACATCACGCCGCCCGGGGGTTGGGTGTTGGGTATTCGGCTTTCGGCTCATCGCTCCACCCCGCGGGAGTAACGACGCGGCGACGGGCGTCTATAATTGCATTAGAACGACGATTCCCTGAGAATGCTTCCTCTTCTGCCGGCGCTCATACTGCTCCTGCTGCACGGGCCCTCGAATATCGAGACCCTGTCGCACAACGGTGGGCTGCCCCGGGCGCTGCACGCGGTGCAACGCCCCGACTCCGCGCCGGTATGGCAAAGAGCCAAGGCGGACGAGTATGCGCTCGCATCGCTACTGCGCCTTAGCGGCGATCCTCAGTTCAGCAGCGCGCTCTCCGCGTTGCTGGTGATGCGCTCTGAAGAGGTTGAAGCTTCGTTCGGTCCGGTTGTCGCAGAGCCGCACGGAACCAATTTCCCTGCGCCGTTCGACGGAAAGCTGCGAGAGGGCTTCGACCGCTCTCAGCGATCCCGCGACGGTCCAGTTCTGGGTTGCTAGGAACCTTATGATCGGCTGCTGCCGGCTTCTTGCCCGCGGCATGCCGTTCCAAGCTTTTATTGCTCCGGCAATCCAAACCCATGCTTCAGCTACTCAGAAAACTCTTCGACACCAGTAAGAAAGATATCGAATCGGTACAGCCGATCGTGCAGCACGTGAACGACCTCGAGGACGAGTTTGCGAAAATGTCCGACGACGAGCTGCGCGAACAGGCCGCCGCGTTTCGGCAAGCCGCCAAAGACGGGATGGACCTCAACAAGATCCTCCCGGAGGTTTTCGCCGCCGTGCGGGAGATCAGCAAGCGCACGCTCGGCATGCGCCAGTTCGACGTGCAAGTCGTCGGCGGCGTCGTGCTTCACGAGGGGCGCATCGCCGAAATGCGCACGGGTGAAGGAAAAACCCTCGTGGCCGTCGCGCCCATCGTCCTCAACGCACTGACCGGCAGGGGCGTTCACCTCGTGACTGTCAACGACTACCTGGCTCGCCGCGACGCCGTTTGGATGGGCCCCATCTATCACATGATGGGCCTCACCGTCGGCATCATTCAAGGACAATCGCAAGATTCGGACGAGCTCGGCGGCTCCTATATGTACGAGCCCGGCGCCAACGTGATGGACGATCCTCGGTATCTGAACTTGGTGCCGTGCAGCAGACGCGACGCTTACGGCTGCGACATAACCTACGGAACCAACCACGAATTTGGATTCGACTACCTTCGCGACAACATGGCGTTCACCGAGGAGGACCTCGTCATGCGCGAGCTGAACTTCGCAATCGTGGACGAGGTGGACTCGATCCTCGTCGACGAAGCTCGCACGCCGCACATTATCTCGGGTCCGTCGATCGAGGACGTCAGCGTCTATGCCGAGATCGACAAAGTCGTGAAGCTCCTACAGGAAGAGCTGCACTACACGTCGGACAAAAAGAACCATTCGGCCAGCTTCACAGAAGAGGGAATGGACTACATCGAGGAGCTGCTGGGCATCGGCAACATCGCCGCAGACCCCCGGCTGTTCCACCACGCGAACGCTTCTCTAAAGGCCTACGCGCTCTTCCAGAAGGATGTGGACTACATCGTCCAAAAGGGCGAGGTCATCATCATCGATGAGAACACCGGACGCCCGATGTATGGCCGAAGATACGCCGATGGCCTCCACCAGGCACTCGAAGCCAAAGAAGGCGTAGAGGTGCAGCGCGAGAGTCAGACAATCGCCACGATCACATTCCAGAATCTCTTCCGGCTGTATAACAAGCTGGCCGGCATGACCGGAACGGCGAAGACGGAAGAGGACGAGTTCCGGAAGATCTACGGCTTGGACGTCGTGACGATTCCGACCCACAGGCCGATGACCCGCCAAGACCAGCCGGACATCATCTACAAGACGCTCGAGGCGAAATTCCGCGGCATGGCCTGGGAAATCCTGCGCCTTTACACCAAGCAGCAACCCGTCCTCGTGGGTACCCGCTCGATCGAAATGTCCGAGAAGGTCTCTGCCAGGATCACCTCGGAACTCCTGCAAAAGCTGATGATCATTCAGCGGCTTCGCGAAAAGCTCGAGGTCAAGAAGGAGATCAAAGGCGAGCTTGCGGCGGATGCCAAAAAGATGATCGAGACGGATCTCGGCGATCTGGACCGCAAAATGGTCGGCGGCCTACTTTCGAAAATCGGCCTCAGCAACGACATCCTCTCCGACGAATGGATGGACTGGGCCCTCGATGTTTGGGGACTAAGCCAGGACGACAAGCCCAATCTGGAAGAGGCGCTCTCTCACGGCATCCCCCACAACGTCCTCAACGCGAAGTTCCACGAGCGGGAAGCGCTCATCATCGCCGAAGCGGGACGCAAGGGCCAGGTGACGATCGCCACAAATATGGCTGGACGAGGCGTCGACATTCTGCTGGGCGGCCGCATCGAAGACGAGCTTGTGAAGCAGGCCCGCGCGCACACCGAAATCGCCGAGCACGGCGAAGATCAGTACGCCGAAACCTATTCGAGCTATCGCCGAGGAGGCAAGGAGCGCGCCGCTCCGCCGCTTCCGCTCAGCGACCAGGAGCGCCGCGAAGCAGCCGAAGAGGTTCGCGCGCTTGGCGGCCTATACATCCTGGGAACGGAACGCCATGAGAGCCGGCGCATCGACAACCAGCTTCGCGGCCGGTCCGGCCGCCAGGGAGACCCCGGCGAAAGCCGCTTCTACGTGGCGCTGGAAGACCAGCTCTGGAAGATCTTCAACGCGAACATGCTGGAGAACCCCGCCCTGAAAATGTGGCCGCCGATGGAGGAGGTCACCGCCGGATTCCTGTCGAGCATGATCCGCAAGACTCAGGAGTGGATCGAGAACCACTTCTTCGAAGCTCGCAAGAACGTTCTCGAATACGACGACGTTCTCAACGCTCAGCGCGAGCACATCTATGGCTTGCGCCGCGAAATCCTGCTCGGCAAAGAAGTTCGGGAAGACCTCCGCGACTACGTGAAAGAGGTCGTGGTCGAAACCGTGGGCAACGCCTGGATGATCGAAGAGGACGGCACCCGCGTCTACGACCACTCGGTTCTGTTCGAAGACCTGAACGAAGTGTTCCCGCTGGTCGACTATGCCACGGTGGCAGACCTGGAGCAGCACCAGGCGGGCGCTGGCCTGGAAGAGTACGTCCAGGAGCTTGCCATGCAGGCGTACGACGCCAAGGCCGAACAGGTCGGAGAGTCCATGCGCGAGCTGGAACGCTGGTCGATGCTGAAGGCCGTCAACGACAAGTGGATGGAGCACCTTCAGACGGTCGAGTACATCCGTGAAGGCATCGGCCTGCGCGGCTACGGCCAGGTCGATCCGCTAGTGGCGTACAAGCGCGAAACCTACGACACATTCCAGAGCACTCTCAAGGACATCCGAAACCAGGCCGCGACGATGATCTTTCACTTGCAGATCGCACCGAGCGTGCCGCGGCTGTACGACGAGGCGATGTCCGGTCTGCTGCCGGGCCTCGACCAGGACCTGCCGCCCGAGCTCTCCGACGAGTACGGATTCCCGACTCACCCATCGGACGTCCCGAATGCGGCGGCCCCGGCGATGGCGGTGGCTTCCCCGGCCGACCTTTCCAAACTGGACTGGGCGAGGGTTGGCCGCAACGATCCGTGCCCATGTGGCAGCGGCAAGAAGTTCAAACAGTGCCACTATCCTCAGCTTCGCGCCGAAGGCGTGATCTGAGTCGGTTATCGAGCCATGCGAAAGGCATGGTTCGATAACAAGTTCGCCTCCACCTCGCTCCAGGGAAGGATCCGCTGAAAGTCGCTATCGGCAACGCCGCCAAACCCGATTCGTTCGAGCCGCGCGGACATCCGGTGGATGCCGGCGATGTAGATGCGCGCCACCGGCCCGGAGGGGTCGGAGCGTTTGCCCGACTCCTGACCCGCCTCATAAAGGATCATGTAGAGCAAAGACGTGACCGGCCCCTCCACTACCGCTTTGTGGTCGCTTCGCAGCTCCGCGCCTATGGACCAGTTGAATCGATTATCGCCAGGCAATAGGAACGTCTGAGTCACGTCGACCGACCCATCGTTTGGATGTTCTTGGACGATCGCAGGGCCGCTAGGGGATAAAGACACCACCATCAGGAGCTTTTCCAGGCTAGCGGGGCCAAGCCCGGCGTAAAGCTTCCTTTCGTAATCTGGAGTCAACTGCCAGAGATCGTGAGCGTCGCGCGATTCGTAAGCATGGAGGGCAGCCAGCGCGGCGCGCTTGGGGTCCAGCGGCCTCGTCACGTACCGAAATGCTAGATATCCGAGGACGATGACGGCGCTCGCGATGAGCACCAACGAGAATGTCCTCCTATCGGATTTAGTGGCAGGCTGGATACCCGCCCCCGCCGCAGGTGGCCGTAGGGTATGGACCCCTGCTAAATCGGAAGTTATCGTACAGGGTTCCTCCCGCTTCACAAACAATTTCGTCGATCTTGAAGTCTTCGCATCCTGTTTGATCGATGCTGCAGCATACAGGGTCGATCGTGTCCTTGTAGTGGTCGGGGATAGCGCACTTGTAGAACGTTCCGCAGTTCGTATAAGACGGAGGGTGGGGGTAGGATTTTGGGACGACCTGATTGGCGTATGCGGTCGCGGCAATCCCAACCATAGCAGCGCAAATTCTCCATCGTAACTGGCCGTACTTGTTTTGAAACATCATCTCTCCTGTGGTGTGCTCCACCACTCGTCGGACTCCATGAGTCCAGGCTTGTAAGGGGAGACCAATCGACCCTCGAGTAGGACGCCGATGCCCCGATGGTTCACGTACTTATTTTCGAACGGAGCATCATTGTCGTCGCAATTGTAGTCCTTGAACAGCACGCTGTTCTCACGGTAAAGCTGCGAGTACGTGGCGTAGCTCGCATCGGCGGACGGGCGGTAGACAATGGTGATTCTGGGCGGAGGATCGCTGGGGAACCACTGCGTGTTCACTCCGCACGGGCTCTTCCAGAACCCACTCTTATTGGCCATGAAGCTAACGTATGGCGTTGGCCACGCCCCGACATCGGCGGGCAGACCCATCTGGGCGGGGAGTCCAAAGTCGCCATCGCCTCCGTAATCGGTGCGATACATCGCAACCGCCAGATAAAGCTGATGAAGGTTGCTCGCCGCCGCCGTTCGACGGGAATAATTCTCTGCGAGACCGAACACCGGGTAGGCGATCGCGTACAGGACAATGAGAATGGCCACGCAGGTGAGCATTTCGATCAGCGAGAAGCCACGGTTCATCGATTCCACTTCTCCAGCTTGGCGTCGCAGTCGAGGGCGCCGATGGCGGCATCCTCGACCTTGCCATTGTCGATCAGAAACGCTTGCGGAGTAACCAGGTACGAATAGGCTGGCAGTATCCTATGTTCGGGGTCTGACACGATAGTGATTTTGGGCCAGTCTCGGCGCAGTCCGGCTAGGGCGCCCGGCGCTGCGCACACAGCATATTTCTTCAGCCTGTCACCGTGTGGGAACCGCAGCACCTGCGATGTGCAGCTTGCGCAATCGCCCAACACCATCAGTAGAAACCTCCGAGGCGGTTCAGACAGATAGCGCACACCGACGGACGAACCAACCGGCAACTGAGCCGGCGCCGTGGGAAGTCCAGCATTTTGATTGTGCATCCCGCACCCCACCAAGGCCGGCAGCAACAGGGCCAAGCTCACTGCCGTACAAGGGCTCAGCGGTCCGCGGTCCAATGGTCCAATGGTCCAATGGTCCAATGGTCCAATGGTCCAATGGTCCATTTTAGTTTAGTATATCACAGAAATTGAAGAGGTGACTAGATGCCGTATTGTTAGCGCAGGGAACTCTGGTTGTGAACGGGCTTCAACGAAGGCAGGAACGGGCCGGCGGACGTTCGCGAAGTGTTCGGCGATACGATCTACAGCGCCAGTAGCGGATCGAATGGAGAGATCTCATTGATCGTCCAGCATCTAGCCGGATAGAACGAGCATGCCGACCTCAATCGTGCCGGCCGCTTCCGGCCCGAAGTAGGCCCCGAAGCACGCTTTCTGATTGATCAGCCGGAACTTGGCAAGGGTCCGCAAGGGCTCCGGCCCCGAGCGAGCTGTCTCCGGATCGATCGTGGTGAGGTTGCACCGCGCGCAACGTCGGCAGAAGTGAAATGGGATATCGCCGATCTGAATTCGGCGCCACTCGTCCTCGGCGAAGGGCGCGGACCCGCGCACCACGATATTGGGTCGGAACCGGTTCATGCCGATCGGCTCTCCGAGCCGTTCGTTCAGCGCTTCGAGCGATCCCTCGCCGGCAACCAGCGCGGGGAAGCCATCGGCAAAGCTGATCGGGTCTTGATTTGAGCTTCCCGGGGCGAATCGGCTCGCGTCTTCCGGCATGTAGACGAGGCGCACGTGTTTGGCCAGGTGATCGCTCAGCCATTCATCGGCAAGCGCAACCGGCGCGGCCTCGACGGTATCGTCCCACACCCTCACCGCCAACCGGTTTTCAGTGGGCGCCAGATCGACGACGATGCAATCTCCCGCTCGATCCTGAATTCGCAGCTCGCTGTCGGTTGTGGTCGCACTCAGAAAGCACATCGAGGGCGTGCTTCGCTGGCTCAGGAACTTGCCCGTCTCGTCCACAATCATCCAGCGGCGGTCGTGGCGTATGCCGCGCGGCCCAAATTCGGCGCCTTGGACGGGGCCACCCGCAAGCGATTTGACCGGATAACAGTAGAGCGCTACGACCTCGACCGGCACGTCTGCCAGTGTAGCAGCACGGCAAGGGTAGCATTTATTGCGCCGGAAAGCGCAAGGAGTCTTCCACCCGGGCTGGCGGGCGCTGAGTCACACTATATGTCGGGTTTGATGCGAAGTGCTCTCCCAAATAAGTTTCGCTTAGAACCCTTGCAATCATTCTTGTCCCCGAGCATTCGGGGCCTTCTTTCATTTAAGGCCCCAACCTGATACGAATAGGAATTGCGGCCCAAAGCGCAATATAACCGTGACCATCGTTGGTCCAAGCTCAGTCTAACCCCATGTAAGGCTCGTTTTGGTTGCTCTCCCCTTGACCTAACAAGCCGAACAAACTACGGAAGCTCCGCCAAAACGGCGGGGCTTCTTTTTTTTATTGATCCGCCATGGCCCGCCACGAGACAACGTGGCGCTCGGCGGATGATCGGACAACGATCCGGGTGCTCCGCGTATACACCGGGACCTCTCCCCAGCTTATTGCCGCTTGCATCTGCAAGGCGATTCGTCGAGAGTTGGACGACTGGATCGACCGGTGATAGTATGTCACTGGGAAAGTCACACCAATGTCCATTCTGAGAGCCGCGATCTGCTTTCTCGTCGCCTTAGGCCCGTTCTTCTTAGCTGAGCCAGCCTTGGCGGCTTGGACACCACATACGGCGGAGGGACGCACGACGGCGCCGCGGACGCGCCGTATAGCGGTGGACCATTCCCAGGCTGGGGTGGCAGCGGTCTGTCCTGTTCCGGGAAGATCACGGCGACCATTACTTGGTCCCCGGATTACCAAGGCGAAGTTCTCCCGCAGCAAACCGTGTATTGCCTCGAGCATGTGTATTGTGTCGCGGACAAGACGTGCAATCCTCCGAACCTCGTCTACGGCAGTGCGGACGATGGGTTGGGCGATGCGAGTCAGGGACACTTTACAGGCTTCATGACGGTCACCAACAGCTGGGGTTACCGTCTGACGCCCCATCAGGTCGGCGGGGATGTGACCAGCTTCATGGTGAACGACTCGCCGTCTGCATCGACTCCCGGCCCGTTAGTGGGCTATACCGGCAGCTCGGTGACCTATCAGGCTGCTATATCCGACGCACTAAGCATCACATTCCCTGGCGCCATTCAGATGGCCGACGGCC
>JAICWL010000136.1 GCA_025934835.1 Fimbriimonadaceae bacterium
AATGTCGGATAATCGTCGAGCGGCACATTGTACCGGCGCGCGTTATAGAGCTGCGGCACCAGGCACACGTCGGCGGCTGTCGGCGCATCGCCGAACAGGAACTTGCCCGCGCAGGACTCTGCGAGCATTTCGAGCGGTGGAAGCCGTTCGCTGATCCAGTGGCGATACCAAGAATCGACCTGCTCCTGCGATTGGCCGAGCTCGTTCTTCAGATATTTGAGCACGCTGAGATTGTTCAGCGGGTGGATATCGCATGCAACCGTCAGCGCCATTGCTAGCACGTGCGCGCGCGGTTCGGCGGAGGCCGGTAGCAGCGGCTGATTGCAATAGCGCATATCGAGATAGGTGATGATGGCCAGACTCTGCGTCAGCTGGTGGCCCTCGATCTCGAGCATCGGCACCAACCCTTCCGGATTGAGGGCGCGATACTCGCCGGAACTTTGCTCTCCGGTGAGCAGGTTGACGGGGCGGCTCTCGTAATCGACGTTTTTGAGATTGAGGGCGATGCGGACTCGATAGGACGCAGAGGAGCGCCAATATTCGTAAAGGATGGGTTTCGGCATGCGCCGCTGCTTACCCTCCCGAAACGAACGGCGCCACGACTTCCGCAGGGACTCGGATGGGGCGGCCCGACGCTTTGTCGATAATCGCCCAGTCGGTCTTCGAGCGAACGCAGACCTTGCCGTCTTCACCGGTGAACTCGACCAAACGGTCGAAGCGGGCTCCGTGCGGGGCGTTGCCGACCCAGGTCCGGGCGGTGATCCGGTCGCCTTCATGCGCCGCCCGGAGGTAGTCGATCTCGTGCCGGACCACGACCCAGAAGTAAGCGTCCTTGTGGGCCTGCGGCGCAACCGCTTCCCAATGCGCCACCGCCACCTGCTGAATCCATTGGACCCACACGGCATTGTTGACATGGCCCAGCTCGTCGATGTGCTCGGGCCCGGCGGTGAGGGTCAGCTCGAAGATCGGCTTCACTCAAATCCTCCCTGAAGGGGAGGGGGACCGCTCGGCAAAGCCGAGTGGTGGAGGGGATTGCCGCGACATTCGAGAACAATGAACTGCAGTACGCCGGCCAGATTCCTCAGAACATCCGGTGCGGCGATGCGGATCGTCCGAATTCCGGCTTGCGCCAGCCACGCGTTTCGACGCTCATCCCGCACCGGCGTGTCGCCCATGCCATGAACTGCGCCGTCTATTTCAATGCAGAGCCGCGCGTGCTCGCAATAAAAGTCCAGCACATAGGGACCTGCAGGATGCTGCCGGCGGAACTTGAGCCCATCCGGCCGGTGGCGAAGCTGCTGCCAAAGGACGACCTCCGGCAGCGTCATCTTCCGTCTAAGGCTCCTCGCTCGTTTGACGTTCCTTCTCGTGCTTCTGAGCATTCCCCTCCACCATCCTCCGGATGGTCCCCCTCCCCTGAGCGGTTGCTCAGGGGAGGAATTTGCTTACTCCATCTGCGTCAGCATGAACCCGTAGGTCTCCGCCACTTCGTGCAGCCGGTCCCAGCGCCCCGACTTGCCGCCGTGTCCTGCGCCCATGTTGATCTTGAGCAGCAGCAAATTGTTGTCGGTTTTCGTCGCCCGCAGCTTCGCCGCCCACTTCGCCGGCTCCCAATAGGTCACGCGCGGATCGGTGAGCCCGCCGGTGATCAGCATCGGCGGATAATCCTGCGCCTTCACATTGTCGTACGGCGAGTAGCTGCGGATGTAATTGAACGCCGTCTCGTCGCTGATCGGATTGCCCCACTCGGGCCATTCGCCGGGCGTCAGCGGAAGCGTGTCGTCGAGCATGGTGTTCAAGACGTCCACGAAGGGGACGTCGGCCACCACCGCGCCCCACAGCTGAGGGTCCGAATTGGCGACCGCGCCCATCAGCTCCCCGCCCGCCGAACCGCCGTTGATCGCAATCCGGCCCCCGCGCGTGAACTTCGCGGCGATCAGGCCCTTTGCGGCGTCGACGAAATCGTTGAACGTGTTGGTCCGCTTGGCCAGCTTGCCGTCAAGGAACCACTGGTAGCCGAGGTCGTCGCCGCCGCGGATGTGGGCGATGGCGCAGGCCCAGCCGCGGTCCAGGAGGCTGATGCGGTTCGAGTTGAAGGTCGGCGGGATGGCGTGGCCGTACGCGCCGTAGGCGTAGAGGAACAGCTTGCCCTCGCCGTTCTTCTCGAACCCGCGCTTGTACACGACCGAGACGGGCACCTGCACGCCGTCGCGCGCGTCGACCATCAGCCGCTCGGTCGCATATTGGGAGGCGTCATATCCCGAGGGGATTTCCTGGACCTTGAGCACGTCTAGCGAGCCACTGTCGGGGTGATAATCATAAACGGTGGTCGGCGTGACCATGGACGAATAGCCCAGCCGGTAGGCGGCCGGCGCAAACTCTGGGTTGCCCATGAAGAAGGCGCTGTAGCTCGCCTCCTCGAACGGGATCCGCGTCTCCTTGCCGTCGTAGGTGCGAAGGATCAGCTGATCGAGGCCTTCGAGCCTACTGCTGATCGCGAGGTGATCGCGGTACGAGGTCGCATGCGTGAGGTAGACTCGCTCCGATCCGGGGACGACCGTCTCCCACTCCTCGGGACGCTCCTGGTCCGCGACCGCAATTCGAAAGTTCACATGGTCGTCGTTGGTGTGGATCCAGAATTTCCCGTGCGCGGCATCGACGTGATATTCGCGTCCCTGCTTGCGCGCCGAAATCAGCGTCAGCGGCTGCGACGGATCCGCCGCGGAGACGAACCGGACCTCGGTCGTGGTGTTGTCGCCGGTCGAAACGAAGAGGATGCTTCGGTCCTGCGACTTTCCGACGCCCACGGAAAAGCCCAGCTCTTCCGTTTCCTCGTAAATGGTGATGTCCTCGTCGGACGGGCGGCCGAGCCGGTGATAGCGCGCGCGGTAGCTGCGCCAATTGTCGTTCACTTCGGTGAAGACGATCCCGCCGCTGTCGCTCGACCAGACCGGAATGCCGATGCCCACCTTCGTGACGGTCTCAATGTCCTTGCCCGTCGCAAGCTCACGGATTCGAAGCTCGAACCGCTCCGACCCGTCGTAATCGGCGAGCGTTGCGAGCAGCTTGCCGTCGGGGCTCACCTCGAGCGCTCCGAGGCGGAAATATTCGCGATCCTGTGCCTCGGCCGGCTCGTCGAGAAGCACCACGTCGGCACCTCCCGCGAACTTCTTCCGATACCAGGTCCGGTACTGCGCTCCAGGCCGGTACGCCCACCAATAGAGCCACTCGCCGTCACGGATCGGGACCGAGCTTTCGTCTTCCTTGATCCGGCCCTTCATCTCCTCGAATAGCTGGTCGATCAGCCCCTGGTGCTCGGCCTTCCAGCCCTCGAAATAAGCGTTCTCCTGCTTGAGGTACGCGAGCACGTCCGGGTCATCGACGTTCGGGTGTTTGGGATCGCGCAGCCAGTGCCACGGGTCTTCGATCGTGACGCCGTGGCGCTCGTAGCTGTAAGGGCGCTGCTCGGCTTTGGGCGGCGTTGGAAGCTCTGTCATGCGCCGCTCTTAGCGCCGCCGTCGACGACGGGAAGGGGACAAGATGCTCTCGCAGCGCGACATCGACCGCATTTGGTTCGGCTGCGGCAATTTCGGCGGCATGGGTTCCTCGCCGAAGCTGCGCCACGCGGGCGACAGCGAGGAACAGGCGCTGAAGCTGCTCGATCACGCCCGGCGGGTCGGGCTCCGACGCTTCGACACCGCGAACACCTACGGCGGCGGCGTCAGCGAAGCAGTCCTCGGCAAATGGCTAGGCGCTCAAGATTCCGAGTTCCGCCAAACGGCGCAGATCGCGACCAAGGTCGGCAACCCCCATGGCTGCCCGGCCGGCGAGACGCCGCTCAGCAGGACTCAGATCGCCTACCATCTCGATCAATCGCTGGGCCGTCTCGGGCTCGAGTGGATCGACCTCTATTACATCCACGAATTCGACCGAGTGACTCCGCTCGAAGAAACTCTCGAGGCGATGACGCGCGCTGCCGAGGCAGGGAAGATCGCCAGCTTCGGGGTTTCCAATGCTTCGTTCGCCGATGTGAAGGCGGTCCGGAGCCTCGCCGGCGCAGCCCTGCGCTTCGAATACGTCCAGAACGAGTTCAACCTGCTCGCCACGACGGATGCTCGGGAGCTGATTCCGTGGTGCGCCGAGCATGGGCTGCGCTGCGTTGCGTTCAGCCCGCTCGCGGGCGGACTCCTGACCGGCAAGTACCGCCTTGGCGAAGCACCCGCGCGCGATACTCGCCTCGCGCACGCAGCTGATCTCTACAGCGGCTATTTGAATGCGGAGAATTTCGCAGCCATCGAGCAGCTAAGGCGTTCAGCCGAAGCGGCGCAGCAGACCATGGCCGAAGCCGCGCTGCGCTTCGTGCTCGACACGACCGGAGTCGACGGCCTGATCATCGCGCCACGGCGCATCGAGCATTTCGCGAGCCTCGGTCTGGCGGAACGATGATGTCGCGAGCCTCCGCCGACCTAAAGCGGACATTGCACGATGCTATACAGCAAGACTG
>JAICWL010000095.1 GCA_025934835.1 Fimbriimonadaceae bacterium
CAAGCTCTTCGTACAAGCGCACCTGGACTAGGGCCCGACGGCGATTCAGGTCCGGAGGGTCTTCTGGCCCCAAAGCATAGTAAATATCGCCGCGAAGGTAGTCGGTAAGGAATCGTACTGCCTGCTCGAGAGTCATGACCTCGGCCGCAGTGTGCATCAAATGAATCTCGTTTGAGGGAGCGGTCATGCACGACTCCAAGAAGCCCAACCGGAGTGCTGCGTACGCATCCTCGTCGACCCGCACCTGACCGAGATCGTCGGCCTTTTCGCCCGCGACGTTCACGATCGACCTAGCCATGTCGCCCCAGTCCGCCAACCAAGTGAGCGGCATGATCGTGTCAAGGTCGATTAACGCCCTGACGTCGAGACTTCCCGCATGGAAGAGGAAGTTCTCCAACTTTGGATCGCCATGAATTACAGTGCCGCGGATCTCGCCCTCTCTCAGCTTGCTGGCCAGGCTCGAGGCTAGTTCCCTCCGGTCGATCAGGAGGCGGATCGCTCTTTCGACCTCCGCATCGGCCCTCCTTTCCGTATATTCTCTGTGGTCCAATGCGACCAGGAAAAGCTGCTCTGTAGCTTCGCGAGTTTGCTGCTGCGACGGAAGGGCGCCGTCCACGTCATCGAGCGATCGGGTCTCGTCGAGGACCGCCCTAAACATTCGGTAATAGAGGTTGGTATCGCGGTATCCCGGTAGTGAGGGCTCGAGCCCTCGTGGATCGATGCTCGCCATCATGTCCGTGAAAATCGCCAATCCGCGCCCTGCTTCCCTTGCGACTTCTTGCCGCCTTCCCGGATCGAGCTCGGAGAGCGATCGAAAGCTGGACGCGCCCTCGATAAAACTCATCATTCGCCAGACGCCGTCCGGCGTCGAAACGCAATCCTGCCCTTGTTTCGTTTCAATGAGCCTGACGACTTCCCAGCCGGAGGGAGCTGCGCCGACTTCAAACGCGCGAAGCTGTGCCTCAATCGCTGCCTTCATGCCCGCAATCAGTCGGTCGGGAAACGCGAAAACGCTCTCGTTGATCTTCTGGAGCAGGAACCGGGTTCCGCCCGAGCAAACGAGATACGCCTCTTGATGAATATTGCCGCGTTCCCCGAACGGGACGACTTCGAAATCGTCCGGCAAACAGAACTGCCTAACGATCGATTCGACGGCGCCGGGGACCTTCGAGAGCGACTGCTGACTCAAGACGGATAAGTATATTCGCAGCACTTACATCTTCTCAGGCCGTCCGCTTCGTCGTACCCTTGAGGGAGGTGTACGACTCATGCCATACGACCCGCGCGGAAAGCAGGCCAAAACTCTCGAAGAGGCCGAAGAATACATTCGCACTTTCGTAGCCGAGACGATCGCGCATCCGGGCAGGCGCAGCTACGAGCACCTGCACGACTACGACCTCTATCTTCCGTGGATGATGGAGATCGTCGAGAATCTGCGCGCGTCCACCGACGAAGAGACGAATTCGACCCTCGAACTCGAGCGCCTTTACATGGAGGCCGCGTGGTCGCTATGTATGAAGGGATACATTCGGCCCGGTCCGAGGCGCTCGAACAACGACAACTCGAAAGACGCTGTCGGCAAGGGTTACTCCCTGACCTACAAGGGGGATGCCTGGATCGAGGAGGCCGTCGAAGCAGCCGAGGAAGAACCGGAAGAGAACTCTGCCTAGCCGGATTCCGCACGGACTGCCGTGAATAGTTTCTTGAAGCAATCCGCTGCCTCTACGGCAGCCTTCGATGCACCGGCCTTGCCATTGTATGCATCGACGAACTCGTCGGCGCCGCACCAGGTTGTGTCCAGGACCCCGAGGAACTTCGAGCCGAGCGTCGAATTCGACTGCGTTCGCGCCTGATTCACGAATGCGAGTTGGCTGAGCGCCACAGAGGCATCGCGCCAAGGACATGCGGCCACCCGAAAGCCGAGCGACGCAAAATACGCCGGAGTAGGCTCCGGCTTCTCATAATGCCAGTCGCATATCACGATATCTTTGGGCACCTTCGTGGCGGCACCCTCCGTACCAATCGCGCTGGCTTCCCACTCGCCGAGCCCGGTGCTCGTGCCGTTAAGGAACCGGTCGCCCCACATCCACATCTCCAGGTGCTTGGAGTCAAGATGCTCGTGCAGGCGGTTCACCTCATCGGCAAACAGTTGCGCCTTATCGTGGCCCGCGCATCTGGGGCAGTCTTTGTCGGCCAAGATGAACACCTCATCCATGCCGACGTGAAAGGCATCCGACTGGCACGCGTCCGCTAGCTCGTCGATCAGATCGAACAGCACCTTGTGCAGTCCAGGAGCTTGGGGGCAATAGCTCCTGCAATAGATTCCCTTGTTGTTTGGATACTTGCCCGGGGTCTCGTCGAATTCGGGGTGAGATCGAAGCAGCCCTTCGGTGTGATCGGACCAGGATTGGTGCCCAAGAAGATTGATCTGTGGGATCAGGCGTACGTTGGCGTCGTGACAAGCCGCCGCGATCTCCCGCACTTGATCCTTGTTCAGGCTGCCGGGTTCGGCTACCTCCGGGTGAGAGTGAAATTGGTAGCTGTAGTCAAACTCCATGACCAACGTGTTCACTCCCTCTTTGGGAAGCGCCTCGCGAATGAAGCGCTCGCACTCTTGCAAGTGCGAAGGTGACGGGGCGGAAAGGTGTAGACCCCGCAAGGGCAATGTGGCCGCCATCGAAAGCGCACCGAAAGCCGCTAGACACGCTACCATCGAGCGAAGCCTACCTTTCCCTGTGAATACCGACTTACTTCTTTCGGCGGCGAATCCCGAGCAGTCCGAGTCCTCCCAGACCCAGCGCCCAGGCGCTCGACGGCTCCGGAACCGGAGTAAAGAACCCCGTATCACCGCCGTCGGGCAAAGTCCCGATCACGCGCACGTGGTAGCCGAATTGGAGCACCATGCTCGCAGCGAGATCGTCGAACGTCAGTGTCTGGCTGCCCGACGGCGCTACGCCGTTCTTCGGCTCGGTCTTCCAGCCGGCTGTCACACCGTTCGCGTCGGAATGCGCATCTGCTGTCCATGCCCCGTTATCGGACGTGATCCCGTCGAGGTTATTCGACTTGCTCATGGCCCAGAAGCCAAAGATCCGATCGATCGCATAGGTCGTGCCGAGGTACGTCATCGTGGGCGATGCGTCTAGCGCGATCGAATACGTGAGGCCCGAATTCGACGCCGTCAAGGTAAGGCCGTTGAACGTGGCGCCCTTGAACGCACCAATAGATTGGGCCTGTGCTCCCACGACAACGGCGCAAAACGCGAATGTAGTCAGAATCCTTTTCATAAATCCCATCCTCGGCCCACGAACTTGATCAAAATCGTTAGGACCCAATGAGGATTGTCACTTGGATGCAACTTTGTGACCCTGTAAACGCAAAAGAGCTCGCCCGGAGATTGGACCGGGCGAGCGCTCTTGGATTTCCGAAATTAACGGGTGAAGCCCACTGCTTCGCGCAGCGCCGGACTCTTGCGAATCGATTCGACTGCTCGTGAAATCCGCTTGCGGATGGCCACGCTGGACATGCCTGTCATCTCAGCTAGCTCGTCCGAGCTTCGACCTTCGATGTACTTCATGCGCAACAGGTTTCGATCATCTTCCCCGATCTTGGTCAGGGCTTCAGCGACCGCGCTGATGAGCGGATTCTCGATAGAGCGCTCGGCCACATGCTCGATCCACTCGAGCGGCACTTCTTTGCTGCTCCGATATCCGTTGCGGCGGATCCAAGATCGCGCGTTGAGCCGGGCAAACCCGGACGCCCATTCCTCGAGGCTGCCGAGTTCGCGGCGGTAGTCGCCGGCTCGCTCCACCATGGCAACCAAAGTCTCCTGGGCGATGTCGTCGGCATCTTGCGGATTTACGCCGCCTTTGACCAATCGGGCACGGATCACGCTCCGAGTCCGGGCGTCGATGCTCGATAATAATTCTTCGCGCCGCCCTTCGTCGGCATTCAACTCCGGGGGCCTCTCTTTAGACGCAACCGAACGCATTTTATCTCCTCTTCCAGACAAGGGCCATATTCGCCCTCCCAATAACACATTGCAATTTAATTCCCGCAATGTGACAGTGAAATTGTATTATCTCACACTCGCATAAGTGCGAGGTTTTTCTACCAAAGTTTTGCTTTACCGTTTCAGCGGTCACACAACGGTTGGTTTACGCCAAAGGCTTTCACGAGGTCAGCCACGGATGCACCAAACGAACTCGCCGTCCCATAAGCGGAGCGCAGCCCCGAGCCTTGCGTCGACTGGCTTTGTCCATCGAACCTCCTGCAGGCAAGTACGCAACGATATCGCCACGACCCTTCTTCTCAGACCGGACGACGCCTCCGAAGACACGTACCTCCATCTGGCGACATGTCACAGTTGCCGCCATTATCTCCGGAACTGCATCGAGTTGCTCGCGACTCGGTTCAGCGGAGCGCTCTAGCTCATCTCCTACGCGTCGCACAAGCAGAAAAAATGGGGCAGCCGACATACGAACTGCCCCGATTCTTTACCATGAGTGACGACGCTAAGGGTGGTCTGGACCACCTGTTGCCGTGATCGTCAGCGGTGTCGAATGCGTCGGGTCGTTGCCCAAGGTCACGCTGATCGTGGCCGTGCGCTTTCCGCCCGTCGTTGGGTTGAACTCGACTGGGATCGTGAGCGATCCGCCTGGACCGATTGTGATGGTCTGAGAATGGAAGAACGGCAAGAAGGTGAAGTCATTCACATCTCCGCTCGTCACAGCTATCGAGTTGACGATCAGCGTGCACGTACCTGTGTTGTTTATCGAGAACGTCAGGTCTTGAGAGTGGTTCGGAGCCTTATCGCTCACGGCTAGGATCCCAAAGAGCAGATTCCCAGTCAGCCCGCCGATCGGATAGCCGACGGTGGCGTCCATCGTCGTGGTGTAAGGGGGACCGTACGGGTCGTTGCTCATGATCTTCAAAGTGCCTGACGCCGGCGCGATGCCGGTCGGTTTGAAGTGGACGGGGACGTCGAACGCTTGCCCCGCCGGGACGAGAATCGGCAGGATGGAAGTATCCACCGAGAACCCCGAGCCCGTCGCGGTCAACCCCGTAATGAATAGGTCCTGTTCCCCGTCGTTCGCTAAGTGCACCGGTAGGTCTGCGCTTGAATCCAAACACACCTGGCCGAAATGCAATGGCGTGTTCGAAACGACCATATGTGGCGCTCGCGGTACATATGAAACCGTGAAGTCCGGCACGAGCGGATTCATGCTCAGCCTGATGAGGAACGGCACGTTATCGACGAAAATCGGCAGCGGGTACGAGATCGTGCTCGATGGCACCGAGTGCTCCCCAACCAAGCCAGGGTCTGTTGCCGAGGCGTTATACAGCGATCCGCCAAGGTCTATATTCTCGCCATTGCCGAGGTAAAGCGCACTCACGACATCCAAGCCGGCGTCGTAAGACTTTTTGCCGATGTCATGGCCGAAGATCTGGTCGATGTCGTGCGCCTCGTAACCCTGAGTAAACACGCGAAGCGTGTCGCTGTCGTCCAGGAACACGTCATAGCTGGCGCCGCCGAGGTTGCCGATAACCGAACCCCACTTGATGTTCGGCGGCAAAAACGCCGAGCTGTTCAAGAGAGGCAGGTAGTTCCAGTTTCCGGCGATGTCGGTCCAGACATTCCATCGGAGCGGCTGCCTGAACGATATCTCGGCTGGCAACACAATCTGCGGCACGGTCAGCTTGTTCATAGTCACGACGTAGTGTTTGCCAGGAGGGTTGTATCCGTCCCAGTAGAATTTGAACGTCTTGGCGAACACGCCGCTGTCTGCCCCCTTGTAGGGCAGATGGACGTGGGCTACCGTGGGAAGCCCGGTCGTGGGATCGGGGTGGGTATAGGTGATGACCTCGTGCACACCTGTGCTGTGCCCGGGACGGGTCGTAATGTTAACCTGCGGACCCTCGGTCATTCCGACAGGTGCCGGCGGAAGCGGCACGTCGAAGTCATAGTCCATGTCGTTGACGTCGCGGTTCTCGGGCCCGACGGTCCAGCGCTGCAGGTTGCTGTTCGACGGATCCCAGATGGCAGGCAGCCCGGTCGTCACGTCGGTTGCCAATGCGCTGGGACCGGCCGTGTCGTAAACGGTCGGTAAGACGTTTAGGAAGCTCAATATGTCGACAATCGCGTTGACAATGTCACTACTGGAAGCTGGGCCGAACCGCTCGTACGTCTCCGACACCGGGGGAACGTCGTTCCGCACGATGTCCGGCATGTAGTCGATGAGGTTTCCTCCACCGATCCCGTTGTTGTCGAGCATATTCTCGAACCCGTCGTAGTATTGGTTGACGCCTCCCCCATGGCCGCTCACGTAGACGTCGACTTGCTTGGCGCGAGTGAGCGAGCCCGTTCCGAAAAACGTCACGGCGGTGTCGCGCTTCCGCATGACCGCGACCATGCGACCTGGGTGAATCTCCGTGCGGTCGCCACTGCCCGGATGCGCATTGTCCATTACCCAGTGGCCGACCGCGAAAATGCGGTCGCCGGCACTGGCCATCGCCCAGGCTGGAAGGCCGATCGGGCCCTGCCCATAGCTGTACGGGTCGCCGTTGTTCGCGAACTCCCATTCGAACTCGATGCGGCCCTCGTTTGCCTTGCCGGGAACAACGTCCGTAACGAAGTTCGGCGCCGCGAGAACCCACTTGTATTCGGGGTCTGGCAGCAACTCCAGATTAACGTCGTGCCCATAGTGGGTTGGCGGCCATTCGGCGTGGGAAACGAACGCAGGCTGGTTCTGCGGAGGGTCGTTGATGCCGTCTACCGGTGTCGTTTCCGCAACCGTGCCGTAGATCGCAACCGGCTGGTTGCTCCAAATCGAGATCCATTCGGGATCGACGAGCTCGGGGCTCGTATCACCAAGGAATCCGGAACGCGACCCGCGACGGTAACCCCAGTCGATGGCATTCTGATCGCCGCCGGTACTGAAGAAGGTGGTCATGTCGGGCACGAGCGGAAATGGTTCGCAACCTGCCTGTTCGAGGAGCGGACTCAC
The DNA here is from genome assembly GCA_025934835.1 of Fimbriimonadaceae bacterium. Classification (GTDB taxonomy): domain Bacteria; phylum Armatimonadota; class Fimbriimonadia; order Fimbriimonadales; family Fimbriimonadaceae; genus Fimbriimonas. The sequence continues at coordinate 7,005 of JAICWL010000095.1, forward strand.
GTCTTGGCCGATGCCCACGAGGGTGTACAGGCCCGGGCGCGGCAAGTCGGGTGGGTGCCCGAGCGAGCCACTGTTGTCCTTGAATGGCATGATCAGCGTGCCGGAAAGATTGCCCTGAGCGTCCGTGCGGAACGCGGGATCGAATTGACTGATCCGATTGAGCGGCCCCCGGTCCGTCGAAGCAACGCCGACGGTGTTCAACGGGCCCCGAAGGTAGATTTTTACGACCTCGTTCGGCCGCCAGCCGGTTCCGGTGAGCGTCACATGCGTGCGCCAGGTGCTGAGTCCGGGAATTGTGATCATGTCGCCCGAGCCTTCCGGCTGGATCGACAGGCTCATAGAGGCGGACAAGTATGGCCCCCCTAGAGTCACTTGACCGAATGCAAAACAAGCTGAAGCTATAGCCGACAGCGACGCTGTTAGCTTCAACGCAGCTTTGGCAAGCTTAGGAAGTGCTAGTTTGTTTCCCATTTCTCCCTCTCGGCATCGACGGCTAGAAGCCACGGAAATCCCGCACATCGATGTCACTCGCTCCACCATATGAGGGAGATGTACATTAAAATGTACATGGTTGCAGGACATGGGCGTACATGGACCGCAATTGTTAAAATGGATACGGCCCAAGGAATCGGAAACTCGCACCACATAGCAGCCGCTGCGGAGCCCCTCCAGCTCCGCCTGTTCGGCGGGCTGTGTGCTCAGATACGAGGCGAACCGGTCGGCCGCCTAAATTCCCGGAAGAGCCTTTGGCTGCTGGCCATGCTCGTACTGAAAAGCGGTGAGCCAATTTCGAGGGGGCACGCGGCAGGCTCTCTCTGGCCCGACAGCCCAGATTCCACGGCACTCCACAACTTGAGGCAAAGCCTGGCCGAGCTCCGGCGCGCCCTCGGTGAGCACGGATCTGCCATCGCGACCGAAGGGAACCGCCTTATCTCGATTCGGACGGACGCCGTGACGTCGGACGTCATGGCTTTCGACCGTGCTATCGCCAACGGAGCCCGAGAGGCTCTCGAACTCGCCGTGACGACATACGCGGGTCCGTTATTGCCGGAGGTTCAAGAGCCATGGGCTTCCGAGCCGCGCGCAGCACGCGAGAACGCGTACGTCGCTGCATTAGAGCAGCTCGGAAGATATTATCGGAATTCGGGAGATCACCGCGGCGCTGAGCATTGGTGGCGCCTTGCGATTCAAGCTGATCCTTACCGGGAAAGCGCCTACCGCGAATTGATGCAATGCCTGGCGGATGACGGCAACCGCGCCACCGCAGCGCAAGTGTATCGAGACCTCCGGACTTTGCTGGCAAGAGACCTGCGTACCGAGCCCGGCGACGAAACCCGCGCGCTGTACCGCGAAATTAGGAACGAACGTCCATCTCGGGGCCCCCTCGCACCCCCGGCTCAAGCTCAAGGCAGGGTGCCGCGTCCGCTCACTGCGCTTATCGGCAGGAAGCAGGAGATCAGCGAAGTCTGCGCTTTGCTAACTCAGTCGCGCCTGGTTACGCTGACGGGCCCGGGCGGTGTAGGCAAAACGCGGCTTGCGATGGCAGTCTCCGAGGCCATGGGCCCTTCGACCGAAGGTGGAATTTGGTTTGTCGACCTTACATCGATACAAAACGGAGAATTTGTCGACCAGGCAATCGCTACATCGATGAACTTCGACGAGGAGCCGAGGCGGCCGGCTGCCGAAACCATTGCAGAGAAGATCGGTAACCGACACGTCGCGATCGTTCTCGACAATTGCGAGCATCTTCTCGAGTGGTGCGCTATCTCAGCAGAAGCCTTGCTGGCGCGGTGCGAGAACGTCCATATTTTAGCCACGAGCAGGCAGTCGCTCGGCCTCGAGGGTGAAGTCACCGTCCTAGTGCCTCCGTTGTCCGTGCCCAGCTTTGGGTCCGAGCCGGAAGATTACGCCTCAGAAGCGGTCGATCTATTCATGGCTCGCGTCCGCCAGGTTGCGCCTCACTGGGTTCCGACGCGCGCGGCGATGAAGACTATCGGAGAAATCTGCTTCAAGCTCGACGGCATACCGCTGGCCATCGAGCTTGCGGCAGCCGCGGCCCGGGCGATCCCGGTGGAGGAGTTGCACCAACGCGTTGAAGTCAGCTTCCCTACTCAGGCCCGAAGAGGCAGCGTCTCGCCGAGGCACCAGACCTTGCGCGCGTCGATCGAATGGAGCTGGGACCTGCTGACTCTGACGGAGCAGACTCTCCTGGCGCGGCTTTCCATATTTGCCGGCGGATGGAGCCTAGCCGCGGCTGTCGCCGTCGCGTCCGACTCTCATCTCGAGCCGAGTGAAGTCATCGACCTGCTCTGCTCGCTCACGGACAAATCTCTGGTTATCTTCGAGCTCGGCTCGACGGTCCGTGCGTCGAACGGCTCCGAAGGAAGGTACCGACTGCTCGAGACGATCCGAAGGTTCGCCGCAGGAAAGCTCGCCGAGGTCGGCGATACTGACCGACTCCGTACCAAGCATCGCGACTACTTCTTGGGCTGGTCCGAGTCGATCGATACTCGCCAACTCCTTCGTTCGAAAGAGCAAGCCGTGTGGTTCGCGCGGATGGAGACCGAGCATGACAACTTGCGTTCGGCCCTCGACTGGTGCGTCGAAACCGCCGACGCGGTGGCGGAAGCAAAGATGGCCGGCAACCTCAGCCGATTCTGGGATACGCACGGCCACCTTCGGGAAGGCCGAGATCGAGTGGCGGGCGCCCTGTCTCGAGTCACGGACGATGTGCCGGCGGTGCTTGCGCAGCGGCTCCTGGCCGTAGGCGCATGGATGGCCTGTGTCGCGCAGGATGGCCGGAGCGCTATCGACTTGAGCTTACGGGCGATAGAGTTCGGCAAAAAGCACCAGCTTGTCGACGGCATGCCGGGCATGCTGAATTTCCTGGGTTGCGCGTATAAGGAAGTCGGTAGGCGAGACGACGCCCGCGCCAGTTTCGAGGAAGCCGTGGCGCTCATGCGGGACGAGCACCTGGTAAGTAGCCTCGCCGCGACGCTCAATAACCTCGCAATGCTCCACATCGAAGACGGTGACTTGGATGCGGCGAGGAAATGCCTGGAAGAGGGCGTTCGAAATTGCGAAGAAGTAAACCTACATCAGCTGCACGCTGTCGCGCTCGGAAACCTCGCTACTATCGCCTATCGAACCCAAGAGTACGATGAAGCTCTTGTCCTGTCTCAACGGAGCCTGCAGCTCTTTCTCGAGATCGAGGCGTGGGTAGACGTTCCTTCCTCTCTTTTCCAGCTTGCCTTGATTTACGGCGCCAAGAATGATTGGCAACGAGCAGGGCAGGTCATGGCGTTCGTGCGGACCGGACTGGATACCGTAGGATCTGTCCTGGAAGGTTTCAGTGAAGCGGAATTTGTAGCTGCGATCGAGTCGATCGAGCGGGAGGTGGGCCAGAGCGCCTTCGCCGCCGCGTGCAAGGATGCGGCACGCCAGCCGATCGCCGACGCGGTACGGTGTGCGTTGGAATTAGCGCATTAGGGCGCTTAGCACGCATCCCGAAATGGGGCAGACCACGCTCACTACTCGAAGATTCGGGGTTTGGCAGTTTGCCGGTGGTTCACACAAAAGAAGAGCCCTCACCATAATCGATGAGGGCTTTTATTGGTTTAGATATTAACCGGGCGGCGCGCTTATCTTGCGGGACCCTGCGGACCAGCTACTTCCGCCGCTGAGGGGCTTAACTGCCGTGTTCGGGATGGGAACGGGTGTATCCCCCTCGCCATGGCCACCCGG
>JAICWL010000150.1 GCA_025934835.1 Fimbriimonadaceae bacterium
ATCGGCGCCCCAGGTGCGGGTTGAGTTTCCCCCGATCGCTGCAAGCTCGGCTAGCGAATGGCCTCCCGCGGCGCCTTTTACGAAATAGGGCTGTCCTGCTCGCATCAATCTCCATCCGCCTTCGAGATGCTCGACTTCGGTGGGGATGGGGCGCATAGCCTGGCCGGTGAGAATTCCGGCGGACGCGGCGAGAAGCAGGGAGAGCATATCGTATTATGGGTGGCTTGGCGTGGTTGCCGACCGCGCGCAGCGGAGCTTGCACCGGCTCCGAGGGACGGCACAATGGATTGTCACGAGCCGCTGAGCTCCGGGTCGTGGTTGGCTTGTATAAAGCTGGATTCGAAGGGCGCCGCAGCGGAGAGTGGCTCGCCCGAGGCGTATTTTTTAGGCTCGACCCAGCCATCGCGAACCATCGCTTCGAGGGTCTGGACGGCGCCTTCGTGCAGCGCCCGATTGTACGGAATGCCCATCGCTCCGAATTGATGAGCGAGGAATGCAAGCGCCTGCGTGGCTTTCGGCGAGTATTCCAGCCCTTTGACGAGCCAGCCCACCATATTGCTCAGCGGCAGCAGCTTTCCGTTCCGCCGGTATGCGGGGATGGGCAGCACGCGGCCGGCCTCATAGTGCGCGACTTGGATCTTCTCGGCGCCATGCACATTCAGGACGAAGCCGTTGAAGCCGTCGATGGCGCTCTTGCTGGGCTGCCGCGACAGCCTGTTCGCGATTTGGTGGAGGGCGGTAAAGCTGACCGTGCCGAAGCCGCCAACGCCGATGTCCTCTTCGATGAATCCGCCCGTGCCGAGCCACTGGAACGCCTTCTCGGCGTCGAGTTCCAGCCCCGCGTCTCGGGCGATCTCCCGCGTGTACTCCTTGAGGTCGGTGAAGTGCGCGTTGGCGGTGTACCAATAGTCTGCGAAGCGGATGTGCTGGAGCACGCGCCGCCGATTTCGCTCCTCGTACTCGGTGCGGAGCCACTTTTTGCCCGCGCCACGGTCCATTTCGAGGATGGAGAAGGCAGCCTCGCGCGCGGAAGCGTGGGTGAGGCTCAGGCCTGCGGAGAGAATCGGGTCTGCAAACCCGGCGGATTCGCCGACTAGGAACCAGTTCTCGCCGGCCATTTTCTCGGCCACGAACGACCAATCCTTCGTGGTCGTGAACTTGTTTTCTCGCGAGGCGTCTCGCAACAGGGCACGAACTCGCGGCTCGTCTTCGATGGCGCGCAAATAGACTTCTTCCGGCTTGAGTCCCGATTGCTTGTAGTAGTCGGCCGGGCAAACGAAGCCGACTGAGGTGCGGGTTTCAGTGATTGGGATAAACCAGAGCCACCCGTAGCCGACCGACATCACCTGGATGCGGGTGCCGCCGATACCGAGGGTGACCGCCCACCGCGCGTCGGTCCAGTAGTCCCAGAATGCGACATTGCGCAGATTCGAGGGTTCTTCGACGCCGACGCCCATAGCGCGTCGCAGCAGCCCGCTGTGTCCCGAGGCGTCTATGTAGTAACGGGCGGTTACCAGGTCGGTCGGGGCTCCCGGGTCTGGCCGGCCCTTCCGCTCTTGGGCGCCGGAGAGGTTCTCGAGCTTCAGCCCCTTTACGGTGTCGGCGTCTCTTATCACCTCGGTCACTTTCGTGCCCTCCCAAACCTGGCAGCCCAGTTCTGCGGCGAAATCGAGGAGCAGCTTGTCGTAGATAGCGCGGTCGACCTGAAACGCGGTCTCGCGCCTTTGGCCCTCGAACTTTGCGGGCCTAGGCTCTTCGGTGAATTCGCCGTTCGGGAGGAAGTGGAAGTCCCAGAGGTCGTCGCTATTGCCCCAGCGGTAGGTGCCGCCTACTTTGATGGGGAAGCCGGCGGCCTCGACGCGGTTCCAGACTCCTAGCTCGTCGAGGATCGCGCCGATGACCGGGAGCTGGCTCTCGCCCACATGATCGCGCGGGAAGATTTCACGCTCGAAGATGCCGATCTCGAGGCCGGGGCGGTATTTGGCGAGGAAGGCCCCGCAAGTCGAGCCGCCAGGGCCGCCGCCGATGATCGCGACGTCGAGGTGCATGGGCCGCTATTTCGCGCCGTTGCCGAGGAGGGCCTTCTTCGCGGCCGGAGGGATATTGGGATTGCTTTTGATCGCGCCCGGCATCGAGTTCGGCGCGGGGCGGGTGTTGACATTGACAGTCCGGGTGGGAGTGTCGCCGGTATCGCAGCCCGCGAGGGCAACGACCGAAATGCAGACGATGAGAAACGCTTTAAAAAATATGCTCGAATTCATTTGGTCGACTCCAACTCTCTAGGCGATGCAACTTACCACGAACCGGGGGCGTCGGCTGGGCCGGGCGCGGTTTGCCGCGTCCGGCCCAGTTAGGTTACTTGTACTCGGGATAGGCGGTGGCAGCGATCTGCTGTCGATCCGCTTGGGTCCACGGCACACCCGTCGAAGGGTTGTTCGCGAACTTCGAGGCCCAGTCATCCCGATTGGGATCATTGGTTGCGAGCGTCGCGAGAGGCGCCTTCGTCTTGGCATGGCCGTCGGCCCAGATCCAGGCGACTTGTCGGCCGACCGCGTGAACGGGGCCGTCGTCGGCTGCCGGACATACGGCATTGCTCGATCCGAGCGGGGTGATACACCAGGAAGGAGGCGGCTCATCTTGAATGCTCAGGAAGTCTGGTTTCAGGTCGTTCCACTGAGCTCGGCTCGGCAAGATGATGATGGTGCCGGCCGGGTCGTCGAGCGTATCGAGCGTTCCGAGTCCTTCGGGAGTAAATGGGCCGGCGCAGTGGCCGTTGGCGAAGCCGATCACATCGTTATTGACCGCGAAGTTGGAAGGCAGGTAGACGTCGTTGGAGGCCGTGCCGTTCGTGTAGGCCTGCGTCCAATACGTCTTGTCCTGGAATGGGTTCGTCGGATCCGAAAGCAGGCCGGTGCTCTTGGCCACGTACGGCTGCATGGCGTATCGCCAGTTGAAGTAGGTGCTGCCCCAGCTCGAACAGTCTGCCGGGAAGCCGAAGAACTCCTTGATGAGCGAGTCATCGTAGTCGTTCATATAGATAAAGTTCGCTGTCGCGATCTGCTTGGCATTGCTAAGCGCGACGGTCTTTTTGGCCGCGATTTTGGCTTGTGCGAAAACCGGGAAAAGAATTGCAGCGAGGATCGCGATAATGGCGATCACGACGAGCAGCTCGATGAGCGTGAATGCGCGAGTGCGTTTCAAGTGATGTCCTCCTTTGGACGACAAGTTGATTCTCGGACGATGAGGTCTGTTCCGAAGGAACGGCCATGCGCCGGCCTCCCTTCGATGAGGTCGATAAGTGCACGCAGGGCGGCCGCTCCCATCTGTTCGATAGGCTGGCGCACTGTGGTCAGCGGGGGCAGCGTAATGCGTCCCGCCAATGCGTCGTCGAAGCCGACGACGCTGAATGTATCCGGAATGCGAAGATTCCGCTCCCATACAGCGCGGTAGACGCCCACAGCAATCTCATCGTTTGCGCAAACGATCGCGGTTGGGCGGTCCGGCACATTTAGAAGTCGATTTGCGGCTTCATAGCCGCCGATGGGCGAAAACTGTCCATCCAGGATCCAGTCGTCGCGGAGCTCGAGGCCTGCGGCGAGCATGGCGTCGCGGAATGCGCGGAGCCTCTCGATGCCGTCTTGCAGGCTGAGCATGCCGTGGATGTGGGCGATTTTGGTGTGGCCGAGCGAGATCAGATGATCGACGGCCTGGGTGATACCCTCGCGGTTGTCGC
>JAICWL010000092.1 GCA_025934835.1 Fimbriimonadaceae bacterium
ATGTGGGTCAGCTTAAGGGGGACAGGTCAGTGGGGCTCAAAGAAGTCGACGACAACGTCTGGCTCGTGTCCTTCATGGATTACGACCTGGGCTACATCGACCTGGAGGAAATGTCGCTCCAACCGCTTGAAAACCCGTTCGAGGCCGTCAAGGTGTAACCTATGTGTCCGGAACATTCTGTTACCGATCTGTCCGGAATGCACACCTAAAAAGATGGTGGGCGGTACAGGATTTGAACCTGTGACCCCTACAGTGTCATTGTAGTGCTCTACCACTGAGCTAACCGCCCGCGGGGAGCATCTATTTTGGCCGAGCGGCTCAAGTGAAGTCAACGCGGGCCACCCCACAGACGCCGGCCGGACCCCGCAGCGACCCCTAAACGGAGGGCCCGCGAAAGCCAGGAGCTGTCGCGGACCAGTGAAACGCAACCCAGAGGGAAGCCTAAGAAACGGCGCGTCGTCGGCGCAGCATGGCGAGCCCGGCGCCAACGACCAACAGGGAGGCCGGCTCGGGGACCGGGTTCACCTCGAAGTTGTCGACGATGTATTTATTGTCGTTGAATCCCGATTCCGGGTTCTCCAGAATCCTCAGCCGCAGCGCATTGCCCGTTCCCACAAAGCTCTGAGACTCGTGAACCGGTCCCGACGTGGCCGTCGACTCGTCGAACAGCGCCAGAACGGTTCCAGACACCGTATCGGTAACGCTGACCTCCATAGGCGCCGACGTATCGTCGTTCCACGTCTCCCAATCGAAAGCCACCTCGTACCCGAGCCCGGATGTGCTGGCGAAGTCCTGATACAGATTGCCGTTGTGGCCGTTGTAGCCCTCCCCGTCCAGGTTCAGGCTGTAATTGCCCGTGATGGTTGGGTAGGCGGTCGTGTTATGGATGGTCACCGCATGGCCATCCTCGATCGTCCATCCGGGAATCTGATCGCCGGTCAGGGCCGTGTAGCCGGAGTTGCCGCTGACGCCGTTGCCCCAGTTCGGCTCGTCTTCGAACCCGCCATTCTGAAGCAGGTTGGCTCGAGCCGGCAAAGCCGCGGCCATGAGGACCGCGGCGGAAACAATATGAATAGCTGCCTTTCGTTGCACGAAATCACCTCGCAGTACGACTCACATCATCATAATTGGCGTCCGCGAGAGATACAACGGGCCGAGCAAGAACCCGGTAGATTCATACCGGAAGTGGTGACGAGCGCCGCCCTCCTGAGGCGAAAGTTGCAGTTGATGAGGTTTCCAAGCCATAATTCAACGTAACCCGCACGCGGGCGGGCGAGTCAGAGTAGAAGATGCAGGAGGCCGAAGCCCAGGTTCAAGCGTAAGCGAGTCCGGCACAAAGCCGCCCCTGCCGCGTGTTGCGCCGCTGGGGCTTTTTGTTGTGTAAGGCCCGACTCGCAGAACCAGCGTCCTAAGCCACGTATGCGTCCGGAGCCGAAAAGGCGCTCCAAGAGATAAAAGCAGATGCCACGAAGCCATCCATTGGAACTGATCAGGAATATCGGAATTGCCGCTCACATCGATGCCGGCAAGACCACGACCACGGAGCGGATCCTGTACTACACCGGAAAGACCCACAAGATCGGTGAAGTGCACGACGGGGCCGCGACCATGGACTGGATGGAGCAGGAGCAAGAGCGGGGAATCACCATCACCTCCGCCGCCACCTCGTGCTTCTGGAGCGGATCGAAGAACGACAGGCCCGAGCATAAGATCAACATCATCGACACTCCGGGACACGTCGACTTCACGGTCGAGGTAGAGCGGTCGCTGCGAGTGTTAGATGGCGCCGTGTGTGTTTTGTGCGCGGTCGGCGGTGTGCAGCCGCAAACCGAAACCGTATGGCGGCAGATGAACAAGTACGGCGTTCCGCGTTTCATCTATGTGAACAAGATGGACCGGCTGGGTGCGGACTTCTTCACCGTGCTGGCGCGAGTGAAAGAGCGGCTCGGCGCGAACGCGGCGCCGATCCAAATTCCGATCGGCGCAGAGTCGAATTACATGGGCTATGTGGACCTCATAACCATGCGCGCCTACGTGTACGACACGGACGACGACAAGGGCAAAAGCTTCCGCGAAGTCGATATTCCCGCCGAGCTCAAGGCCAAATCGGCCGAGTACCGGGAAAAGATGATCGAGGCCATCGCCGATTATGACGACTCGATCATGGAGCGATTCCTCGAGGGCCAGGAGATCTCGGAGCAGGAGATCAAGTCGGCGCTCCGCCGCGGCACCATTGCAAACAAGATCGTGCCGATGCTGAGCGGCTCCTCGTTCAAGAACAAAGGCGTGCAGGCGATGATTGATGCAGTGCTCGACTACATGCCGTCGCCGCTGGACATCGGCCCTGTGCAAGGCGTCGACCCGCGCACCGAAGAGGTGCTGACACGCGCTCCGGAAGACAAGCAGCCTTTCACCGCGTTGGCGTTCAAAATCATGTCGGACAAGTACGTGGGAAGGCTTACTTACCTGCGCGTTTATGCCGGCATACTGAAGAAGGGCTCCCAGGTTTCGGTCGCCTATCGCGATCCGCAGACCAACGAATTCCGAGTGCGAAACGAGCGAATCGGGCGCATCTTGGAGATGCACGCGAACAGCCGAAACGACATCGACGAGGTTTACGCCGGCGAAATCGTGGGCGTCATCGGTCTGAACGATGTGAACACGGGCCATACGGTGTGCGACCCGGACCATAACATCGCGCTCGAGAGCATCAAGTTCCCAGAGCCGGTCATCCAAATCGCCATCGAGCCGAAGTCGAAGGCGGACCAGGAGAAGTTGGGCACGTCGCTGCTGCGGCTCGCGCAAGAGGATCCAACCTTCCGCGTGAATACCGACCCGGAGTCTGGACAAACGATCATCTCGGGTATGGGCGAGCTCCACCTGGAGATCATCGTCGACCGGCTAAACCGTGAGTTCGGAGTGCAGGCCAACCAGGGCAAGCCGCAAGTCGCTTACCGCGAGACGATTCGAACCCACGCGAAGGCCGAAGGTCGCTTCGTTCGGCAGACGGGCGGTTCCGGCCAATACGGCCACTGCTGGCTGGAGATCGCTCCGCTGCCGGCCGGCTCGGGCTTCGTGTTCGAAAACAAGGTCGTTGGCGGCTCGATTCCCAAGGAATACGTTCCGGCCATCGAGAAGGGCGTGCGCGAGGGGCTTCTGTCCGGAGTCCTTGCCGGGTATCCGGTGGTCGACGTCAAAATCAGCGTCGTGGACGGCTCGTACCACGAGGTCGACTCGAACGAAAATGCGTTCAAGCAGGCCGGCCTGATCGGCTTCCGAGAGGTCATGAAGAAGGCGAACCCGGTGCTCAAAGAGCCGATCATGCACGTCGAAGTGACCACACCCGAGCAGAATGTGGGCGACGTGGTAGGCGACATCAACAGTCGGCGCGGCCGCATCGAGGGGATGGAAAACGGGCCCGGGGGCATCACGGTTGTGAACGCTCACGTGCCGCTTGCCGAGATGTTCGGATACGTCACCACGCTTAGGTCACTGACCCAGGGTCGAGCCCAGCCGAACGTGACCCCTTCGCACTACGAAGAGGTCCCGAACAGCATCGCCACCGAGATCACCGCGAAAGCGGCCTCGGGACGCTAGCCCTCTGTACATTGGCACGGTGTTGAAGCCGTTCGGTATTCGACCGATCGCAGACAGTCTGCAGACTATAATGGGATAGAGTACGCGGCGCCGGAACTGGCGCCGCTTATCCGAGAGTTCGCTGCGGTGGCGAAACGTCGTTAACAATATGCTCTCCCTCTTGCTGGTCGCGGCATCTTCTATGGTCCAGTATGCTGGACCGCTGACCGGGCTGATCAAGGCCATTCCGAGTTCGCCAAGCCTTGCTTGCGAGGCGTCTCTAGGCAAGGAGACTGTTATCGTCTGTTACGATACGTCGCGGATCCCTGACCTCAAGGCTGAACTCGCGCGCACGTTCGTCGCGAGCTGGAAAATGATCGATGGCGTGCCGACCTTAGAGCGCACGCCCGATCAGCGATCAGAAGTCACCGCGCGCTCGATCAGATTTCGGGAATCGGAATTCGGCCGGATTCTGGACTCGTTCTCGGTTGGAGATTCTGAGGATCAATGGTTCCGAAGCGGCGTAAGCTCCATGGCGCGATTCCGAGACGACATCGATACCAAGCGCTACGAGCTTGTCCCCAATTACATGCCTCCTCTGGAATTGCCGGCCGACTTGGCGTTGCGAGCATCCCTGCGGGCGATGGGTGCTTCCGTGCTTGCGCATCTGCCGGTCGGGCAGACGGTGGTGTTTTCCTCAGTGCCCTCTGCTGCCCAAAGGCCCTTCACGCCGGCGATGATTTCGATTCTCAAGAGAGTGGGCGCGGTGGAGGACCGCCTGCAAAAGCAGCATGAGATGCAGTGGAGCCCGGCTCCGGACTGGCAACATTACTGGAACGAGGAGATTCGAGCGTCTATGTCGCTTCCGCTCGGACCGAAGGCGAACCCGTTTGTGACGCGCGAACCGGCCACGCTGAACGCGCTCTATGCCACGTATACGCCTGGCGGGGATTTGCGTTCGTTCGGCATCTCCCATTGGGGGCTCGATCTCGCCGTCCAACCCTCCCTGGCCGGCCTGCCTCCCCAGGGCCAGACAATCGCTCTGACCCCTGCGGGCGCCGCCCAGCTAGGTTGGATGCTTGGCGACCGATCGAAAGCCCCCTGGCCCGTTTCGCTGGACGACCCTGTGGCCGACGACCCTCTTGGTGCGGCGGTGCGCGACGGGATCAACGGTCTCGCCTAGGGGAGGCCGTTCGTCGCATGGGTCGGGGACGTTGCGTTGCAGGACGTCGCAAATGCGCGTGACGCAACGAGAATCAACTTGGCGAACTTCGCAGGCGAGCTTTCCAGGCAATTCGATTTCAAGCTCGACGGCGGCTGGTTCGTGATTTTCCCTCGCGATCCCGATTCGAACACGGTGACCCGGCTCGACAGACGCACGTTTTCGGAATTCCTCTCCGCGCTTCGCGCGGCAGGCGCGACAAGCCTCAGGGACTTCGCCCGATTGACGGCCGCGCACCAGGTATCGCCTCAGCAAAGCGCACTCTATAAGCTTACGCTCAATGCGTACGGGGCAAAAGGGTACGGCATCGCCGATTACAGCCTTGGGTTCCCCCTCACGAGCGCCCTCGGGCTTCTGTCGCAGGCTCAGTGGGACGCCTTGGGCAAGGACGGCCTGCTGCGGCTCGGCGCCGTCCCTCAAGCCGCTAGATCGTGGATTCTTCAGTGGACGACAACGGGGCCGAAAGCGTTGGACTGGACGGCGAGCGTGCCTGCCGGAGCTTCAGATTTGTCGCTTAACGAGTCTGACGCTTTTCCATTCGGTCTGCCTACCGATGCAATCCTGCAAGCTGAAGCTGACGACCTCGACGTGCTTTTCGACGCGTCCGGTCATCCGCCGACAAAACCTAGAGTCGTCAGCCTTGTGGCGGGAGACGTCTCCAAGGCGCTGGCCGAAGGCTCCGTGCAGAGTGCCGCGCAGCTTTTAGGGGGCCAGTATGCCCTTGGCACGATGCGTTTGTACCGGTTCCGGCTCCTGTTGCCTTCGGGGCAATTTATCCAGGGAAAGACTTCCGATCCTGCAGTGCTGACCGGTGGAAAAACATATAACTATAGTGATCTGCCAGAGCGGCTCCGGCATGAGATCGAGAGCGGCGCCCGCGGGAACTATCACGATTCGTCCGTCCTAACGTTTGCTCACTCCACGAAAGGCCCGTTCCCATATTGCCGTTGATTGCGGAGCTTCGGCGCGCCCCGCCCAGAGCAATCTAAAGTCGGTCACACAGCCCGGGCTTTTCAGATTTGCAATTCCAACAACGGTGATACAATGCAAGCATGCCTTGCACGCCGCAGAATCCGCTTCCTCGGGTGAACGCGGCTCCCACCGTGGACGCCAACTTTACGGACGCTTGGACTCAGTACGACTCGCGGGTTCTGATCGTGAGCGATAATCCGGAGTCGAGCAGGCGGTTCCTATCGGCTCAGCAGGCCCGACGGCTTCGAACACCAAGTTGGTCGGCGCCATTCACCAATTCGATCTGGTGGGCCCGGCGGGGACGGCTGTGACGGTTCGGACCTTCGTCAGCTCGGGCGCGGTCCCCCCGCCGGCCGGGGCCGCCCCCTTGGATGCGACTGGCAACGTGCGCGGCTGGTGGCCTTATTCCACCATTACCGCCACGGCGACCGCGCCCTACGACATCGGGCCTTCGGTGCCGCCGGACGGCAGCGTCCATTGGGTGAGGGAGTGGCAAATTCTCGACCCGGCCAGCGCCGAAAAGATAGCCTTCGCCTGGCAAGGCGCGGCCTTGGATCCCTACGGAATACACAGCGGAAACCCTGGCATGTTCGGCGCCAACCTTCGCTATCTCGTGCACCTGACCAATAGCACCAACAACCAGATCACCGTTTTTCAGCAGCTCCGCGCGAGAAACGTGGGCGGGCCGTTCGGCGGCGCCGGACAAGGAATCTTGGAAAACACACTGTCACTCCCAAGCGACATCGATAAGATCGTTTACAACACCGCTCACAGCGCAGCGAACTTCGCATCAAAGAAGGTCCCGCCGGTTGGTTCGCCGCCGCCTCAAGGAGGCTGGCCCATCACGGTGCTGCTCGCGGTCGGCGCGGGCTCTTCGCTGCCGGTGGCCATCGACCTTCTGGGCTCGTGCCCGGTGCCATAATGTTCGGCGCATTACTCCTGCTAGCCGCCATAGCGCCGCTCCGGCCGCAAGCGCTGAATCTAGCCGGGGATTTCGTGGTCGATAGGGAAGCCCGCTTGGCAGCGTTTCGTAGGTTTGTGGGGCCTGGCGGACCGAATCCTGGTGCGCAACATTTTGTGAATAGTGAAGGTCGGCTGCCGGTCGGCCTGGATCTAACGGGCCGATATGCGTTTTTCGCAGACTGGCTCGTGCAAATCGACCTGCATACGGGACAGCTGCGCGCCTTGCATCTATACGACGTTAAAGACGCGCGCCACAAGTTCCTGTGGCCCTCAGAGCAGGACATCGAACAGGATCCGTACCCGGTCTTCTCCTCGGGAGTTGATACCATCACCAATAGGAGGCTCGAAGCTATCAACGAGGATAGCGTAGTCGGGGGCCACGAAGACGCGTTCTGGCTCTCCTATCGCTCACATGGAGGCGGCCAGGGCTATGCTTATGTGGACGTCGAGCACCCGGCTCAGGGAACGATTTATTTCTGGCTGGACCCCGGCAACTACAAAGAGCCTCCGATGGAATGGCTGCCGGATCGGGATGGCCAAGGCTGGCTCGGCGCCGAGCCTGGGCTGGAGCGCCGGGACTCCAAATTTCGCCTGGTCTGGCGGTCGGAGACGAATCTCAGGGAGAGCCAACTCGCCTGGTATTCAAAGCAGGGCCTCGCCTACTCGATGGTTTTCGGCGGCCACGTGCCCAAAGCGGCTATCCAGAAGGTAGGGAAGGGCAACCTCACCGTGCTGAAAGAGCTGCCTATTCCGAGCGAACCGGGAGGCGAGTTGATGAACGAGGCGCTTCTGAGCTCTCGGCGATTCCTCGTCTGCATCGGCATCGTCGAAAGGAAGCACTTAGGCGGGGGTTCCGTTTCGAACAATTTCACCGGCCGATACAATCTCTATCTTTCCGACAAGGCGCTCACCCGGTGGAAGCTGATAGGGCACTATTTCCTCCGCGGCGCTTCCGTCGACGGGAAGCACGTTTTGTTAACCGGACCGCAGGTCACGGATCCCGCATGGGTAGTTCAGTTTCGAGGGTAAAGCGCCTAGAAGTCCTGCTCGCGGAATAAGTGCGAATCCCGCGAGCCGAAGACTCAGTTTGCATTTGCCGGTTGGCGCCCCCCTGCGGCCACCGGATGCAAGGAGCACTACTTATCTTCGCCGTTTGCCTCGTAGCAGCCCTAATGCCCCAAGTCCCAAAACCAGCAGCGAAGCCGGCTCGGGCACCGCATCCAAATGGACCGAGTCGATGATGCCCGCGTCTCCCAACACCGTAGAGAACGTGAACATATAGTTGTCCGAGGTCGGCGCGGTGAAGTTTAATGTTTGCTGTACGAAGTCGCTGAGCTTTGGAGTCGTGTACGACCAGTTCGACACGATGACCTGGCTATCGCTCGTCCGGGTGATGGACACAAGCACGCTTCCACCGGTCTGCGAGTAAACACTGGCGAAATCGGCTTGGCTGAAAAAAAGAGTGTGATTCCCGGCGCTCACGTCGATGGCTTGGCTTGCCGAGCCATCGCCTACATAATTCGCGATGTACAGATACTGACTGCCATCGGTCGTGTTATGCCAAGTCACCGAGGTTCCGCTTCCATCGAACCCATTGCTTACCAGAGATCCCCCGCCGGCGCCGGCGACTTGCCACCCGGTGACCGTCCCCCCGAAGACGGACGTGAACGAGGCCGGCCCGATATTTGGCTCCTCGAAGCTCGGGTTGATAAAGTCCGCATGCGCGGCTGTCCCAACTGACAGCATCACGCACGAAAATAAGAATGCATTTCCTCTCCTCATAGCATTGCAATTATATCATCCGTGGGAAGCTCGTGCAAATAATTTCACCTGCACGGTCAGAGCATTTCTGCGGCAGCTTGTGGATTTCATAAGTTTCAGATATTATTGAAACATGGACCGGCCGGAACATGCGTCCCCTAGGATGCCGAAGGGGGCGGTCTGGCTCTGCGGCTTTGGAGCCATTGCGGTGGCGGTCGTATTGGGGGCCGGCATCGGGTTCCTCACCCGGAGCTTCTGGGAGCGATACGGCTTGGCGATCTTTGCTGTATTGCCGTTCTTGGAAGGGTGCGTTGCCGCGCTTCTCGTGGGTCGATACCGGGGAGCGACGATCGGCAGGGCGATCGGCGCCGCGAACGCCGGACTGCTGATCGGGAGCTTTGCGGTGGTTCTCTTCGCGTGGGAGGGAATCGTCTGCGTTGTGATGGCTGCACCGATCTTGGTCGGCATGGCCTCGCTGGGTGCAGCGTTCGCCTTCGCGCTAGAGAATCGCATTCGCCGTCCGAGGGCTCTCATGGCGTCGTATGCAGTGTTCGCTCCGCTGGCGCTCTACAGCGGAGCGTCCTCATCGAACGGCTGGGACTCGAGGTGCGTGCAGACCTCGACGATCGTTCGGGCAGAGCCGGAGAAGGTCTGGCCGTTCTGCGTCGCACTCGACCGGATCGCCGATCCGAGCGAGCCCCTCCTACTTGTAGGTATAGCGCATCCGATCCGGGTAGTCAGCGGAGCCGGAGTCGGCGCGCGGCGAGAATGTGTGCTCACCACAGGAACTATGATCGAGCGGATCAGCGCGTGGGAGCCTGGCAAGGTGCTCCAGTTCGACGTGAAGTTCACACCGGAGACCATGAAGGAAACCAACCCGTTCGGGACCATACACCCAGCGCACTTGAGCGGCTATTACGAATGCATCCGCGGGCGATTCGATATCACCCCCCTTGGACGCGGGCTGACTCTGATAACCGGCACTAGCTGGTATCGGCAGCGCCTCGGTCCGGCCTGGTACTGGGGCCTGTGGTCGGACGAAGTCGTCCACGAGATTCATCGCAGCGTCTTCGCCGAGATCGCGCGGCGCGTGAAGAGTCGCGAAGCGACTCCCCAACGCTAACCTCCTGACGACCTGGGCCCCAGCGCGAAGATAGGGTCAACCGCACTCCCCGGCCGGGGCTCACGGGATACGAATTAGAACGTCACGCGAACGACGACTCCGTCTCCCAACTTGAAGGCGCCGCTCGAGAGGTACACGGCGCCGGTCTTGTCAACGGCCAGGCCGGTGGTGTCGGCGAGGTTGTCCAGCAGAGTGGTGCGCGTTCCATTCGGAGACACTTTCACGAGGCTTCCCGGGCCAGACATGAGCGAACCGCTGGCGTACTGAAGCACGTACAAGCTGCCATCCGGACCAAAGGCTATTCCGATGATCGTAGTGAAGCCAGAAGCCACTACAGTTGGAGCTTGACCGGGAACGATCCGGTAAATGCTTGCGCCGCCCGAAGGGAACGGGAAGCCCGTGAGTTGGCCCACGTACAGCGCGCCATCCGGTCCTCTCGTGACGCTGGTCGGCACTGCCTGCATCGGAGCTTGCTGCCCTGCGGGGAAAGGCGGGCTCGGGAGCGGCAGGAACACCACGGGAAACACCGCTGCCGTGTGGATCGTGCCGCGGTGGGACACGGACAACACGTCATTGCCGCCGGCGTCCGCGACGGAAACGCCCTCGGGCCCTGCGGACAGGCCGTACGGATTCGTGTCCGTAGCCCCGCCGTCGGGGTTCGCGTTCTGCTCGTAGCCGGCCAGATCCGCCACAACGGACCACCGCCCGTTCGGCGTAAAGCGAATCAAGCTGCCCAGGTCCCGAGCGGTTGCGCCGAGCGCGGCTCGTACGAGCGGCGAGGCGCCTAGCCCGATCGTCGCATACCCATTCCCTAGGCCCTGGAATCCGACGTCGGATGGTCCGGCAAGCCCTTCGGCGCCGTTGATCGACGGGAGCCCAGTGACGACCCGCTGTTGACTCCCCTTGAAGTATCTCGAGATCGAACCGGTGAGCCCGTAGGTGTACGTCGTGCCATCCACAACCATACTGTACGGACCTCCGGCTCCTGCTTCGGCCACATAGATCGCTCCCTGCGGTCCGATGGCCAGTCCCCGCGGACTATTGAGTCCGCTCATGACCGTCCGGACGGTCACGCCATAAGCGGGCGTAAGTAGCGAAATGCATGCCACGGCAACGCCGCAGGCAAGCGAACGAGCTTTGAATGCCTTCATTTGCTCCCTCCTTGTTGGAATGAAGTTGCGCAGAGCGCAAGACAATTAAGTATAGCGCAATACACTATATGTCCTGCCCACTGTACCAATGGCAAGACTGCGAGCGGCGCCTCCGAACGCCGACCCTAAGCCGCGTTCGGCTGCGTGGCCAATGCCAGTAAAGGAGGCGCTGCTGCGGCCCGAAGCGCTTTCCGCGGGCCCTGGCGGA
>JAICWL010000144.1 GCA_025934835.1 Fimbriimonadaceae bacterium
AAGTCCAAACGGGAAGTGGATTGGGACGAGCGCTACGTGAACGACGCTCAGCGAAGGCTATTTCGCGGTCATAGGTAGCGTCCGCTTTCACCCAAAGCGTATCCTCCCCCAAAAGTCTGTCCTACAGGTGGCGTGCTGTGCTTTGAGCCCGGCATGATCATTTTCAGTCTACGTCCGGCCACCGTCGCGAAGATCACACTTCCCATCGCTTTGAAGCGCGTTCGCTGAGAGACACCGAGCATCGCGACGCCCGAACGGACGGGAACTTTGTGACCTTCTGTTCGAATGGCTGGAGGAACATCGAACCGGCGACGGTTGTTCTTCCGCCGACAAATCGAACGAGGAACATAACCCATGGCGCAGACCGAGTCTCAGGACCCAATCACGCTTCTCAAAGACGATCATCGCAAGGTCGAGAAGCTGTTCAAGGACTTTGAAAGCGCCAAGGGCGACGGCCGCAAGGAAAAGCTGGCTCGTCAGATCTGCCTCGAGCTTTCGATCCATACGGCTCTCGAGGAAGAGATCTTCTACCCAGCCTGCAAGGGCGCGGTGGAAGAGGATCTGCTCAAGGAAGGCTTCGTCGAACATGACGCGGCGAAGTTGCTGATCGCCGAAATCGAAGCCGGCAATGGAAAGACGGACGACTTCTTTGATTCAAAGGTTAAGGTGCTCTCCGAAGAAATCGAACACCATGTCGAAGAGGAAGAGAAGCCGGGCGGAGTCTTTGCTCAGGCGCGCAAGGGCGATCTCGACCTGGAGGCGTTGGGCGAGCAGCTCGCCGCAAGGAAGCGCGAGTTGATGAAGCAATACAAGGCTGAGGGCGTGCCGGAGCCCGAGCTGACCACGATGGACGAGGTCTCGGTCTAGCCACCGGTCCGACTTGCCCCCTCTCGGCCGCCGCACCTGGCACGGTGTCCGCATTCAGGGTTGATTAAACCCGCGGACGACCAATATCCCCATCATGGCTGGGCATTCTCAGTTCAGACGTCCGCAGCTCCATCCCGGGAGCAGTACGGAGCGACTCTAGCGCCCTGAGCGCCCCGCTTGGAGCGGAAGGCGCGCTCGGGGCCTTCAAATGAGCCGCGCATCGCGTGTCGCGAGCGCATTCACCTCTTTGAAAAAGGCAAGTTGAGCGAGCCATTACGGAGCGCTTGCCTCCGCTTGCCGGGAGTAGAGTTCCCGTGCTTATTCAGCGTTTTGCGGTCGAATTCGACCACCGCACCGTCGGTATCGCCGTCCGCGTTCCCGGCGGATTCATGTTCTACAGCAGCGACGACGATTTCAACGAGATGGATGGCCGCCTCTTCCGGCGGGCTCGCGGCATCGAACGCCAGTTGAAAAAGGTCGCCTGGCGCCGACAGCGTCAGGGTCGAACGGCTCAGCCCAGACCTTCTCTCGCCTGACGCTCCACGGGGCGCACGCTGTCTTTCACCTCCAATCGGAGACACACAATGAGCTATCATTATCCGCACCTTGTCGGAAAAGTGTCCGACCCAAGGCCGGATCGCGAGCGAGTTTCGGATCTCGTGCGCCGCTATCCCAAAATCACCAATGAGGAAGCCGAGCAGATATTGAGGTTCGTGCGTGAAGGGCGGCATCTCGATGTCGGTCTTCTGACGGCCGACGATGCGATTCGGCCACAGCTCGACGCCTTCATGAAGGACCATAAAGGCCGCTTCGCCCTGAAATGGAGCGAGGTGGTGGCCCTGCTCAGCGGGATTGCCGGATTGTTCGGAATGCTGTGGCTCGCGCGCGAGCTATTCGCCTAGAGCGAATTGATGCTTCCGGGCGGCTCTGCTAGCCGCCCGGCATGGTCCCCCGCTATTCCCGCCCCGAAATGTCGGCGATCTGGTCGCCAGAAAACCGCTACCGGATCTGGTGGCAGATCGAAGTGTTCGCCGCCGAGGCGATGGGGAAGATCGGGATGATCCCGGCCCAGGACGCGGCGAAGATCCGGGCTGCCTACGATGCCGACGTGCTTGGCGAGATCGACGTCGAAGCGATCGACGCGATCGAGGCAGTCACCAAGCATGACGTGATCGCATTCCTTACCTGGGCCGGCGAGAAGCTGGGGCCGGAGAAGCGCTGGCTTCACCAGGGGATGACCAGCTCCGACGTGCTCGACACGGCGCTTGCGGTGCAGCTTAAACAGGCGACCGACATCCTGCTTCGCGACGTCGATATCCTGCTCGAAGTCCTTCTCCGCCGCGCCTTCGAGCACAAGAAGACCCCCACCATCGGCCGGAGCCACGGAATCCATGCCGAGCCGACGACCTTTGGCGTCAAACTTGCGCAGGCCTATGCCGAGTTCGACCGCAACCGGGACCGGCTGGCCGCGGCCCGCGACGAGATCGCGACCTGCGCGATTTCCGGCGCCGTCGGCACATTCGCCAACGTTCCACCGTCGGTCGAAGAACATGTGGCGAAGGCGCTAGGCCTCAAGCCGGAGCCGACCTCGACGCAGGTGATCCCGCGCGACCGCCACGCGATGTATTTCGCCACTTTGGGCGTGATCGCCTCGTCGATCGAGCGGCTCGCGATCGAGATCCGCCACCTGCAGAGAACCGAAGTTCTGGAGGCCGAGGAATATTTCTCGCCAGGCCAGAAGGGCAGCTCGGCGATGCCGCACAAGCGCAACCCGGTGCTGAGCGAGAACCTCACCGGCCTTGCGCGGATCGTGCGCAGTTACGTGACTCCCGCGCTGGAGAATGTCGCCCTTTGGCATGAGCGCGATATCTCCCATTCGTCGGTCGAGCGCTTCATCGCCCCGGATGCGACGATCACCCTCGATTTCGCCTTGGGCCGCCTGTGGACGTTGATCGACAAGCTGGTCGTCTATCCGGAGCGCATGCAGAAGAACCTCGACCGGATGGGGGGTCTCGTCCACTCGCAGCGCGTGCTTCTGGCGCTGACCCGGGCCGGCCTCAGCCGCGAGGAGAGCTACGCGCTCGTCCAGCGCAATGCGATGAAGGTATGGGAATCGGACGGCGCACTGTCGCTTCTCGATCTCCTTAAGGCGGACCCCGATGTCTCGAAGCGCCTCTCAGCCCAAGAGCTCGAGGAGCTGTTCGACCTCGAATACCATCTCAAGAACGTCGACGTGATCTTCGACCGGGTGTTCGGCGACTGAACCTGCTTGACTCTTCCGTAAGCAAAGACTTACGGTAAGTCATGGCTTACGCACAGCGAATCGTTTCCGCGCTCGCCGATCCGACACGAATGTCGGTCATGGAGAAGCTGCGCGACGGTCCCCGATCAGTGGGTGAGATCGCCAACGATTTACCGGTCAGCCGTCCCGCCGTTTCGCAGCACCTCAAGGTGCTCAAGGAGGCGGGCCTCGTGAGCGACCGAAGCGTCGGCACCCGTCGCATCTACTACATCGATCCCAAGGGGCTTGGGGCCATGCGCGCTTGGCTCGATCAATTCTGGGAATCAGCCCTCGCGGCCTTCGCCGAGGCCGCGGAGCTTGAACGCGAGAAGCAAAAGAAGGAGCGCAAGTGAATCTGCACATCCAGCCAGCGCCCGTGCGCAAAAGCGTCTTCGTGAATGCACCGCAGACGCATGCTTTCAAAGTCTTCACGAGCGGAATCGGCCGTTGGTGGCCCAAATCGCACAAGATCGGCCAATCGGCTCTCGAACGACCGGTGATCGAGCCGTTCGCGGGTGGCCGCTGGTACGAGCTCGATGTCGACGGTAGCGGATGCGAGATCGGCAAAGTCGCCGCCTGGGAGCCGCCTTCGCGCCTGCTCCTGATCTGGCAGCTGACACCGGAATTCACGTTCGATCCCGGCCTGGTCACCGAAGTAGAAGTGAGGTTCACTCCGGAAGGCGAAGGCACGCGGGTCGACCTGGAACATCGCCACATCGAAAGGGCGGGCGAGAAGGCCGACGCGATGCGCGAAACGGTGAGCGGACCCGGGGGCTGGCCCGCACTTCTTCAGCTCTACGCCGACGAAACCAATTCAGAAAAAGGAGACGCTGAATGACCGACATCACTGTCCATGGAATTCCCGGAAGCCCGTTCCTCCGCTCCGTCGAAATCGGACTGAGAGAGAAAGGCGTCGACTATCAGTTCGTCGCGCTAAATCCGGGGGAATTCAAAA
>JAICWL010000158.1 GCA_025934835.1 Fimbriimonadaceae bacterium
CGGGGGGTCTTCCACTTCCTCCACTTCGTAGGATTTGAGGGAGGTTTTGACGAGCGGGAGAGAGCGGCGGGGCGCCCTTCGACATTGCTGAGGACAGGCATCGGCCAGGTGGAGCACAAATCGGCCGCTGTAGGACAGGCCCTTCGTCAGGCGGCCTGAGCGGCGTTCGTGTCAGCGAAGGCGAGGACGGCGTTCGGATGAAGACCGTGGAGCGCGCAGACGAGCTGGCGCCCGAACACCTCGACGCAGTGGAGCGTGTCGCCCCGCTCGCAGCAGAGGTCGAGGCCGAAGGCGCGCCAGTGCGCGTTCGGGTCGCGGCTGTAGTCGCCGAGGATGTCGAAGTTCGCCTCCCACTCGGCCCGGCCGTATCGGGCGTGAACCGCGTCGGGCAGCGCCGGGTAGAAGGTGTCGTTCGCCGTGATCCCGAACAGCTCGCGCGACGCGTCGTCGATGAGGTGCGGCAGCTCGTCGATCTCGTCGTCGAGGAGCCGATCGCGGGCGTGCAGGGCGAGCTGGCGCTCGACCGCGGCGACGGCGGGCAGGTGGCGGAAGACGATCAGGGTCATGAGCCAAGAATCAACGAGATTCCCGCGGGTTCCAAGGTGAAATGTCATAGAATCCACAGATTTAGGAGCTAGACGCTGGCCACGGTGTTCAATTTGACAGTAGTTAGCTAATTAGCTAATTATCTACGCAGATGGACAAAATCTTCGAAGCCCTTGCATCGACGCCGAGGCGAAAGATCTTGGCATATCTCTCGGAGGTCGAGCTAACCGCCGGGGAGATCGCCGCGCGCTTTGACATGAGCAAGCCGGCCATCTCGAAGCATCTTCAAATCCTTGAGAACGCCGGCTTGGTGAAGAGCGAGAAGCGAGGCCAGTTCGTCCACTACTCTCTCGTCCCCGACAATCTTGCCAACACTCTGAATGGGTTCGTGCAACGGCTCTGTCCCGTCTCGACTCCCCTTAGGCGGGAAAGCGCCGACATCCGCGACGCTCGCTGGTCCAAGCCAAAGAAATAGGAGGCGGCGATGCAGTTGGTGTCGGGTTCCGAGCGGATTATTGCCCATGCCAACTGCGATCCAGTGCAGGGCACAGTCCACTGGGCACCCATAAAGTCCGTGTGGATCGGTTCAATGACTACGGCCGTTCTCCTTCTTGGGCCGATCTATTTCAGCTGGACAGCGTTCCTTCTGTTCCTCGCCGGTTCCGGCATCACGCTATGTGCCGGCCACTCAGTCGGCATGCACCGGCGACTAATTCACAACAGCTTCGAGTGCCCGCTCTGGCTGGAATACGTCTGCGTATATCTGGGCGTGCTGGTGGGGATGGCGGGACCGATTGGGATGATCCGACTCCACGACATGCGCGATTGGGCACAGCGACAACCAGCATGCCACGGCTACTTCTCTCATGAATCCGGCTTCTGGCGAGACGGCTGGCACCAACTTCATTGTCGCCTTGATCTGGGTAGCCCACCCGAATTCAGACCTGAGCCGCGTCTCGCGAATGATCGCTTCTATCGATGGCTGGAGCAAACTTGGATGGCACAGCAGATTCCATGGGCGGTCCTGTTCTTGGCCCTTGGCGGAGTGCCTTGGCTCATCTGGGGCGTCTGCGCACGTGTCGCTGTCTGTGTAACCGGGCACTGGCTCGTTGGGCATTACGCGCACCGGGAGGGCGGACAGACTTGGGTCGTAAGTGGCGCGTGTGTTCAGGGTTACGACGTGAAGATCGCCGGCCTGATCAGCATGGGCGAGAGTTGGCACAACAACCACCACGCGTTTCCGGGTTCTGCGAAGCTCGGCATCGAGCCAGGCCAGATTGATCTCGGCTGGGCGCTGATCCTTGGGTTCCAACGGTTTGGCCTCGCATGGGCGATTGTGACGCCGGATAGGCTGCCTGACCGACCTGCACTTGTACGCGTGGCCGAAAGAGGTCGAGGCTGTCCATTGCTCGCGCGACTACTGACGCCGGCGTAATCCAGTGACTGATCGTCGCAGCATCCGAGAGACTCTTTCGGAAATCGGCCGAACAAGCACCTTTCAGGTGATTGCCGGGACTTTAGCTGGGGTGTGCATCATCCTGCTGGCTGTTTTGATATCCGCGCTGGTCTTCCGGGCCTACGGATGGGGGCTTTTTGTCCTGACACCTTTCGTGGTGGGCTTCACGACGGGCTATCTCGTGAATCGCCACGAGCTGCAGACGATGAAGGCCACGAATACCCTAGTGCTCCTCGCAGCCGCACTAGGATGCCTCGGTTTGATTATGTTCGCGCTTGAGGGGCTCATCTGCCTGATCTTGGCCTCTCCCTTGGCGGGTCTACTTGCGGTCGGCGGCGGTGCGTTGGGTCGCAGGGCAGCCAGGCTAGGCAAGGAGCCGGCCGGACCGCTCTATTGCGTGGCATTGCTTCCGCTCATGTTTGCAGCCGACGCAATCTCACCGCCGGATGCCTTAATGCTGACCGACGAGAGCATTGTGATCAACGCTCCCACATCACGCGTTTGGCAGGCGGTTACGAGTGATGACCCGATCCGGGAGTCGCCAACAATCGTCGGTAGACTTGGGCTCGCGTACCCGGAGCGGGGCCACTTAGACGGGACTGGCGTGGGCGCCGCTCGGAGCGGCTATTTCTCCACGGGCGTGGCGCGTGAGAAGGTCACGGAATGGCAACCAAACAAGACCCTCGGTTTCGTCGTGCTGAAGCAGCCGCCCGCAATGAGGGAAACGAGCCCCTATCGGCACGTGCACGCTCAACATGTGAATGGCTACTTCGAAACAGGGGAAACGCGTTTTGAAATGGAGCCTCTACGTGGTCAAAGGACTAGGCTCACGATCCTCGCTGCTCACCGGTTGCGCATCGATCCCATCATCTATTGGGAGCCAATTGCCCGATGGGCCGCTAGCAGCAACACGCGGCGTGTATTGCGCGATATTAGATCGAAAGCCGAGGCCGCAGCTCCGCCTGGGGCCTAATCCGCCGGGACATAAAGCTCCCCGCCCTCATCGTGGAAGCGCTTGCTCATCTCGGCCATGCCGGCTTCGGCATCCTCAACATCCGTTCGGGCTGAGCTTGTCGAAGCCCTGCTTTGGTCCTCGCCCTCAGTAGTGAAGGACAGTCCTTCGACAGGCTCAGGACGAACGGTTGAGTTTTGCTCCTGCAGCCGCGCGAATTCCCTCACCTCCTGCGTGATCTTCATCGAGCAGAACTTCGGGCCGCACATCGAGCAGAAGTGGGCGGTCTTGGCGCCCTCCGCCGGAAGCGTCTGGTCGTGGTACTGCTCGGCCGTTTCCGGATCGAGCGAAAGGTTGAACTGGTCTCGCCAGCGGAACTCGAACCGGGCGCGGCTCAGCGCATCGTCGTGCAGCCGCGCCGCC
>JAICWL010000034.1 GCA_025934835.1 Fimbriimonadaceae bacterium
AATATGTACGCTTGGCGGCTCTGCGAAGCGCTCGATTTGGACCCACTGCCGGGCGTGGTGCGGGTTAGCATGCTCCACTACAACACGATGGCTGAAATCGATCGGCTAATCCAGGTGTTCGAAGAGGTGCTCTAGCTCGACTTGGTCAGTAACAACTGCAGTGCGAGTGCCACGAGCAGCCCCGCGAAAAGCCTGCGGAGAAGCATTTCGTCCAAGCTGAGCGACAGTTTCGAGCCGAAAAACGCCCCGACAAAAAAACCTCCTGCTATGAGCAGTCCGCCCACCAGGTTCATCTGGCCAGCCTTGTAGTACTCGACGGCCCCGAGCAACCCTACCGGCAGCAGCAGCGCCGCGAGAGAAGTTCCCTGAGCCTCCTTTTGGTTCAGTTTGAATAGCAGCACCAACGCGGGAACGATGATGATGCCGCCGCCAATGCCGAACACACCGCCGAAAACCCCAGACACAATGCCCAGCGCCAAGTAGCAGATGAGGAGCAGGAAGCTCATAGTAACATGATCCTACTTTGCGCCCGCTCCTGCTCATTGCTCCAGCCTGCCTGTTACTGATCGGTTGCGGCAGCGGCAGAGTCTCGAACTCGGTGGCCCCACCGGGCGTCTTGCGGATGGCACTGACCTTAAAGCCCACCACATTCGATCCTGCCCGGGTGCAGGACCCCGAGATGATCGGGCTCTTGAGCAACGTCTTCGAAGGGCTCGTTGCTTACGACGAACACAATCGAATCGTTCCTCAGCTCGCGCAGTCCTGGAAAGTCGAGAACGGCGGTCGGACCTACGTGTTCAAGCTGCGCAAAGGTGCGAAATTTCAGAACGGCCGCCCAGTCACTGCGGCCGACGTGAAGTGGAGCATCGAGAGGAACTCCAGCAAGGCGCTCGCGTCTCCGACTCTCGGCTACCTCAGCGACATCGTCGGAGTCTCCGAGCACAACCAAGGCCAAAGACCCGACGTGCCCGGCGTAGTCGTCGTGGACCCGGGCACAGTGAGCATCACGATCGACAGCCCCCGGGCGTACTTCTTGGGCAAGCTCACGTACCCAGTCGCAGCGGTCGAACCCAAGGAGCTGGTGCCTGCCACGGCCGAGCTTTCGGACATCAAAGCCGTTGTGGGGACCGGGCCGTTCAAGCTGGATTCGTTCCAAGCAGATCAGCAAATCGTGCTGGCCGCAAACTCGGACTACTACCTAGGCTCCCCGAAGCTGCGTGCTATTCAATACCAAATCATCCAGGACGCTGCCACCCGGCTCAACAAGTTCCGAGCCGGCGGCATCGACTATCTGACTCTCGAGCGTCAGGATATTCCAGCCGTCCAATCGGATCCTTCGCTGAAAAAGCAACTCCAATTTGAGAACCGGCCGATGGTTTACTACCTTGGGCTGAATCCCGCCCAATACGCTCCGTTTCGCGATGTCCATGTTCGTCGCGCCATCGCCTTGGCTATCGATCGAACGCGCCTCGACCGCGACCTTCTTGGTGGCGTACCGGAAGCCCGTGGCCTCATTCCTCCTGGTGTGATCGGGTATGACGCCGGGTATCAGGGATTGGCATTCGATACGGCGGCTGCGCGCCAAGAGCTCCAAAAGGCTGGATATGCGGACGGGAAAAGTCTGCCGCCTCTCACCTTCACTTACCGTGAACAGACTCCCGACGCCCGCATTATCGCAGAAGCCGTCGGCTCGGACCTGACGCGTAACCTTGGCATGAAAGTGGACCTGCGCGCGGAGGAGCTCAAGATATTCTTGAACCACCGCAACGCGAACCAGCTCGAGTTTTACTTCCTGAGCTGGACAGCGGATTACCTGGACCCGCAGAACTTCCTTAGTCTGCTGCTGACCTCGGGCTCCCCGCAAAACCACGACAGCTTTTCTAACCCTCAGTTCGACAAGCTGTGCGACGAAGGGGACAAAGCCTTGGACGAAGCGCGCCGAGCGAGCCTCTACGGTCAAGCGAACGACGTTGCCGTCCAGCAAGTCGCCCGGATCCCGCTCTACTACGGCAGGGAAGTCGACCTAGTGAGCCCACGACTTTCGGGAATGAAGGAGTCTCTTATCGGGCTCCTCCCGTTCCGCTGGGCGGAAGCGAAGTGACGTTGGTGCCAAACACTGCTAGGTCGCAAGGCTCATAAGAACCGATCTCGGGCTAGACGGCTATATCGAGCTGATGAGGCTCGACGGGCTCTAGATCAGGCTGCTCAGCCTCCGGCGCTTCGTTGGCCTCGTCCCCTGTGAGCTCGACTATGTCGGCCTCTCCTCGCCTTTGGCGTCGAGGGTCTTCGCCGGGTTTTGGGGCTTCCCGCACGACAGGGTGCGGGTGGTCGAATCCTACTCGGGTTATGGAATGGATGCGTTCGACATCGCTCATTGCGGCACCGGTCTGCGCGCTAGTGAACCTGCACGCCGCCTTCCTGTCTCATAAAGGTTCGCAGGCGAGTCATGGCTTGCGTATGGAGCTGGTAGACGCGTGACTCGCTTACACCCAGCACCTTGCCGATTTCCTTAAACGTCAATCCTTCGAAGTAGTACAGCGCCACAACGAGCCTCTCGCGCTCGGGCAAGCGGTCGACGCCGGCGGCGAGAATCCTGCGAAGCTCTTTACCTTCGACCTCTCCGCTCGTGTCGGAGCTCTCATCGACGATCAGCTCGACGAAGTGGATGTGGTCGTCGCCGTCTCCGCTGCCTAAAATGTCGTCCAGGCTGTAAACGTTCGTGCGGCCCATCCGCACCATCAACTCATTTACTTCCTGGGTTGAGATTCCCATCGTCTCGGCTACTTCTTGCTCGTTAGCCGGTCGGCCAAGCTTTGTCTCGAGCCCCATCATCGTGCGATCGAGAGCCTTCAGCTTTTCGCGGATCGAGCGAGGAACCCAGTCTTCGTCTCGGAGCATCTCCAAGATGGCGCCGCGGATGAGGGCGATCGCGTACGTTTCGAATTTGACGTCGCGGGTGGGGTCGAACTGATCGACACTTTTGATGAGCCCGATAACTCCCGCCCCCACGAGGTCCTCGCGATCCAGGCCCCCAGGGAGACTGGTCACCAGGCGACCTGCGGTGATCTTAACCAAATACGAATAGTGATTGATCAGCTCGACTCTGGCTTCCGGGCTCTTGTAGACCTTGAACTCAGTCCAGAATCGGCGTAGCTGTTCCGGCGAAAGCGGCATTAGTTCCCCTCGGTTCCCTCTAATTCATTCCGTTCGTGTGGGCGTTTGCCTTCCTTCGGAACACCGGACGGCAAGAACCGTTTCGGTTTCCCGCCGAGCGCAAAGAGCACGTACCACACCTGGCCGCACGCCCATCCAAGCAGGAGTGCGAGCATCGCCCTTCCAAGGCATAGCAAGGGATCGACTCTGCCTAAGATTCCAGCGACTAGTGCGACCATCGCTGCTATTCCTCCGATGAATCTTGGCATCGACTGCCCAAGCCCTCCTTAGTGGGCGCTGCTATTTATAGTGGGCGCGTCACTAGTAAAGCTCAGGGCAAACTTAGGGGATTTTGCTAAGTTTTCCCTTTCGGAACCTAAAGAGGAATACGAAGACCGTCGTATCCCAGCTCGAGTCCTTCCGGCAAAGAGGCGTTGGTTTCGTCGTGGTCGTAGTCGCTGCTAAGGTGAGTGAAGTACGTCTGTCTCGCGCCAATTTCGCGTGCGACTTCGATCGCCCTTTCGAAATGAAAATGGTTCGGGTGGGGTTTGTAGCGAACTGCGTCAAGGATCAATACATCCAGGTTTCTTAGGAGCGGAGCGGCTTCCGCCGGAATCTCGCTTACATCCGTGATGTAGGCCAGTCCGCCTACCCGAAGGCCGATGACCGGTGTGGGGCCATGGGCAACTATGAAGCTTGCGATTTCCAGTCCTCCCGCCGACATCTCGGCGGGCATATCCCTGAGGTCGAATCGCGGAATGGCGATTCCCGGCGGGAATTCTTGAAACGCGTAGGCATAGATGCGCCGGATGTCTTCCTGGTATCGAGGCAGAGTGTAAACCGGCATCGGGCTGCGGGTCTTCATGCAAATCGACCGTAAGTCGTCCATGCCCATCACGTGGTCGGCGTGGGTATGCGTGATGATTACAGCCTCTATGTCCACGATGCCTTGCGCGGTGACCATCAGGCGCATCTCCGGGGGACAATCGACCAGCACGTTGCCGCTCGGTCCGAGAAGCATCAGGCAAGCCCTATTGCGATGGTTCTTCGGGTTGGCCAGATATCCGGGCGGATATTCCGCGCCCAGCATTGGAACGCCATTGCTCGTGCCCGAGCCGAGTAGGATCGCTTCGGGCGCCCGCTTGGAGGTCGGATCTTCGGGGTGCGCCACAGTTCAGAGCTCGCCCGCGCGCTTCATCACTTCGATCGCGCAGAGGGTGCTCGGCACGTCCGAGTATTGCGAGAGCCTTTCGAGGCATCGTGCGTAGTTGCGTTCGCCAAGCTCGTCCCAGTTCGTCTGGCTCTGCCTCGCCTCCGCGATCAGCGCGACGGCCTCTTCGAAGAACCGCGCCCTGTTCTGTGGCAGAGACTTGCTCGAGATCGCTGCATATCGTCTGCTGAGCTGCTCGTATACGGCGTCCCAACTCGTGCGCGCCTGCATTTCGGCGCGCATCTTCGTCAACTCGGCTTCCTGCAGCTTTCGTCGCTCGGCGTCGCGGCGCTTGGCCCGCTCGAAGTCTTCCTGCGTCGTGCCTTCGATGACGCGGAGGGTGAGTGGCGTGCCGACTATGCCCGCGGCGGTTGTTTCGATAAGACGCTTGGTCGCGGCGATCCTCAGGTGGCCGCCTAGCTCGCTCTCCAATGGCGGAATGCCGAGCACGAGCACTCCGTCTTCGAGCGCGATGGGCACGGCGGCGCTTAGAGCGGTCCACACGCCCACGCCGGTTACTCCTTGCCGGACGGTTGGCAGCGTCTCCTTCCAAACCTGATTCACATCCGCCATCAGATGCGATTATCCCCCAATGGCAGTCGCGGTCACCGGCTCGCCTGCCTGCGGCGGAACGCGGCGTAGTAATCTGCATACCTATGCTGCTTCTCGCGCCCGTCATTTTCGCCATGCAGCAGAGCGCGCTCGACGCCATCATCGATGATGCCAGGCTCCATGGAGCGATCGTCGCGGTCGCCGTTTCCGACGAACAGGACCACCTGCTTTACACCCACCAGGCGGATGTGCACGTGTCGCCGGCGAGCAACCAGAAGTTGTTTTCCGCTACGTTCGCACTGAGCCGCCTCGGGCCGGACTACCGACCGGTAACGCGCTTCTGGAAGGAGCCAGGCGCCGTGATCGTCGATTCGCCAGGCGATCCGCTCATCACGCACGAGGCTTTGCAGGAAATCGCGAAGAAGCTGGGATGCGACGGCTCGGACACCGTTCGTGTGCGCGAGCGATACGCACCGGGAATTCCCGATAGCTGGGAGATCGACGATTTGCCTTTCCGCTACGCGGCGCCGGTGGCGGCATTCTCGGTAGATCGAAGCGCGTTCGAGCTTCGTGCAGTGGGTGGGGAGCCCAAGCTCGAGCCAAAGGACTTCGGAGTGTTTTGCTACCGCCGCTCGACGACGGGCACTCCCGAGATACGATACGACCCGATTCGCAGGACGCTGGAGGTCGATGGCGCGCTGCCTCCAAGGGACGAGCGGTTGGAGTTTCTCGCGGTTCCTTCCGCGGACGGCGCGGCGGCAGCCTATCTCGGCGCACGGATGGTCGCGACCGACTCCGTACCCGGCCGCAAGCCCGACGCGCAGATCAAGGGCTCGACCCTCGTCGACACTCTGAAAGCCTGCCTCCCGCCCAGCGACAACAATATCGCTGAGAACCTGCTGCTGATGGGCGCCACGAGCGACGGCAAACCCTCCGACGACCCTTACAGCCTGGCCCGCAGCCTGGAGACAAAGTTCCTTGTCTCGGAGGTCGGCCTCGACCCAGGAGATATCCACGTCTATGACGGCAGCGGCCTCAGCCGTCACGACTTCGTGACCGCGCGAGCCATTATCAAGCTGCTGTGCTGGGCAAAGGCACGGCCTACGGGCGACCTGTGGGTGAGCTGCCTTGCCACGCCAGGCAAGGGTACGTTGGCCCACAGGCTGGCTGGCATCTCGTTCGCGGGGAAGACAGGCAGCTCGGATATGATCTCCTCGCTTTCCGGCTACCTCACTTCTGCGAACGGGAAGCCCTACTGCGTAAGTATCGTCATGAACGGGTTCGGCTGTCCGGCTTCCGTCGCCAGATCGGTACAGGACGCGATTGTCGAAGAAGTTTCGCGCGGAGCGCTCTAACGGCATGGCGTTTGCAGTGAAATGTGGCATGAGCGCAGTGTTTCCCACCCGCAGCCTCGCCCTTCTGATGGGCATCGGCCTCATCGACCTGATCGCCACCGCGACTCTGCACGCGCACGGCCTGATCACCGAGATGAACCCGTTCATGCGCTTTTTCATCGAGCGCAGCGAGTGGAGCTTCGCTATCGCCAAGGGGCTCACGCTAGTGGTCTCCTGGGCCGTCATGGCTTCGTACGCAAGGAAGAACAAGGACTTCGTGCAGAAGGCGTGCCTGGCGGGCAGTCTGGCGTACGTGGCGTTGTGGGCCACGTGGTTTACGTTGGGCTCGTAGGGGAGGGAGCGGCGAGTTCTCGTTTTAGGCTCGGTGTCAATGCTGGGACGGACAGCAAACCCCCGGCACTGAACCGCAGCCACCGCTAGCCTGCGACGGCGGGCGGGGTGGATTCGATGACGTTGCTTTCCTCTTTCGTAGCGCTGGGGTGGGACTCCTCGGCTTCGACGACAGCTTTGAGAGCTTCCAGGGCTACTTCGATTTGGTCTTCACGGGGCTCGCGGGTCGTCAGATATTGCGTGGCGAGGCCGGGCGAGAACAGCATCTTCACGAGTCGGTCGTCTCGGAACTTGCCGGCGATACGCAGCAGCTCATACGCGATACCGGCGATGAAGGGCAGGATGGCTATCTCGATGAGCACGCGGACGGTTACGTCCACCAACGGGTTACCCTGATGGCCGGTGACCGGATAGCGGGGAAGCGGAATGAACACGATGAACCCGAGCAGCAACACGATGATGGCGAAGCTCGTGCCGCAGCGCGGATGAAGACGGGTTTGCAGCTTGCACTCTTCGATGATCAGCGGACGGTCATGTTCCAGCGTATTGATCGCCTTGTGCTCTGCGCCGTGGTATCGGAAGACGTCGCGGATGCTGTCGGAGAACTGCCCGATCGCCCAGATGTAGCCGATGAACAGCACCGCCTTGATGAGCTCGGCGACGAAGTTGATGCGAGCGCCGCTGTGGGCGCCCATGGCTCGCTGGCTGTACTCCGCCAAGGCGTTTGGCAGATAGTTGAAGATGAGGAATCCGATAACGAGGGCCAAGACCATCGTGCCGGCAACCGTGGCATCTTGAACCCGCTTGCTCGGCGCCGCGACGGTTTCCCCGCCTGGCTCCTGGTACTTCGGGTCCATCTGGACAGAGGTGGCGAAGCGCATCGCCTTCGAGCCGAGCGCCATCGAATCGAGAAGGGCAAGCGAGCCCCTGAGGAACGGCCATTTCAACCAGCGCTGCCGTCCGATCCAGGTTTTCTCGATGGCTTCGGTCTCGACCACGATTTGGCCGTTTGGCGCCCTGCACGCCACCGAGAAGTAGCGCGGCGACCGCATCATCACTCCTTCGATGATTGCCTGGCCACCGTACTGCAAATACTCGCCACGGGGCATCGACAGAGTATAGCTTGGCGGCGCACCCGAAAGATTACGGGCCCTGGGCGAGCGCTCTGGGGGCTGAGCGAAGTTTCCGAAGAAAGCTGGGATCAATTCGGCTGTATTGGCGTCTATCATAACTATCGCGCAATCCGCATAGGAGGGCTCTATGACTGCTGGACCTGATCCAGGCGGGCTAAGGCTCACCGAAGAGGAGGCGTTCGCGCTCTTGGGGCTTTGTTTGACTAGTCCCAATCTGCTCGACAAAACCTCTGAACGGGCGCTTCGGAAGCTGGCTGAGTATTGTTCGACACGTGGCAATTCATCTGGAAATCATACAAATCGAACTCAGAGCGTCCAAGTGAAGCAGGAGCTAGGAACGGCGGGGGTCTAGGCCCCCGCTCCGTCTTTATGAGAGGGCGGATCGACCACAATGGTCGATAGTGAAGCTGCGCGCGATTCTGGACGCCCTCGAAGCCGTTGCTCCGGCCCGGTACGCCTTCGAATTCGACAAAGTCGGTTTGCAGGTCGGTGACCTGGACCAAGAGATCCGTCGCGCGGTGGTTTCCCTCGACCGCTCTTTGGGCGCGGTCGAATTTGCGAAAACCCAGCAGGCTCAGCTCCTTCTGAGCCACCATCCGCTGATCTTCGTCCCGATCGCGTCGGTCGATTCCAGGAGTCACGTGGGCAGAACCATACTGGCTCTGGCAAGCTCGAGCATCTCGTTCGTGGCGGCGCATACCAACTGGGATTCGGCCAGAGGAGGCGTGAGCGACGCTTTGGCGCGGCTGTTCGGAGTCGAGCATGCGTCGAACTTCGGGTCGGGCGCGGACGTGCAGGGGCTCAAACTGGTTTTCACGTGTCCGCCAGAGCATGCAGACGCGATCGTGGATGCTCTGTCGGAAGCCGGCGCCGGCGTGATCGTGGCTTATACGCGTTGCGCTTTCGTGGGCGAGGGCCGTGGCAACTTCGTGTGCGGCCCGGAATCGAACCCGACGGTCGGCGAGCCCGGCGGCCGACAGTCGGTAGCCGAAGTGAGGGTGGAAATGTCGCTGCCGGAGGGCCTTGCGGCGCGAGCCGAGCGGACGCTGCGTGGCGCCCACCCCTACGAAGAGCCAGCGTACGAATTCTATCGACTCCGTGCCCAGCGGGAACAGCCCATTGGCCGAATCGGCGAGGTGCCAGCTCTTTCGCTCGGCGAACTTTGTTCGCGGGCAGACGAGGTTCTAATGACGCGCTGTTGGGCTTGGGGCGAGCCGAGCCGCAGAATTCGCAAGGTGGCTTTCGCCGGGGGAGCGGCCGATGGCGAGTGGATGGCGGCCCAGCGCGCGGGCGCGGACGTTCTCGTGACCGGCGAGGTGAAGCAGCATGTGGCGCTCGAAGCCTCGGAATCCGGCATGGCGCTCATCGCCGCAGGGCATTTCGCCACGGAGCATCCGGGCTGCGCGGCTCTGCGATCGGCCATGGCTAGCGCTGTTCCGGAGGTCGATTGGGTGCTGTTCACCCCCGAGCCCGGGTTGAGCGGCCGGCCGCTGTGAGCGGGTAAGGCGTTTTGCGTGCGGAGACGGTTCTGCCGATCGGGGGTTGCTGTCGGAAGCTTCGGATCGTGGCGGTTGGTGCGCGGTTTTGTCGGGTAATGCGTTGCTCACGGAGCCGATTGAGAGCACGGAGATGCCGCAAGCCGTCCTCCGTTTCTGTAGCCTTCGAACCCTCATCCCTGCCCCTCTCCCCCGGGGAGAGGGGGGTCATTTTGAAGCAACGATTCTCGATAGCCGGAAGGCTTTCTAACCCTCATCCCAACCCTTCTCCCTCGGGGCGAAGGGCTCCGGAAACCCTCACCCCTGCCCCTCTCCCTCGGGGAGAGGGGATTGGCTGGTCGGAAGCTCAGCGGTTGTGCCGCGGGGAGCGGGGCGCGGCGGAGTGTTGGACCGGCGGATGCTTTTCGGGTTAGTCGATCCAGGCTTCGGAGAGC
The DNA here is from genome assembly GCA_025934835.1 of Fimbriimonadaceae bacterium. Taxonomy (GTDB): domain Bacteria; phylum Armatimonadota; class Fimbriimonadia; order Fimbriimonadales; family Fimbriimonadaceae; genus Fimbriimonas. The sequence continues at coordinate 9,664 of JAICWL010000034.1, forward strand.
TGATAGCCGCCGATGAGGCCGACGACTCCGCCCACCACGCTGCCGACGATGCCCCACACCGAGAACAGGTCGGCGCCAAGCAACGCCGGGACCCAGCCGCCGATTGTGGAGCCCGCCACCACGCCGAACATCATCAGAGTCTTGGACCCCATACCGATATTGTGGGTCTGACAGGCTCAAAGCGCGAGAGCGGCCTGCAAGACCGGTGCGCGCTGCCCCTGTAGAACCGACTGGCGGGACGGTTTATTCGGGACGGTCTATCGGAGCGCCGACTTGCTGCGAGAACTGCCCGAGCCATTTTCCCTGCACTCGGGCGGTGCCCGTCATGCCTTCGCCAGCCTGGAAGTAGGTCTGCGGCGCGCATTCCAGTTCCACCGATTCGCCGGACGGGAGCCTCATGCGAACGTAGTATTTGGGATCGTCGGCGCTTTCGATCTCCCATTCGGCTGTGAGGAGCTGGCCTTGCCGGCTATAGGCGTAGCGGGCGAGGACTTTGGAGCCCTCGTAATCGGCGGTCGGGCCCTTGTTCTTGTTCGCCTCGCGCCAGAGGCCGTAGCCGACCGCCCCTCCCATCATCAGGACTCCGATGAGAATGAACGTTATGGCGAGCGGCACGAGGTTCAGGGTGCCCGCATCGGTGATTCTGTTCGTGATCGGCTCCCTGGTGAACGTGCCTCGGTAGATTCCCGCGACGGAGAAGAGCCATGCAGCGCCGACGGATGCGACGGTGATAACGAGTCCCGCCACCAGCACGCAGCCAACGGTCTTTTCAGCGGAAGCAGACATGAGAAATGATTTTCATGCATGGGACGGGTCAGACTGATCCGGACGATCTTCCGCCAAAGCGCTTTTCGATGAGATTCTGATTTTAGACAATCACCATGACTTTGCAGCCCAAAACCGTTTCCTCCACTCGCACCGAAATGTCCGAGATCATGCAGCCGACGGACGCGAACTTCATCGGCAAGGTGTTTGGAGGGTCGCTGCTGTCATTGATCGACTTGTGCGCTTACACCACGGCCGCGCGGTTTTGCGGGGAGATCAGCGTCACGGCCAGCATCGACCGCGTGGATTTTCACGAGCCGATCGAGGTCGGCGAGGTGGTGCAACTCGTCGGCTGGGTCACTTATGTGGGCCGCACCAGCATGGAAGTGACGATCGAGGTTTACGCCGAAAACATTTTTCGCCAAACCAGGAGGCATACGAATACGGCGCGCGTGACGATGGTCGCGCTGAAGGACGGGCGGCCGACCGAGGTGCCTCGGCTGGTGTGCGAGACGCGCGAGGATCGAGTGCGGTTCTTGGAGGGGAGGCTGCAGCGCGAGATACGGTCGCGCCAGCAAGAAGAGCAGCAGCGGATGTTCAAGCAGATCCGCGAGGCATCGGAAGAGGAGTTGGAGCGGCTTTTGAACGAGTAGTGCGCTCAAATCGCACCAACCTGGCAAAATTCATCATAGAATTGGTTATGGACGCGGACACTAGCCCCCCTGCGCGCCGATCGCACGTGAGATGGCTCGTGGTCGTATTGGTACTTGCTCTTTGCTCCGGAGGCTACGTCTTAGCCAAGCGGGAGGAAGCGCGGCGGGAATCGATCCTGAATTACAAGGTCGTTTTCGGTCAGCCGTCAGGGTGGGACGCCATCGATCACAGCCCCCAAGCTCTTTTCCTGTACCGAAACAAGACGAATCACTTGTTGCTCCGAGGCGCCGTGAACCAGATCATCGCCGATGAGAACCCAACGCCGGAGCTCGACGCCGCCGGTTTGGCCGAGTACTACATCGAGGCGACGCGCGAGAATATGAAGGATTGGACCGCGCAGAAGCTGCAATCGATCGAGTGCAAGGACGTCACCTATTCGCTGATCCGCCGCGAAAGGAAGGGGAAGTGCGTCGTCACGGCGTACGCGGTGAAAGGGAACACGACGCTGCTGATCAGTCTGTCGGGCGACGACAGCCAGGTGCGGAGCATCGATCCGACTTTGCCGGAGTTCGAGAACTACCTTCGGCAGATCCACCTGCAGCAGCAGGACATGACGGACCTGTGACAATGCCGTGAAGCCGCTCCAGCTACCGGGCAGGCGCAGTGTCGGCCGGATGGCGCTTTGCGCCCTGCCCGTGCTAGGAGGAGCGGCATACGTGCGATGGAAGGCGGATTCCGATAGGGCCGCCAGCGTGGCCACCTATACGATATCTCTCGAAACGCCCCCAGGGTGGTCTCCGAGAAAGCACAGCGCGGTTCATCTATTCGAGTTCGTCAAGAACGGCCAGCCGCTCACGCTGAAGGCCGAGGCGAGCCAGTTCCAGTTCGATCAGAACCCGACTCCGCAAATCCACGCCGCGGACTTGGCGCAGGGGTATGTGATTACGAACAACGCCACGCGGAGCGAGTGGAATGCCGAGAGACTGGGCGAGGTTCAGGCGCGCGGCGCCGAGTTTTTCCTTGCGCGGCGGCACCTGGGCGACGACAACGTGATCGTGGGTTTCGCGATCAAGGGGAATACGTCGGTCGTTGTGCTCGTTTCGGGCAAGATCGGCGAGGGGAAGGTACCGGCAGCCATCGAGGAGTTCAAGCAGAATCTGGCGAACGTACAGTTCACCCCGGAAAAGGGGCAAACCGTGTACCACGTGGCGGACGTCGACACAGCCGGTCTTCTTCGCCAGAAAGACTAGGACTTCAGGGCTTCCGCGCCGCCGACGACTTCCAGAATCTCTTTGGTGATGGCCGCCTGGCGCTCGCGGTTCGCGCGAAGGGTGAGCGTCTGGATCATCTTGCCGGCGTTGTCGGTGGCGGAGGTCATGGCGGTCATGCGGGCTCCGAACTCGGATGCCGTGGACTCCAGGAGGGCCTGCCAGACCAGCGTCAGGAAGTACCGGGGCAGCAGCGTGCCGAGCAAACCTTCGGGTTCCGGCTCGAATTCGTACGAGACGTTCGATGCGGCGGCGTCGCCGGTGGGCGCCTGGATCGGCAGGAGCTGAACGATTTGCGGCACCTGCCGGATAGCCGAATGGAACTTCGAGTAGCAGATATGGATGGCATCCGCCTGGCCCGATTCGAAAAGCTCGCGCGCCGCCCGGGCAACTTCGACCGCGTCGGAGAAAACCGCGCCGCTCGCGGGCACGCTTCTGGAGAACACCACCTCGTATCCGCGCTTGCCGAAGAACTGAGTGCCCTTTTTGCCGACCGTGATCAGCTTGACCGGGCTGGAAGCGTTGCGGATGAACTCGGTGGCCTTTCGGATCAGCGACGTGTTGTAAGCGCCGGCCAGGCCCCGATCGGAGGTGATGAGGATCAGCGCGAGGTTTCGGATGGGCCGGTTATCCAGCAATGGATGGTCGGGCAGCTCGCCGGCCTCGGAGATCGAGCTCATAAGCTCGCGCATTTTGTCCGCGTACGGCCGGGCTTCGAGGACCCGATCCGTCGCTTTCTTGAGGCGTGCCGCCGACACCAGCTTCATCGCTTTCGTGATTTGCTGGATGTTCTTGGCGGCCTTGATGCGGGCCCTGATCTCTTTTAAGGTTGCCATCGAGTGTTAGGCCTTGACCCCCTGAAGCTTGTCCTTGACCGCGTCATCCGGTCCCTTGGCAGGCACATCGTATTGGGTGTAGCCCTTCTCGCCGAACTGGGATGCGAACTCGGTGATGGCCTTTCGCAGAGTCTCCTGGACATCGGGCGCGATCTTCTTCGTCGTGCGGATGTTCTCGACCACGTCCGGGTATTTGTCGTGGACATACTTGAGCAGGCCGGCCTCGAACGGCTTCACCTGGTCGTTCGTGAGATCGTCGAGGACGCCCGTGCCGCCGGAGAACAGCGAGATCACCTGATCCACGACGTCGTACGGGGTGGCGAGGTCTTGCTTCAGAAGCTCCGTGAGCCTTTGGCCACGGATGAGCTGCATCTGGGTGGCTTTGTCGAGGTCCGATGCGAACTGGCTGAAGGCTGCGACGTCACGGTACTGCGCCATTTCAAGCTTCAGCTTGCCGGCCACGTCTTTCATGGCCTTGATCTGGGCGTTGCCTCCGACGCGGCTTACCGAAATTCCCACGTTGATGGCGGGCCGCACACCTGCAAAGAACAGGTCGGGTTCGAGGTAGATCTGCCCGTCGGTGATGGAGATCACGTTCGTGGGGATATACGCCGAGACGTCTCCGGACTGTGTTTCGATGATCGGAAGTGCCGTGAGCGAGCCACCGCCCTTTTCGTCGGACATCTTGGCCGCGCGCTCGAGCAATCGGCTGTGGAGGTAGAAAACGTCGCCCGGATACGCTTCGCGTCCCGGCGGGCGCCTCAGCAGAAGCGAGAGCGCTCGGTAAGCCTGCGCATGCTTCGAAAGGTCGTCGTAGATGACCAGGGCGTGCATGCCGTTATTTCGGAAATACTCGCCGATCGCGGCGCCGGCGAACGGCGCGAGGTACTGCATGGCGTTGGAGTCCGACGCGGACGCAGCGACGATCGAGGTGTACTCCATGGCGCCGAGATCGGTGAGCGTCTGCGCGACGCGCCGCACGTTCGCCATCTTCTGTCCGGTAGCCACATAGATGCAATACACTGGGCTCTCCCCGGGACCGTGCGTGTACTTTTGGTTCAGGATCGTGTCGACGCAGATGGAGGTTTTGCCCGTCTGGCGGTCGCCGATGACGAGCTCGCGCTGACCGCGCCCGATCGGGATCATGGCGTCGATGGCCTTGATGCCGGTTTGCAGGGGCTCCGTAACGGGCTGGCGGTCGACTACGCCGGGAGCGATCGTCTCGAGGCGAGCGAAGGCTTCGCCGTTGACCGGTCCCCGGTTATCAATCGGCTCTCCGAGCGCGTTCACCACGCGTCCGAGAAGTGCCTTTCCGACCGGGATCTCGATAATGCGCCCGGTCTGGCGGACGGTGTCGCCCTCTTTGATGAGCGTGTCGTCGCCGATGATGACCGCACCGATCGAATCCTCCTCCAGGTTGAGGGCGAGGCCCATGATGTTGTGGGGGAATTCGAGAAGCTCGCCCATCTGGCAGCCAGGAAGGCCGTACACGCGTGCGATGCCGTCGCCGACCTGCAGGACGGTTCCTACCTGTTCGGTTTCGACCTTTCTGTCGAATTGGTCAAGCTCCTTGCGGAGAATGTCTGTGATCTCTTCCGGTCTGATGGGCATGTTGTTCTCTGTGATTCGAGTGACGAGTGATAGGTGACGAGAAACCAGTCGGCTGGTGTGGCGAGCTATGCGTTGCGCATCACTCGCTTCCCGTCCCCTGCGCCCCCTGTTTCAGCAAATCGTGTCGGAGCCGGTCCCGGAGCTTGCTCAGGGTCTCGCGAACGGTTCCGTCGAGCACGTAACTTTCGAACGCGACTTTGACTCCGCCGACGAGATTCGGCTCTACATGGAATTCCGCGTCCACCTTCTTATTCATGACGCTCGATAGCTTGGCGATAAGGCGTTTCCGCTGGTCGTCGTCGAGCGGCTCCGCGGATGTCACCACGGCGTAGAGGATGCGCTCGCGCTCTCTGCGCAGAAGCACGAATTCGTCGCGGACTCCGGTGATCTCGGCTTCGCGTCCTTTCTCGAGCATCACCCGCAGGAGCTGCATAGTGAGCGCGGTGACTCGGTCCGAGAACAGCCGGTCGAGGACCTTGGCCTTCTCCTCACGGCTCGTATATGGCGCCAACAGGAAGTGGCGGAACTTGGAATCCGCTTCCAGGAGGCCGACGATGCCGTTGAGATCGTCCTCGACGGCGGCGATGACATCGTATTGCGCGGCTGCGCCGAACACCGCCTGAGCGTATCGGCGGACGATCCTGCTGTCTTGCACGGCTAGCGCGCCACCTCGACCTTCTCGATGAAGTCTTCGACGAGCCTGCGGTTTCGCTCGGTCGTCATGTTCTCGCCAATCACCCTTTCGGCCGCGGCAAGTGTGAGGTCCACGACGTGCGTGCGCAGGTCGCCGATCAGCTTGTCGCGTTCGGCGGCGATTTCTTCCTGCGCCCTGCGAACCATTTCGTCGGCGCGTTCGGTGGCCTCGGACATGAGCTGCTGCCGTAGGTTCTGCGCTTCCTTGATTTGGCTTTGGATCTGATCGCGGGCGCGCGCCTCGGTTTCGTTGAGGCGTCGCTCGTAGTCGGTTCTAAGCTGGGTCATTTCCGCGCGAAGGTTCTCGGCCTCGGAGAATGTGTTTTCCAGGTGCGTGTTTCGCTCTTGAATAGCTTGGGCGAGCGGCTCCGTGTAGAACATCCGCACGATCGGGAACAGGATCAGCAAAATGCCGATCATGGCCACGGTCTTGCCGAGGTTCAAGGGAATTCCCGGGACGGGCACTTCCCATTGCTGCCCGATCGTGGCTCCGACGACGAGCAGGATCAGCCCGACGACATATCCGAGCCAGGGGGCGCCCGCCTTTTGCGGCGCGTTGTGGTGGTCTGCCATGGTGATGTGATCGAAGGGCGGCGAACTTAGATGCCGTTGGCTTCCGCTCGCCGCCCGGATTCGATATTACGCCCCTGTAGTGAGCTTGCCTTGCAAGATCAGCGCGGTGACGAACGAGAGCAAGAACACGAGCTCCATAAAGGCCAGGGCGATGAGCATTCCAGTTTGAATGCGTCCCGAAGCTTCGGGTTGTCGAGCCATTCCGTGCATTGCTCCGTTTCCGGTAATGCCTTGGCCGATGCCGACTCCCATTGCCGCCAGGCCAACTGCAAGGCCGATTCCTAATCCGAGCATGTTATTTAACGATTCCTCCGGTTGTTTCTGAGTGCTGTTGTTGAGTTAAGGTTATTCGTCGATGACGAAATCGATTAGACCGCGTGAGCCTCGAGCGCGTGGGGGTTGCCCTCCAACAGGCGCCCGGTTTCATCGGAAGCGGAGTGCTGCCCGCCTGGCTCTTCTTCATGGTGGGTCACGAGGCCAAGGTACACGGCTAGAAGCAGTGTGAACACGAGCGCCTGCACCACGCAAGTGAGCAGCTTGATCGGGATGAGCAGGCCGCCGATGGGTACGTTCCAGCCGCCCACTTGGCCGAGGTCGTTTAGTTTCGAAACGACTTCGTGTCCGCCGTGGATGTTGCCGTAGAGCCGCAGCGAAAGCGAGAGCATCTTCATGGTTTCGGAGATGATCTCGATCAGGAAGATCAGCGCCGTCACGAGCACCATGATGCCGGTCAGCTTCGGGCCGGCAAAGTGCTTGAAGTGGCCCCAAATGCCGTTGTGCCGGATTCCCTCGTACTGCACGTAAAAGACGGCGGCGATGGCCATCCCGAGATTCAGGCTGAAGTCGGCGGTCGGCGTGTACTCGATGAACAATCCCCACACGTTGGCCACGAAAATAAACGACCAGTAAGTGGCCAGAACGGTGATGTACTTCCTGCCGTGCGGACCGATGATGCCGAGTGCGAAGTGCTCCATGTAGAGGTAGAGCTGCTCCGCCATGCCCGAGAGCGAGATTCCGCCGACCACAGGACCCTTGAACACAGGGTTCGAATACCCTCTGCGGGCGTAGGCGAACAGTCCCAAGGTGATGGCGATGATGATCGCCACGAAGACCAGCGACATAGGTACGCCAGGCTCTGCCGCGGCAGCCTCGCCGAGCAAGCTTGGAAACAGTTGTAGGGCTCCGTTCATGGGTCCAATTGTGAATAGAAGCCTGAACGGTAAGCCCGCCAGACCACGGCCGAGTATACCCATACAAGCCCTCCGACGAACCATCCGAGAGCCGCCCAGCCCTGCCTCTTCGCGAGGTAGCCGAGCACCACTATTACGGGAAACTTCGCAAGAAATCCCAGCACGATGAGGGCGATGCCGAGCGGCCGGGCGTGGACGGCTCCGCGCAGCAGCCAAACGGAGTAATAGAGGGTGGCGATTCCGAACAGGCCGGCGCCAATTCCAAGAGCGCACCCGATCGCCGTCGGCGTCCCGCCGATGATCCAGGAGGCCACTATCAGCCCTGCGCCGAGTGCAGCGCCTGTGGCTGCCACCTGGCGGCTGCGCATCTCAGGACCTGCCTTTCTGCGCTCGGACGATGGTGAATACGGCGCCCGCGATGCCGGCGATCGCCCCCAAAAGCGTTCCAAGCGCCTGGCCGATGTATCCGTGCGAACTCCGGTCGATCAGCCAGCCGATGCCGAAGCCGACCAAAATCGCGCCGATCAGCGTGTAGGCAACCGAAAGTCCAACGCCGACTCCAAGGTAGGCATCCCCCTTCTCGGGATCCCTCTGCCCGGGGAGTTTCGGTCGATTGAACTCCCAATCCGGCACCTCCGGAAGCCGCGATGCAGCCGTTCCCGCAGGCTCCTTGATCGCCTTGATCCGTTCTGCCAAGGGGTCTGCCTCATCGGCGTCGTCGCCTAGAACACCGAGTTCGCGCAAGCGCCTCTCGAGCTCGTCGTCGTCCGGCTCGGGCACTCCGGCAGCCCTGCGGAGTCGCTTCTCGATCTCTTCGTCCGAAGGAAATCCTTCGGGACCGGATTTGTCGTTCGAGCCGCCTTCGGGTTCTCGCTCGTGCCCTCCGTTCGGACCATCGTCTGGCATAGCCGATTGTAGCCCGCCGCCGGCGCGCATCGGGAATACTAGTAGACATTAGAACGGTCCTATGCAAGAAGCCGCATCCGCTCTCGATACAGACGTTCAGTTTTTGAAAGGCGTTGGCCCGCGCCAAGCGGTGAGCCTAAAGAAGGCGGGCATCGGTACCGTGCGAGACCTGCTGCACCGCCTGCCGCGCCGTTACGAGGACCGGTCGAGAATCCCGAAGATCTCTTCCGTGCGCATCGGCGAGTGGGTGACCGTGCGGGGCCGCATCGTGAAGCTGGATTCGCGGCCCACTCAGCGCGGCATGGTCATTCTCAAAGCCATCGTTCAGGATGGCTCCGGCTCGATCACCCTCACCTGGTTCAACCAGCCGTGGATCAAGCGCGCGCTGGAAAGCGGCTCCGGAGAGGTGATCGCCTACGGTCAGGTCAAGGAAGCCGGCATCCATTTGGAGATTGCCGGGCCCGAGTGGGAGTTTGTCGGCGAGGAGGACGACCCCGAGGATTTCGCGCGCATCGTTCCCGTGTATCCGCTAACGGACGGCCTGTTCCAGAAGACGGTCAGGCGAGCGACCCGCTCGGCGCTCGACAAGTACCTCGCGGCGGTCCAAGACCCTTTGCCTGCCTCGATCTTGGAGGACCAGGACCTCGAGCCGATTCGGTGGTGCCTGCAGGAGATTCATTGGCCCAGCTCTGAGAGCAACCGGCTTCGCGCCAGAAAGCGACTGGTTTTCGAAGAGTTCTTCTACATGCAGGTATCGCTGGCGATGAGGCGCGCAGAAACCCATGCCGAGCTCGGCATCTCGTTTCCCATTTCGGCGCTGCTGGACTCGACGCCTGCCGACCCGGAAACGGACGACGGATCTCCGGCGCCTCACCTGTTCGTTCGGGAACAGGTCGAGAAGCGCGAGGGAGAGGCGCTTTGGGAGCAGATTCACCGCATGCTTCCGTTCGACCTGACGGCCGCCCAGCGCAGGGTTATCGGCGAGGTCTGGGCGGACATGGAGCGGCCCCATCCGATGAACCGGCTGGTGCAGGGGGATGTCGGCTCCGGGAAGACCGCCGTCGCCGCCTGCGCCATGCGTGCCGCCGTCCGGAGCGGGTATCAGGCAGCGCTCATGGCTCCGACGGAGCTTCTGGCCGAGCAGCACAGCGCACAGCTTCAACGGCTGTTTGGCCCGCTCGGCATCACCGTCGAGCTGCTCGTGGGCAAGCTCAGCGCGGCCCAAAAGCGGAAGGCGGCCCAACGCACGGCATCCGGCGAATCGCATATCGCGATCGGCACGCATGCGCTCATCCAAGAGGGTGTCGAATTTCGAAACTTGGGTCTCGTCATCGTCGACGAGCAACACCGCTTCGGCGTTCTGCAGAGAAAGGCGCTGCGGGACAAGGGGCTAGGGAATCCGGACGTGCTGGTGATGACCGCGACGCCGATTCCGCGAACACTGACGATGACGCTTTACGGGGACCTCGACACCTCGGTGATCGACGAACTCCCGCCTGGCCGCCGGCCCGTGAAGACCCATTGGAAGCCCACCCGAGACCGCGACGCCGTATACCAGGGAGTGCTCAGCCTCGTGCGCGAGGGCAGGCAGGCGTATGTGGTTTGTCCGATGGTCAGCGAGAGCGAAACCATGATGGCCCAGGCCGCTGAAGAGCTGTTCGGCAGGCTAAGTGCCGGCGTGTTCTCGGATGTTCGCGTCGGGTTGCTGCACGGCCAAATGAAGCCGAAAGAGAAGGAAGACGTGATGGCGGCGTTTCGCGCCCATGAGCTCGACGTGCTCGTGAGCACGACGGTTATCGAAGTGGGTGTGGACGTGCCGAACGCCTCGATGATGGTCATCGAGGATGCGAACCGCTTCGGGCTGTCGCAGCTCCATCAGCTTCGGGGGCGCGTCGGCAGGGGCCACGTCCAAAGCTACTGCGTGCTGATCGCGGACGTCAAATCGGAAGATTCGCGAACTCGAATGGAGACGATGCGAGAAACCGGCGATGGGTTCAAGATCGCCGAAGTCGACCTTCGGCTGCGCGGTCCCGGTCAGATGGCGGGCACGCAGCAGTCGGGGAACTCGGACTATGAGATCGCCGACCTGGTTCAGGACGCGCGAATGCTCGAAGTCGCCAGGGAGGCGGCGATCGCGCTAATCGAACGAGACCCGCACTTGAGCCTGCCCGAGAACTCGGCGATCCTCGCCAAAGTTCGCGAGCGCCGCTCCGAGCTGGCTGTGATCACGGTGTCGTGAGCGCAGCGTCGTGCTCCGCCTTCTTGCGCAGCGCTATGGCTCGGTATGCGTTTGCGGCCGCGTGCAGCGAGCGGGCCGCTCACTGCAAATTCGGCAGCAAAGCGGCTTTAGCCTGAAGTTATATCGTGGACGACAATACTGGCCGTGGCCGGACCGGGATTCGTTTCGACTGCTGCCCGATGCTGGGGGCTCGGCTCTGCCGCGAGTCTGAAATGCTGGGGCCGATCGCCCTGAAGACCGCTCGAAATTGGCCGTAGAGCCAATTTGCCCCTCAGTTCCGTGTCCCAGTCGCGTTAACCCTCGAGAGCGGCCTCAGATCGGCAATACACGCCTGGGTCCAGGTACAATTGAACCTGCACGGACGCGAGCGCAGCTTTATGGGGCTCCCGGACGTATGGAATAACACCCGTGGCTGACACCAACCCCAATTTCTCAATCGTCAACGTCGAAGACGAACTGGGCCGCTCGTATGTGAATTACGCGATGTCCGTGATCATCTCGCGCGCCCTACCGGACGTGCGTGATGGTCTCAAGCCGGTTCAGCGCCGCGTGCTCTACTCCATGCGCATGCTAAACGTCGCGCCGGACAGCGCCCACGTGAAGTGCGCAAAGATCTGCGGATCGACATCGGGCGACTTCCACCCGCACGGCGAAGCGATCATCTATCCGACCCTGGTCCGCATGGCGCAGCCGTGGTCGATGCGCTATCCGCTCATCGACGGGCAGGGCAACTTCGGCAGCATCGATGGCGACTCGCCCGCCGCGATGCGATACACCGAGGCGCGCCTGACTCCCCTGGCGATGGAGATGATGGAGGACCTCGACCGGGAAACGGTCGACTGGGCCCCGAACTACTCTCAGACCACCAACGAGCCGACGGTTCTGCCGAGCCGGTTCCCGAATCTTCTCTGCAATGGCAGCCAGGGCATCGCCGTTGGCATGGCCACCAACCTGCCGCCCCATAATCTCACGGAAGTTTGCAACGCCATTTTGCTTCGCATCGATCGGCCGGAGAGCACGCTCGACGAGGTGATGGAACTGCTCCCCGGTCCGGACTTTCCGACCTACGGCATCATCATGGGAGCGAAAGGCATCCGGAGCGCCTACGAAACCGGGCGAGGCTCGATCATCCTCCAAGCCAAGACTCTCATCGAGCCTGGCGACGGCGGCAAGTCTGTGATCGTCGTGACCGAGATCCCCTATCAGGTCAACAAGGAGAACCTTGTCAAGTCGATCGCCCAAATCGCCAAGGATCGCAAGTTCGACGGCCTTCTGAACGTTCAGGACTACTCAGACAAGCGCGGCATGCGCATCGAGATCGAAGTCCGAAGGGACGTCAATCCGAACAAGGCTCTGAACTACCTGCTCAAGCATACGAACCTGCGCACGACGTTCGGCGCCATCATGCTGAGCCTGGTGGACATGCAGCCGCGCACCTGCCCCCTGCTCGTGATGCTGGACCAGTATGTCAAGCACCGCAGAGAGGTCATCGAGCGCCGCACCCGCTATGAGCTGTACCGGGCCCTGGAAGACGTTCACCTGAACGAAGGGTATCAAATCGCCCGGCGGTTCCTGGACGAGATCATTCAGGTGATCCGCGCCAGCGAGGATACGGCTGCGGCTCGCCTCGAGCTCGTACGCCGGTTCGCGATGAGCGTCTTCCAGGCGAACGCCGTTTTGAACATGCCGCTTCGCAACCTGACCCGGCTGCAGCAGCAAGACCTCGAGAACCGGTTCAAGGAGGCCGTCCTGAAGGTTCAGAACCTGATGGACATCTTGAACGACCCCGAGCGGCTGCGCAAGGTCATGCGGGACGAAACGGTGGCTCTGCGCGACAAGTACGGCGATGAGCGCCGCACGAAGATTCAAACCAGAGAGGTCGGCGATTTCAGCGCCGAGGACCTGATTCCCGAAGAGGAGTGCATCATCAGCATCTCCCGCGACAACTACATCAAGCGGGTTTCGATGGACGCCTACCGGCAGCAAAAGCGCGGCGGCAAGGGCGTGAACAATACCCTGAAGGCCGACGACGAGCCGGCGCACCTATTCCAGGTCAACACCCACCACACGATCCTTTTCTTTACCGACCGTGGCCGAGTGTACAAGCTGAAGGCGTACGAGCTACCCGAAAGTGGGCGATACGCCAGAGGGATGCCGGTAATCAACTACATCAGCATCGTCGGTGGAGAGCGGGTGACGGCGACCATCTCGGTGAAGGACCTGAACGCCGAGGGGTACCTCACCATGGTGACCCGCGGCAAAGGAACGAAGCGGCATAGCGAGGTCAAGCGGACCGCGCTAAGCGCCTTCGCGAACATCAGGAATAACGGCCTCATCGCCTTCGATATCGAAGAAGGAGACGAGCTTGGTTGGGCTCTGCGCTCGCGCGGAAACGACGATATTCTGCTGGTAACCCACGAAGGCCAGTCCATTCGCTTCAACGAGAAGGAAGCACTCTCGAGATCGAGAGCCGCCGGCGGCGTCCGGGCGATCGAGTTCAAATCGGGGAATCTCGGCGATCACGTGGTCAGCGCCGCGGTGCTTCGGGCGCCGTCGGCAGAGACCCAGCAGAGCCTGAGCAAGGCTGATGCCTTGCTGGCAGGGGATAACGTCAAGGGCGCAATCGCCGAGCTCGAAAAGGCGGTCAAGCAGGCCAAAGAAGCCGACGACGATTACAGCCGAGGCTTCGCGCTCTTCGAGCTTGCCCGAGTGCACCATCGTCAAAAGGACTCGGAGCGGGCTGAGAAGCTCGAGAAGGACGCCCGCAGGGCCGGATACGTCGATCTGCTAGTGGTGAGCGAAAACGGATACGGAAAGCGCACGCCCATCGCGGACTACCGAGTGCAGGGCCGTGCCGGCTCGGGCATCCTCACGATGAACTGCACCGAGAAGACCGGCAAGGTCGTCGGCGCGGAGGTCGTGGAGGATGACGACAAGCTGCTCGTCATGACTACCAAGGGCAAGGGGATCCGGATGCTCGTCAACTCGATCCGGACGACGGGCCGCGTCGCTCAAGGAGTGAAGCTCATCGACCTCGCTGCGGGCGACCAGGTCCGCTCCTTCGCCAGGCTCGTCAAGGCCACCGACGACGGAGACCTGGAAGCGGTGGAAGACGGAGTGCCGGACGAGGCTGAGGAAGTCACCGGGGGGTAAACCTCCCCGGTCGATGCTTCACAATCATTCCACGTGCACACGATCCAGGAAAGGTTTGCGGAGCTGACTGAACGCGGAGAGAAGGCGCTCGTCCTGTTTTTTACCGGGGGTGATCCCTCTTTGGAGGACCTTCCTGCGATTATCGAAGCGCTCGCCGAGGGCGGGGCGGACATCATCGAGGTGGGCATCCCGTTTAGCGACCCGTTCGGGGAGGGCCCGACGATCCAGGCAAGCAGCCAAAGGGCGCTCGAAAACGGCGTAACGCCGGAGTCGATCTTCAAAGCCATCGGCTCATTCGACAGTCCGGCGCCTATCGTTACCATGGGCTACTACAATCCCGTGCTGCAGCGGGGGCTCGATCGCTTCGCGCTCCGAAGCGCCGAGTCGGGATCGTGCGGCACGATCGTGTCCGATTTGGTCCCGGACGAATCGGATGCCTGGTGCGCGGCGTGCGAACGGGCAGGCATCTCTACGATCTTCCTTGCCGCGCCTACAAGCACCGAGGAGCGCATCCGCGAAGTGTGCCAGCGCACGACGGGGTTCGTTTATGCTGTTTCGCGCACCGGCGTGACCGGCGCCGAGAACCAGGTGCCGCCCGACGTTACGGGGCTCGTGTCGCGGATCAAACTTCAGACCGACAAGCCCGTGTGCGTCGGCTTCGGGGTTTCGAAGCCGGAGCATGTGCGATTGATTTGCTCCGTGGCCGATGGGGCGGTCATCGGCAGCGCGCTCGTCGACCTGCTGCATCGCGAATGGCGCGGCGGAGCCGGGCGGCAAGCGCTCGTTCAATGGGTGCGGACGCTCAAGGCCGCGACGCGCGCTTCATAACCGGATCGGTCATGCCGAGGCTCTCGAACGCCTTGATGCGGATGCGGCATGAATCGCACCTGCCGCAGGGTCTTCCTCCGTCGTCGGGGTCGTAGCACGAGTGCGTCATGCCGTAATCCACCCCGAGCGCCAGCCCGGCCTGAATGATCTGGGCTTTCGTCCATGAGATCAGCGGAGCATGCACATGGAAGTCTGCGCCCTCGACACCGGCTTTCGTGGCCAGCTTCGCCAGGGTTTCGAACTCTCGGACGAACTCCGGGCGGCAATCCGGATATCCGCTGTAGTCGACGGCGTTCACGCCTATGAAAATGTCACGGGCGCCCACGATCTCCGCCAACCCAAGGGCAATGGACAGCATTATCGTATTCCGCGCGGGCACATACGTGACCGGGATGCCGCCCGACATCGCGCCCTCGCTCCGATCTTTCGGAACGTCGATCGAATCTGTGAGGGCGGAGCCACCAATCTGACGCAGGTCCACCGAAACGAACCGGTGACTCGTTACGCCTTGCGAGGCGGCCACGGCTTTCGCCGCGTCGATCTCCGCTTGGTGCCGCTGGCCGTAAAGCACGGTAAGCGCATGCGGCTGAAACCCTTCGCTCTTCGCAATCGCCAGGCATGTCGACGAATCCAGGCCACCGCTCAGCAGTACGACACAGGGCTTCAATTTATGCAAGTTTATCCCACGCTTATCTGTGCTAACTTGCAGACGGCGCGCGACGATGCGGGACAGCCGGAGGGCCGAGCGAATTCGGCAGCCATGGAAGGAGCGACAATGACCAGATTTACGAAAGACCGCTTGGCGGGCGAGCAGGAAAGCGTGTTCGTCGAGCAACTTTTCGAGTCTGCGCCGGTCGGGATGTGCGTCACGGACGAAACGGCTGTGGTGCTCGACGTCAACCCGATGCTGTGCCGCATGCTGGGTCTGGAGCGATCGATGGTGCTCGGCAGGCCGTTCTCCGCATTCATGCCGCGCGATAACCGCGCCCTCGCTCTGACGGCGTACCGGACGGTTCTCGCCGGAGGGTTCCTGGATCAGCCCGATTGGAACGTGCGGCTGCGTGACGGCAGCCAAATGTGGGTTCGGGTGTCCCCGGCGCGCGCCCGACTGGACGATGGCCGGGTAGTCGTCCTCAGCGTATTGGCCGATGTGACCGCCTCGCGGCGCGCCGAAGCCGAACGGGCGCAGGAGCTCAATCGCGAGCTGGAGATGCGGGTCGCCGAGCGCACCGCCCAGCTCAGCGCCGCGTTCGAGGAGCTTGAATCGTTTAGCTACTCGGTGTCGCACGACCTTCGCGCGCCGCTGCGAACCATCGACGGCTTTAGCAAGGCTCTTCTCGAGGACAAATCGGACGTGATCGGCCCGGAGGGCATGGATCATTTGGAGCGCGTGCGGGCCGCGGCCCAGCGCATGGGTCGGCTCATCGACGACCTACTGGAATTCGCCCGGCTGGCTCGAGCGGACATTCACCGGCAAAAAGTAGATATAAGCTCGACAAGCCGGGAAATCGCTGAGGAAGTTGCCCGCTGGTGGCCGGACACTCACGTGGACCTAGTGGTGCAGCCCGATATCTGGGCCGTCGCCGATCCGGGCCTGCTGCGCATGGTGCTCGTCAACCTGCTCGACAATGCCTGGAAGTTCAGCTCGGAAGCCGCGGGGCCCCGTGTGGAAGTGGGTATCGAGCGCGGCTGGTGCTACATCAAGGACAACGGCGCCGGCTTCGATGCCCAATTCGCGCACAAGCTGTTCCTGCCGTTCGAACGGCTGCACTCCGCCAAGCAGTTTCCGGGCACCGGAATCGGCCTGGCGTCGGTGAAGCGCATCGTGAACCGGCACGGCGGCGAAGTGCGGGCGGAGGGGCAGATCGGAAAGGGCGCCACGATCTATTTCAAGTTCGACGCCGGCCGTTAGGCTGCCATCGGCATCGCGTGGCCGTGGCGTTCGACCCTGCGGACCGTCTTGATCGCACGTTCCAGGTGCTTGCACACGGAGCCGTACGAATAGCTCGGGTGCTGCCACCGCTTGCGGTAGCGGAAGTCCCGGCAGGTGCACCAGACCTCGCCTGAAGTGGGATTGACCCCGCATCGGTAAACCCAGCCTCTCCGGCGGGTGAACGACCGCGCTCGAAACACATAGAATCCTAGGCCGTTCGGCTCCAGACGGACGCGGTGCACGCGTCTGCGGATGGTCTTCGCGGGCCGCGCTTCCTTTAGATCGAGCGGCAAAGCCATTTGAACCTCGACACTCATACTTATATATACGTTTGACTGGTAAAAACTAACCGAATCCAAGGACCCAAAACCCAGAAAGAATACGAGCAAAATGAACCTGTTTGGCGTAGAAATGAATAGCTTTGTCTACTATTTTTGTCCATTTCCGGACAAGCAAATAGGAGCATCGACAATCACTATTCAGGCACCTACCGCGTCCCTTGGACGCCAGTCCCAAATGAAAGAAAGAGGTCTCAAAACCATGGCCGCTCCGAGCGCCGAAATACTTCGAATTACCACTGCCGCGGAGGCTCCCGCACGAGACTGGGAGTCGAAGCTCGACCTGATCAAGCGCACCGTGGCCGCCGGAGCGAGCCCCGATGAGCTGGAGCTGTTTCTGTATCAGTGCAAACGCACTGGTCTCGATCCGCTCGCTAGGCAGATTTACTATGTGAAGCGTCAGGGCAAAGGGGTGACGCAGGTGGGCATCGACGGACTGAGATTGATCGCCGACCGCACCGGGCTGTACGCCGGAAACGACGACGCGGACTTCATCGGGGTCACCGACTCGGGTCATCCCGCCAAGACGCGCGTGACCGTCTACAAGATGGTGCAGGGTCAGCGGTGCGCATTCACGGCCACCGCCCGCTGGGACGAGTACTACCCGGGCGACGCCCAGGGGTTCCAGTGGCGCAAGATGCCACACGCGATGCTGGCCAAGTGCGCCGAGGCTCTTGCCCTTCGCAAGGCGTTCCCCGCCGACATGAGCGGTCTGTACGTCCATGAGGAGATGGAGCAGGCCGACCGGCCGCTTCAGGACCCGCAGCAGCCCGTCGAAGGCGAGCAGCTTGCCGAGAGCTTGAACAAGGCGTTCGACAGCTCTGCGCGCAAGTCCGCGTCGGCCGTGGCTCCGGACGGCAAGGATGCGTTCGGCTACGCGCCGATTCGCTGGCCACTGCCGAAAATGTTCGGAGAGCCGGCGACGCCGAGCCAGGAGAAGATGATGCTGGCCAAGGCGGACGAGCGTCACGTGCCGTCGGAGCTGCTGGCGGACGTGAAGAGGCTGGTGCTCGAAGCCTACGGGCTGGAGGACGAGGCCACCAAGGCGAGCGCGAGCCTGTTCATCGACTGGCTGCTCAACGCCGACGACGGGGCGCTGGACACCGCTATCGATGCCGCCGGCAAGACTGAGCCGGCGCAATCCGTCGGATCGTAATTCGCTCTACACTGCGGCCGCAGGGCTAGGAACCCGGCGGCCGCTCTTTTTGCGTCTTCGGGTTGGAGACCGGGTCCGCTTGCCATCAGCAGATCGGGACTTAGCTCTCGATGGTTCTGAGCCAGGCGTCGGCTTCACGCGGGTGGCGAAACAGCAGGTAGTTCTTGCCGGCCGCCAATTGCTCCGTCATAGCGACATGGGCTTCCGCGCGCCTGCGTCGGTACGTCGAGAGAACCCACCAGTACAGCGAATCCTTTGGCACAAAGAAGTGCCTCCAGATGCTCTCCCTGTTCCCTTGCCAAAGCTCTTCTCGAAACAGCCCGCGGCGGAAGGTGCGCCACGTGAGCCGACTCAGAATGATCGGCAACGGATAGTCCAGGAATACGATCGTGTCGGCAAGCGGCCAGACTAAATCACGCACTTTCTTATAGTTGCCGTCGATCACCCAGCTATCGGCGAGTATGGCGTCCGACACGAGCGCCCGAAACTCGTCGAGGGCCCGTACCTGCCACCGAGGTAGGTGCTGGAATGCGTCGAGTTCGACGTACCGCGCGCCCAGGATGTCGGCCAATCGTCGGGAAAGGATCGATTTGCCGCTACCGGACGTGCCGCAAACGTTCACCCGCTTCATGGCCGGGCGTGCCGGCTCACCGCGGCAGACCGGGGTACATCTCCCGCGAAATACCCCGCACATCGACCTTCCAATCGTCTCCCACTTTCACGAGTGGAAGAGCATAGTTCTCCTCGTAGGCCGCAGGGCTCGCGGCGTTGCGGATCACCTGGAGCCGGATCGACCCCCGATCTTGGCTGGCCTGGGTAGCGCCGAGGACCCTCCAATAGAAGAGGTAATGCTTGCCGGCGACTTGTGTGGCGAACTGCCACTCCTTTTGAACTTGGTCGGCCGGCGTATCGCCCATGTAGGACATTTTGGTGAGCGTGGCGGTATCGCCTGTCGCAAGGGCGGTCATAAACTTCTCACCCACCGCGGTTAAGCCCTCGCGGACGAACAAAAGCAAGAAAACCAGCGCCACCACGGCGATGATCCCCAGCAGTCCCACGAGGCTGATGCGGCCAGACCTATTCATACAACGCTCTATTTAACCAGGACGGGCAAGCGACGTGCCAAAGCCCCCACTGGGATCAATCGCCGCGAGGCGCGCTTCGGTTCCTGTTCGGTCACTGGCCGAGCTGATCCCGAAGAATCGTGGCGGTCTTGTCGATGTTGACTTTCCATGCCGGGCCGTCCTTATCCACCACCCAGATGATGGCGATCTGCCTTCCTCCCGGCGCACCGTACACGGCTGCGGCGGACACCTCGTCGGGCTCCCGGTCCATTTTCATGATGCGGTACGGAATGCCACGAGCGACCAACTCGCGGACGTATTGGACGACGAGCTGGAAGTTCGCGGCGCTCTGGGGCGGCTCAGCGGCCGCTTCGACGCCACTAACGTCCTGCCCGTTCGAGCCGATAAGCTTAGCGAGGCCCTCATGAAATCGCCGAATCGCGCTTTCCGGTCCATAATCGCGCAGGTTATAAAATACGGTGAGGGTGATCACGGCGAGGATCAGCGCGGCGATCACACCTTTCGGTCGAAGCGCTGGCCCCGGCATGGGCGGATCATACCTGTGGTGAACCTTGAACTTCGGCCAGCGTCCAGGACTTTTGTGGGCGTGTGCACGCATCGATTCGGCGCTTTGCGCCAACCGGCCATGTCCCGAGGTAGAGATGAGCGATCTAATTAGCAGAAGGGATGTCGTGAAGCGGGGCGGAATCATCGCCATCGGTCTCACGGCCCCGAGATGGCTTTCGGCAATTGCCCAAGCCGACGTTATCCGCAAGGCCAAAGGAGGGAAGTCCCTCGGAGATACGGTGCTTGTGGTTTGCCAGTTCTCAGGCGGCAACGACGGCCTGAACACCGTGATTCCGTACGGCGACAAGATTTACTACGACCTGCGCCCAACTATCGGGATTCCCGAGAAGGACGTCCTCAAGATCGACGACCACATGGGATTCCATCCGGCGCTGACGGGCATCGCCGAGCTGTACCAGCAAAAGAAGGTCGCGGTCATCCAAAACGTCGGATATCCGAATCCGAATCGATCGCACTTCAAGAGCATGGATATCTGGCAATCCGCGAGTCCCGAGGGGACTCTGCGGTACGGCTGGATCGGTCGTCACTTCGATCAGCAGATGCTCGTCCATGCGCTGAATCCGGTTGTGGCTCTCGGGCTTTCGACGGATAAGCCTCTTGCGCTTACGGCGCACAACGCGTCCATCCCATGCTTCGCTTCTCTTGCCGACCTGCAGAATCTGATCGGCGATCCGGACGCGGAGAAGATGCTGCGTGAGATGCAGGGCGCGAACGCCAAGACGGGCAGCGCCATCCGTGCGGTTCAGCAAGCGAACGAGACCGCGCTCGATGCCATGACGATTCTGAATCAGCAAGTGAAGAACTACCAGCCGAAGCAGACTTATGGCAACGACCCGTTTGGAAACGGTTTCAAGCAGATCGCGCAACTCATCGCCACGTCGCCAGCAACGCGCGTGGTGTACTTCTCGGCAGGAGGGTTCGACACCCACGCTCGCCAGCCGGATACGCACCAGCGCCTGCTCTCCGGGTTTGGAAACGCCGTTAACGCATTCCAGAAAGAGATGGAAGCGATCGGCAAGGACAAGAACGTCGTCGTGCTGACCTTCTCCGAGTTCGGCCGGCGCGCCCACGAGAACGCTTCGATGGGCACGGACCACGGCGCAGCCGCGCCCATGTTCCTGATCGGCTCATCGGTAAAGCCGGGACTTCACGGCCCTGTGCCCGACCTGGCGAATCTCGAGAACGGGGATGTCAAGCACACGATAGACTTTCGCGAGGTTTACGCGGCGACGCTCGACACCTGGGTGGGAGGCGACTCCAGCGTCGTGCTGGGGCAGCAATACGCTCCGGCCGACCTGTTCGCAATTTGAGGCTCGCTTAAGTGTCGATTCTTGCGTACGCGTAGGGACCCAGCGCGAGGCATGCTAGCGGCCCATCCGTAGCCAGGGGATGGGTCGCCTCGCGCCATTCGAGGGGATGCTTGCACGCCTCGGCGATGGACATTTCGTCGAGGACTCGCGCGAGTCCGCCGCTGCCAGGCAAACGCATTTGCACGGGCTCCGGTGTCAGATTCGCGACGAGTCTCCTTTGCCGCCCGCCGGCTTCCAGCGTTACGACCACGCTCTTCGGAGGCGAATCGGTTGGCTCGATGGTCATGTTGCGGGCCCCGACCAAGTCCGCGAGGACGTGCCAGGCGGGCAGGACCGTGCCGGCTCGAACGAGCCCGTCGGCTCGGAAGACCGTAAAGCCTGCCGCGCCCGCCCTTGCCGCTCCGGCGATCGCCCGAAGGAGCCATCCGGCGTACATGAGCGCAGCTAACCTGGGGTCGCTTTCGTTCGAGCTTAAACGGACGGGGCCGACGAACACCGGGCCGAGCTTCCAAGATCGCGCGGTGCGCACGCAGGCTTCCAAGCCTTCGACCGTCTCGATGATCGAAAGGTCATCGACCGCATGGACTTGGGAGTCGACGGCGAACCAAACGCCGTCGGCGCGCTCGGGCCTGTTCCGGTTCAAGTCGACGAAATTGGAGTTCGCGCCTCGGAGAATCGGCTTGCCGCACAGCGAGACGCTGCTGGTCGGCGGATAGATCGCGACCGCCTCCGTGGATGGAGGGAGAGTCCTCGGCGCGCCCTCGGCCACTTCGATGCTTCGAAGGCCCGGGATGTATCGGCCGTGCTCGGCCCATACGCAGCCGATGCCGGCCCGCCGGAGCAGCTCTACGTCACCTTCGGACATCGGGCTCTCGGGTCCTTCGACGAATATCTTGGGGACGCGGCATTCAGTCGGCGCTTCGGAGGCGGGAGCCGTCGGAGAGATTTCGACGGGCGTGATTTCGACCTCGTGGCGCACGCGCTGGCCTTGGACCAAGCGGTAAGCGTTCGGCCAGTCCGGCACGCGGGAATAGATTTTGAACGATGCATCCGTCCAGTTGCGTTGATCTTCGATGTCAAAGGTCTCGCCTTTGAATTCGAGTCGACAGCTCGCGCCTTCCCGAGCCAGATCGATGGAGCGAATGCCCGCAAACGGCGCGTCCGGCGAAACCAGGTCCGGAAGGGCGCATCGCTCGGTCGACCCGTCTGGGTGGCCGACTTCGCAGGCTGCGCCGCCCAAGCTGCCGGGCAGCAATACGCAGAGGCCGACGCGCCGCGTCGTCAAGTTGCGCTCGGAGACGCCGTCCATGACGAATCGAACCCGGTCGTGGCCGCACTCGACGAGCCCGCGCCAGCTAAACCCGAAGTCCGGCGCTTCGTGCCTTACCTCGAACTCGAACCCGCGGTCGCCGACCGAGCGCCAGGAGGTGATCCTAGGCTGAACGGTGCCCCAATCCGCGTCGCGCACACCGGCGTAAACACATCGAACCAGTTCGACGCCGTTCACGCGAAGGTACCGGAGCGTTCCTCGATCGGGCTCGACGATGAACGAAACCTTTCCGGCTCGTACCTCTATCGGCTGCGACGTTCCGGGTCCGGCAGGAAATTGACCGTCTCTGGGCATCGATCTACGTTACTCGGTGGCCGCATCCGATGCGCGAACGGCTGCGCGAGGCGTACAATTCGGTTCCGCATGGCAAAACAGGCGCCTCTCGAGCGAACCGAGCC
>JAICWL010000010.1 GCA_025934835.1 Fimbriimonadaceae bacterium
AAAACCATGTACCGCGGCCTCAGAATGGTGGACTTCCTGGTCCAAAAGGGAAAAATAAAATCAGCGCTGCGGTACTTCGATCAACTAGAAGCACAAACACCCATCGATGACCGGACTTACGTAGACAACCCCTTCTATGCGGAATTCGGGATATCCCTGGAATACTTGGCCGGTGACCTGGATGATGCGTATGCCGATACGGTCGATGCGTTCAGCAAGCCCGTGAGTGGCGACAGGCCGTGGCTGCTACTTGCGATGGTTGCCGCCGCCAAAGGCCAGGTTTTTAGCGGCGAGCTCGAATATTGCAAGAGGATCATCGAGTCTGACCATAATCTGGGCGCCAGCCCGTTGAACGCCCTACCCGATTGGAGTCCCAATAATCCGAAGGATGTAGAAGCAGCCGCGTGCCTGGCCTATGTGTTTCGCAGAAACTTTGAGGTCCAGTTTGCCGAACGAGCACGGGCCTTGTGTCCGCGAAGTCCAGCAATTGCAGCCGAATTGCTCTCACGATATGCGGTCGCTGGCGAGTTTTCGAAGGCCAGGAAGCTGGCCCGGGGGATGATCTCCAGCTCACTGAGTGAGGTCGAGCGCAATTATTTTGCGGCCGAGCTCTTACGGGCACAGGACAAAGCGGATGTGCCTCCGAAGAAGCCGGTTTTCGACGATGGTGGGGCATGAGCGACAACTACCCCTGGCCGTTTCCAGTGTGGTAAGTCAAGAGGCGACAACATGCTTACTTTAAAAATGATTGTAGTAGCGACCGCTGTGCTCGTAGAGGGCGCGCATGGCGTGCCACCTTGGGCTGCGTCGCTGCTCTCGCTAGACCGCGTTTCCGAGGGCGCAAGTTCGTCATCGTACGCGACAAATGGGATAGGGCCGCAGGATGGCATAGGAAAACCGTCCTCTGTAGAAGACGTTCACACCGGCTGTGTGCCACCGGGCATTAGCTACTCTCCGCTTGACATTCCTCCGGACCCTTCCGAAGTCTGGGCGAACAAAGCAGCCTATCAGGGCATGAGGAAGGTCGATTACGATGTGAAAATTGGGCAATATGCCAAAGCGCTTGAATCGTTCGACCGCTTGGCCCGAGGACTCCCTCTTGCCAAGTTAACGTACTTCGAAGTTCAACCAGCGCTTGAATACCTCACGGGCGGAACTTCACTAGCATTTCGGGATACTGTCGGGGTCGTAAAGGCAAGGCTGCAAGACAGACAAGCTGCGCCATGGCTTCTCCTGGCTGCCGTGTCTGCTGCGAACGGACGAGTGGTTCCCGGCCAGCTCGAATACTGCGAGAAAGCAATTCTGGCCGACGCCAGCCTGGCGTTTCCCGGCTATTCGGTGCCCCATTGGAATCATAGCAAGCCCAAAGACGTCGAGGCAGCCGCATGCCTTGCCTATAGCTCGCAGGCCCCGTTTGACATCCCATTTCTGGAGCGAGCGCGGAGCCTCGCGCCGTCAAGCCCGTACATCGCGGCGGTGCTCGCGTCTCGGTATCAGACGGCGCAGCAATTTGGCAAAGCGCGGACCCTGATCCGCATGATGGTTAAGAAGCCGATGAGCGCAAAGGAGCGGGAGTGGTTCGAGCAAGAACTGGGCTACGATAGCGGCAAACCGGATAAGCTCCCCATCAGACCGGTTTTCGACGATGGCGGGGCATGAGCGCCGACCACCCCTGGCCGTTTCCGGTGTGGTACCAGGAGGACCGCTCGATGATGATTCTCAGTGCGATCATGATAGCGAGAGCGGGACTTGGACAAGCAGCCGAGCCGACCCCGTAGTCGGCGGAGCGCCTGCTCGCCTTGGAGGGGATTTCGCTGCTCCAGAGCGTGCCCATCGTGGCACACAGATCGGCTCCTCCCGCCTGAGGATCCGACCCCCAAGGCCAGTCCGCTACCGGCATTCACTACGCAAAGGGCGAAGAAACACAAATCGTCGTGGGTTTGGATGGACGAATCGATTATGACTACGATCGGAAGTTTTCCGAAGCCAACCACTCGAGGCGTTGGGCCGCATACTACGCCAAGAAAGGCGACCTGCCCAACGCGCTGAAAGTTTTCGACCTATACCAATCCCGTTTTCCCGGTGTGGCTGGTTATGTCGCCGAGGATCAGATCACGCTCGAGTATGCGATCGGAAATCGGGATCTGGCTTACGCGGACCTGCTGACCAGGTTCCGACGGATAACGCCTGGCGAGGCGAGACCGTGGCTGCATCTGGCGGCCTTGTCGGCATCGCAGGGCCGCACCTACCCTGGCGAGCTCGAGTTCTGCGAAAAAGCGATTCACCCCAACCTCTTCGTGCCCCAGTCGAAGTTTCCGCTGCCGCGCTGGAGCCGAACTAGCCCCATAGATGTTGAAGCGGCAGCATGCCTTGCGAAGAGCTCGCTGACTTACAATACATATGGAAGCGCTTTTCTGGAGCGAGCGTGGAAGCTCGAGCCATCGAACCCAAGTATCGACGCCTACCTAACCGCAAGCTTGACCAGCGACGGTAGATACTCGATGGCCCGGAATGTTGCCCAGACAATGTTGGTCCTGCCGCTGACGAAAGAACAGTGGATATGGGTTCCTGCACGGCTCGATTTCCTACGTGGTAAGCCGGACGTGGCGCCGAAGAAGCCGGTGTTCGATAGCGGCGGGGCGTAAGCGAATGGATCCTATGCTCCCGCGGCCGAGTAGCCTTCACGAAGTCGCATGAGAACCACTTCGCGCTCGGTTGCCGTAATCAGCGCGGCGTTGGCAGCGTTGAGCGTAAGCGACCAGAGGATGTCCGGACCGAAGCCGAAATAGCTCGACGCCCTCTCCAGCTCCCCGGTGAGAGTCGTGCCGAACATGGGCGGGTCGTCCGAATTGATCGTTACGAAAAGCCCTTCGTCGAGCATCTTGGGCAGCGGATGCTCCTCCCAGCTTGGGAATATGCCGAGGCACACGTTGCTGCTTGGGCAGACTTCCAAAGGGATTTGGCGGTCTCGGAGTACTCGCACCAGCTCCGGATCTTCCAGACATCGAACGCCATGACCGATGCGGACCGGATCGGCAACCTCCAGCACCTCCCATATGCTTTCGGGACTGACGGTCTCCCCAGCATGTGCAACCACGGGCAGCCCCGCCTCGTTCGCCATGCAGAACGCGCGCTCGTACTGGCGGGCGCCGCGCCATTCCTCGCCCGCCACCCCGAGAGCGCAAACCCCTTTGCCGTGGGCGTCGATGGCCCACTGGGCCACCTCGACCGCGCGCTCGGGCGGGTGCCCGCGTACGATATCGAGAATGAACGCCGCGCTCAGCCCAAGCTTTTCCCGGGCATATGCCAGCGCGCTTTGCAGCGCGGCGAGCTGATCGGCCCAGGGGATTCCGTTAAACGTCTCGATCGTCGAGGCCGTGTAGGTGATTTCGGAGTGAAGAATGTTCTGTCGAGCCTGTCCCTCAAGGAACTCTTTGGCGATGGTTTCCACGTCTTCGGCAGTCTTCACGCATTTGGAGACTTCGACGTACACCTCGACGAAATGCCGGAAGTCTCGAAACCGGTACCACTCCGCAAGACCCTGGGGGGTGTCGGCCGGCAGCTTCCTTCCGTGCCGCTTGGCCAGCTCCAGAACCGTCTCAGGGCGTATCGCGCCCTCGAGGTGCACGTGCAACTCGACTTTGGGAATCCGAACGACGAAGTCGTCAGTCATGGGCTTCCATTCTGACTCGGGTGAGCGATATGGGGCGGCTATTTCAGTCTCGGGGGCGGATACCCAGATGTCGCCGGCTTGGGAGGCGGCGGGGTCCCGGTGGAGCGGCCGTCAAGTGCCCAAACATAGTCTCTGGCGGCGGCCGCGTGCCACGGTCGGTCCTTGCCGCCATCATCCTTGCCGTCCGCCCCCACGCTCCAAAATACGCCTCTCGAGGCATCGATCCGGAATTGGCTACCCGAGAACGGGTCGATCGAGCTTGCCTTCGAAAGTCCCCATCGGTAAAGCTCGGAGAGCCTTGATGGGCCGTGCCCGGTCGCTCGGCGCTCGATCGCGGAAGCCAATACGACCGCGGTAGCTCGCTCGGTGGCCAATCTGCGGAATTCGGCCTCCTGAGCTTGAGCGAAAATCGGCATCATGTCGCGGATCAACAGCTTGCCGAACGAGTTCGGCACGCTGGAGAACTTTCTCTGCAAACTTCGACTATCTTCCGAAGAGAGCGGTTTTCTGTCGTCGGCGCCCGTGCCAACGCTTTCAATCGGAGACGTGTCCGGCAAACCCTTGGTCGCCGCCTCGATCTCGGGCGAGAGGTCTTCCTGGCGGCTCCAGGGACTCCGAGCATTCCGTATTGCGACTGCGACGATCTTGCTTGCATCCCGCGCAGTCTCGCGGCGATCGTAAGATATCGGCACGCCTTGGAAGAAGTCAGGTGGAAAGCTCATAAGGTCGGCGACGACCTTGGCCGGGATGCCTTTTGCCGGGTCGGGGATCCCTGCGAACGTCCGCAGCACTGAGTCGTTGAATTCAACCTTGAGTGTCGAATCGAAGTGGGACGCAGGGTCTGCTTGAACAGCGGCCAGCATCCTGCGAAGCTCAGACCAACCAATCCCCGGCTCGTGCACGATATCGCCCATTCGACGGGCCGCAACAGCCTCGCAAGCGATGCCGACAAGATACTGGATCAGCGACCCATGGCCCGCTGTGAGGCGCTTGCCTACCAGAAATGCGGTCGTCATATCACGAGCCGCGCTCCCGCCATTTTGCCCCGATTCCAGCCTGGCTTGGACTGTGAGCGCTTTTACGAGAGTTTTTAGCGCCGCGAAAGCGGGAAATGTTGTCGCGGCGGTGTCGTTCAGGTTTGGAATCTCGTCTTGGCGTGGCGGCGCCGGAGCCCAAACCGGACGGCTGGCGGCATTGCGCAGCAAGCGAAAGCTCTCTTGCATCCCTACGAGCATCTTCTTCGCCTGCTCGACTTCTTCCGTGGAAGGGTTGGCCGTCAAATCTGTCGACCCATGGACTGTCATCGCCTGCTTCCCAGCGCGAGCGGCTAGCTGCCAGCCGTTCTGCGAATCTGGCACTGGCTGTCGGTCGAGCCTGACTTGTGGGTCGACCGACTTGGCCAGTTCCCGGATGGTTACTGGCGGATCGGAAACCGTCTGGATAGCCGAGCAGCCGGAGACAACTAGCAAAGCTACGACAACAGAGATATGCATGAGTTCTCAAAGAGATTGTACGGCAACCGAGCGGATGGCTCGCCGATCCCAAAGAGCTGTTCCTTTGCTACGGCGGCTCGGTGCGCTCGACTTCCGCGCGCTCTCGCCGCAGGGTCACAGTCTGATCGTGCGGGGCTGAAACCAGATCGTTCCGAGTGTGAATCTCCTCTGTGACGATCCGCCGTGTTTCGGCGACCACCACCTCTTCCATCATGGGCACGACCAGCCTAGCCCCTTGGCATCCAGCTTGCTCGGGAGCTTCGAACTCGCGGTCGACTTGCACGCGCTCCTCCACGACCGGCACGACGAACCTAGTTGGCTCTTTGATGGCGACCGGGCCACGGCTGGGCACCTCGGTCCAAGACTTGCCCTGATAGCGGGGGTCATTCGAGAGCTGATAGCCGTGCCGGCAAGCCGGGCGTAGTGCTCGTAGGCGGCCTCGGTGCTCGCACAGCGGCGCTGAAGTCTTCTCGGAACGGGCGGTCATCGAGCTCCCAGACCGCCTCGTTCATGAACTGCGCTCAGCAGCTATAGTTCCTTACATGACGGAGACCGTATGAAGCGGCGGACCAAGATTGTTTGCACGATCGGCCCGGCGGTGGATGACAAGCAGCACCTCAAGGCGCTGATCGACGCAGGAATGAACGTGGCCCGGCTCAATTGCAGTCACGGCGACTGGGAAACGAGGGCTAAATGGATCGGCTGGCTCAGAGAGCTTCGGTCGGAGATCGCGCCGTGCGCCATTCTCGTCGACCTCCAGGGCCCGAAGTTTCGGATCGGCAAGGTTCCGGGCGACGGCATCACGCTGGCATCCGGCCAAAAGGTCACGCTCGGAAAGGGTAGGGATATTCAGATCCCGATCGAGCAGGACGAGATCCTGCGCGCGATAACGGTCGGCTCGAAGCTGCTGCTTGGCGATGGCGAGATCGAGCTCAAGGTGACCGCCAAGGACGATAAAAGATTCGAGGCCAAAGTGTCCGTTGGAGGCATGCTCCGAAGCCATAAGGGGGTCACTCTCGTCAACAAGGTCTTCGATACGCCGGCGCTAACGGAGCAGGACAAAAACGATGTCGAGCTGGCGGCCAAGCACGGCGCCGATTACATCGCGCTGAGCTACGTCAAGAACGCCAGCGACATACGCGAGCTTCGCCGGCTCGTCGATCGGTACGACCCTTCGATCCGCCTATGCGCGAAGATTGAAACGAGGGAGGCGACCCGGGACCTCGACAACATCCTGAAGGTCGTTGACATCGTCATGGTTGCGCGGGGCGACATGGGCCTCCAGATGGATATCGAGGATGTGCCGCTGCTGCAAAAGAAGATCATCGATTCCTGCACCTGGGCGGGCAAGCCAGTCATTACAGCCACGCAAATGCTGGAAAGCATGATCACGAACCCCAGGCCCACAAGGGCAGAAGCGACGGACGTTTCGAATGCCGTACTCGACGGTACCGACGCCCTAATGTTGAGCGCCGAAACTGCATCGGGCAGCTATCCGGTGGACTGCGTCCGCACCATGGCGCGCATCGCCGAGAAGGCCGAGGCGCATTTCGACCGGTCGCGCATCGAGCACATGTTCTCGGAGCACGGCAAGAGCGGTGTCAGCCACACGGATGCGATCGCTCACAGCGTGGCCACTCTGGCGCAGCTTCTGCATCCCAAGGCGATCGTCACCACGACCAGCAGTGGTCAAACTCCGCGTCTTGTGAGCAAGTTTCGACCGAAACAACCTATTTTGTGCGCGGCATCATCGGAAAGAGTACAGAATCAAATGGCTGTCGTATGGGGCGTCGAAGCGGCGCTGATTCCTATGGATGGGACGACGGAAGAGGCCGTGCACTCGGCTGTCGACGCCTTCCTCAGGAAAAAGCGATTGAACTGTGGTGATTCGATCATCATCACCGCAGGTGTGCCGATCGGCGTTGCAGGCAACACCAACATGATCCTGACCGAAGTGGTTTCGTAAGCCATGCGGAAGAAGTCGCGAATCAACGCAGTCATCATCGTTCTCGCCGTTATCACCGGCATTGGTTTGAGCCTCAAACCATGGCGCGTGTACATCAAGCAGCGTGCCGATACGGCGCGCCAGGTGCGTGAGATGCGCCTATCCGAGTCGAAGCAGGAAGCTCTCTTGCAGCAGCAGGCCCAGCGCCGAAGCAGCATCGGACAGGAGGAGCAGGCTCGCGAATCGGGCTACCTCGGGCCGGGCGAGGCGCCGATCAAGCCTTGATCGCTGTACTCTTAGCTGCGGCTTTTGCCTGGAGTGGCACGCTCACGGTGCACTACGTCAATCGAAGCGAAGACATCGATTACTCGGATGTTCAGCGGGTTGGGTTCGTTCTTAACGGTGACGGCTCGCAAAAGATCTCATGGAAGCTCACGGAGACCCGACTTGGCTCCGACTCCGTGCCCGCACCCAATGGCACGATCGCTGAGCAGATATTAGTCACGCCAAAGCTGACGTGGACGGGCGTCCGTGATGAGCTGCAGGACAGGATCACGCGTCTTTTTGCCGCCGCGATCGCCTCGCAAGGGCACACGTTTCGTTGGAGCTTTCAGGCGCAGGCGAGCGGACTCCCAGCCGGCGACATTACTGTGAAGGCGAGCCACAAGGGCTTTGAATGGAGGTACGCCGAGACCGGCTCTCCCTTCGCCATAGCCGCGCACGGCTCTGGGAAGATGGATACAGGCAGCGGAGCCCTCGTGGCGTTCGAGGGCGACATCGACTCGATGCGCATTCCCGGCGGCGATGCGCAGGTCACGGTCGGGCTAAGTTTCAAGCGAGAGTCGTAGGGCGTCGCGCGCGGGGCCGATGGCGTTCCGTTTCTAATTCCTTCGCCGTTGCGACTCCGCGAACGATCGGTCCCACGAACGGCCATGAGCGCTCCCGCTTACTTTACTTCCAAGTGCGTGCTAAGGTCCCCTCGCACGGCTCCGTGCGCCTTGAAAATGCTGAACAATTCAGCATTCTAAACTGATTCTTGTGATAGTATGGTCGTTACAAGTGACGTGCATGAATAGAATGCTGTGGGTTCTCATGCTTTTCGGCGCACTCATTGCTGCGGCATCGGCGCAATGGGGCTACTCCGTTTCGTATTCGGGAGGCTCGACGAGCATTACGAACGGGAGCCCGAGTGGACCGTACAGCTTGGCAAACGGAATCTAGGGACGGGGGGCACGGGTTTTACGGCTAGCTGCTCGGGAACCATTACCGCTACGTTCACTTGGACCGGTCCAAGCGGTACGGCTCCAGGTTATGCGGTTGTAACGCAAACGTGCTCTGCAGGTGCGTGGACGTATTCGGGATCGGTGACCGTTTCGAATAGTTTCGGAGACGCGGTGCAGACCCACACGAGCTCGCCGCCTCCCTACACGTCCAAGAATTGCGGATACGACGCGAGCGGAAACCTGATCCCGCATTACTTGATCAAAACGGCTGGGTCATCGTTCACCGTTACGTGCGCACCGTCGGCGACCGGCACGGGCGTCCCTTGCAGCGTTGGAGTGGGCTACACAGCGCATGCCGACCCGATTCAGGTGACGGTCTCGGGGGCGTGCGTCGATCCCTCGGACTCTTCACTGAACTGCCTCGTTGGGCAGCACATCGTGTATGGCGTGAGCGCAGGACCGCTCGTGCCTGTGGCCTTCGACTGGTCGAACATCGGCAGCGAGGCGCATTGGTTTTCTTATACCGTGTACGGCGCCATCGGCTCCGCCGGTAACAACGGCGACTACTACGCCAAGCGAGAGACCTGGGGCCCGTCTCAAGGCTGGGACACGCAGGCGACCGTGCCCGTTTACTACGACAAATCCGGAGCGGGCGCCTTCTACACGGATACTCCTACGTGCGCCGTTTCGCTTTCGGATCCCAAGACCGGTGCGGTGATCGGCAGTGCCACTGCGACCGCCAACGTGAGGGTGTGGGGTCCATATTTCTGGTTTACGCAGCTTCACGGGGCGCCCGTCATCTATCACACAGACAACCTTGGCAACGTGGACGGCGTCGAAGTAGATCAATCGGAAGGCGTCGAGTGGGAATCGGCGGTAGGCACGGAAGCTCTGTTTGCGATCACAAATTCCGAAGACTACGGTCAGTGGGCATACGCGCAGATTATCAACAGCCTGCTGCGTCGGCGAGAGGGCTATAACTTTATCTGGGTTACCGCTGCGCAGGCCACCTTATGTCTGGACACGTCTTGGCCCTACGATCCGACTAACCACCCCCTTCCGACGGGCTGGAGCTACGGAAACGGGTGGGTCGCGGATAGTACCGAGGAAACACGGAGATATGCTGACACCGGCGACGCGCCCTCTCTCGTCAGCACCAGCTCGGACCTCGGGTTCGACGTTCACGACAACTTTTCCATGCATTTGATGTACCAGCCGCCCGCGGTGCTTCCGGGCGACCCCGACCCTTCCGAGTGGATTCCCTTGAGCTACGACAATTGGGGCTGGGACGCAAACCCGACGAGGAGCACGCCCGTAAGCCCTTGGCCCGCGCTCTTCGGCTCAACCTGGGACAACGGGAAGACCGACTGGCCAGAGTGGACGCTCCAATGGGAGAACGTATTTGTAAGCAACGGGTGACCAAAATGAAAATCCTCATTCCGATTCTTTTTGTGGCAGGCGCAGGCGCCTTGGTCGCGTTCTTGCCGTTCGAGAATGTCCGTGCGGTGAAAGCGATTACAAAGACGCCACCCACACCCGCGATGAAGGCGAGATGGGCAATCAGGAGAGCCGACACGAATCGAGTGTTCCGGGTTTGGAAAGATCAGCACAATCCCAAGCGCGCCGCGGAAATGATGCAGGCGATGATCGCTCGCCGCGAGTTTTTCCCAGCTTGGACCCTTGCCGAGGCGTACACCGACGCCGGCGAGTATGCCCAAGCTCTGGAAGCGTACCGTTCGATTTTCGTTTACCCTCACGAATGGAGCTCGACCGAAGAGCACAATCTGGGAACGATCGATGCCTACAGGCAGATGGCGCGCAAGTTGGGCGCCGGGAAAGACGTGGCGCACGCCAACGACCTGCTTCTGAAGTACTACACGCCGCTCGGCAACGAGCCGCCGTTATTTCCACCCGACTCGAAGCCCAAGACGATCGAGGCTTTCGTGGACATGATCCTGGCCTATAACCGGGGGGCGCATAACAACGGCGTGGCGTATGCCGAGCGCGCGGTCGCGGCGAGGCCCAACGATCCTGTGTTTCAATGGATCGCCGGCGACATCGACTTTGATGCGCGCCACTTGCCACAGGCAAAAGCCCATTTCCTCATCGCCCACAAGCTGGGGGGACTCGACAAGGGCAGTCGAAACCGGATGGATCTGGACATGATCGATCTTCAGACGACGAAGGCCGATCCGAGTCTTCTGCGCCGCAGTCCGGTGAAAGTAGTCGACCCACCAACCGGGCCGCGAGTTGTGCAGGCCGGCAGTAAGCCGTTGTATTACGATCTTTATACCGGGCAGCGCGTTCAGAAGCCGTGGTCTCTAGCTCGCTGATGGTAGCCTCGTGGCCGTGGACGAAGGCCATGTCGGCGTTGACGAGAGCGGCAAGGGCGATTTCTTCGGGCCGCTCGTTGTGGCTGCGTGCTTCGTGGGGCCCGAGCACCTTGCCGAGCTCGACGGCGTGAAGGATTCGAAAAAGCTCACGGACCTGCAGTCGCTTTCGCTGGCGCGAAAGATTAGAGCGGCTTGCCCACACTCGGTCATCGCGATAGGCCCGCAAAAGTACAACGAGCTGTACGCCAAATTCAAGAACTTAAACCTGCTGCTGGCTTGGGGCCACGCCCGGGCTATCGAGAACGTGCTCGAAATCCAGCCGGCGAACATGGTGATTTCCGATCAATTCGCAGCGGGAGGAGCGGCGGTGAAGCGGGCCCTATACGAAAAGGGCCGATGCGTCGAGTTCCGCTCCATGGTGCGCGCGGAAGCGGACGTTGCCGTGGCTGCAGCGTCGATCCTCGCCCGCGCGGAATTCCTATTTCGTCTCAGGAAGCTCGGGGAGGAACACGGAATCGATCTTCCGAAAGGTGCCACCAACGTGATCGCGACCGGGAAACGACTCGTGGCGAAAGAGGGCGCCGGCGTGCTCCCAAACGTCGCGAAAATGCACTTTAAAACGGCTCGGCAAGTGCTCGACGACTAGCCGGCAGCGCAGGTAATGTGTGCCCATGAGCGATTTCGAGACGTCTTGGGCGTTGTCCCGAAAGCGATTCGTGGATGAAGTTTCGGACCTCGACACGGAGCAGCTCCGCTGGCGGCTGCACCCCGGCACCCTGAGCATAGGCGAAATGGCATTGCACGTTGCGGGGGTCGAGGTTTCGTTTGCCACGCAACTGCTCGGACTTGAGAGGTCGGCGATGCAGGAGCGATTGAAGGCGGCCGCGACTGAAGGAGTGGTCAACGACCATCCGTTCCCCTTCGAAGAATCGGAAATAGACGCAGAACAGGTGCATAAGGCGCTCGCCCAGGCGCGCCATTTGGCCGAACAGGTGATCATCGAGCCTAGCGCCGAGATTCTCTCAAAGCAGATCAAGAGCGCTCTTGGCCCGGTCATCACCGGCGATGGCGCTCTTGCCCGGCTCGCCTTCCACCCCGCATACCATCAAGGGCAGGCGTACCTGGTCCGGAACGCGCCGGGCTTTCCCCAGGCGCAGAGGTAACCTTCTGCCGGCATGGCGGAAGGAAAGAAGGCGCTGATCGTTTGGGGTGGATGGGACGGCCACGAGCCGGACAAGGTCGCAAGGCTATTCGAGCAAATACTTCAGGCCGAAGGATTTCAGGTCGAAGTGAGCGACACGCTCGATGCTTTTGCCGATAAAGACAAAGTATTCGCCCAGAACCTTCTCATTCCGATCATGACGATGAGTCGGATCGCAGCGGAGCAACGCGACCCGGTGATCGAAGCGGTAGCCAAGCGCGGCATCGGATTGGCCGGCTGCCATGGCGGGATGTGCGATGCGTTCCGGGAAGACACCGAATGGCAATTCATGACCGGAGGCCAGTGGGTGGCGCATCCGGGCAACGACGGCGTGCGGTACAGGATCGAAATCGACCGGACGAACCCGCATGAGATTACGGACGGTATCGCGGATTTCGATGTCGTGAGCGAACAGTACTATCTTCAAACAGACCCGGGCAACAACGTGCTCGCTTTCACGCGCTTTCCGAACCCGGAGGTCAAGGGCGGCCCGCACGTGGACAACCCTTGCAAGATGCCGCAGGTATGGACGAAGCGGTACGGCTCTGGAAGGGTGTTTTACAATGCGCTCGGCCATCACGCCGACGTTTTGGAGTCGGGAGAGCCGCGCGAGATCATGCGCCGCGGTTTCATATGGGCCGCCAGCTAGCCGCCTAGTACAAGAGTCGAGCAAAAACCAATATCTCGCTTCCTTAACTCGCCTATGCTGTCGTAAAGTGTGGTTCTATGTCGCGCACGCGCGAACGGAGGATTTTATTTCGATGAATCGAACTCGCATTGCTGCTCTCGTCCCGCTGGTCGGACTGATTTGCGTCGCGGTTGCAGACCCCAACTTCATTGTTCCTTCGACGACGGTCGAGCATCCGGGGGATCTTGGGCATCGAGCCCACACCAATCACCTGATCTATGTTGGCCCTCCTCAATTCTATGAGGGCCCGCCGCCACTGGCTCAGATTCCATTCGCAGATCGGATGCTGGCCAACAACGGTCCGGCCATGTTGCTTGCCGGCGTGGCGGGCTACCATCCGGACAACATCCGCGGCGCCTACGGCTACGCGAATCCATTTGGCACCACCGAGGGTGGAGGCATCATCGGCATCGTGGACGCTTATGGCTACAGCCAGAACGTCGTGTCGGACTTCAACACGTTTAGCAGCAACTTCGGCTTGCCGACTGAAAGCGGCAGCCACACGGTGCTGCAAGTCGTAGGCCAAAACGGTGGCGCGGTCCCAGCCACAACGAATGAGGGCTGGTCGCAGGAGCAGGCTCTCGACATCCAGTGGGCGCACGCGATGGCTCCCGCAGCCAAGATTCTGCTTGTCGAGGCAAATTCGACCTCCTACACCGACCTGTTCGCGGCTGTCGATACTGCGCGCAGTCTCGGCGCCAGCCAAATCTCGATGAGCTTCGGCGGAGGGGAATTCAGTACGGAGAGCTCGCTCGACAGCCATTTCACGGGCGTGCCAACGTACTTCGCGTCCTCCGGGGACAGCGGCGGCAGCAGGGAGTATCCGGCGGAGTCCCCGAACGTCGTCGGCGTTGGCGGCACAACGCTCCGTGTGAGCGGAGATTCATACTCCAGCGAAACCGCTTGGAGCAGCAGCGGCGGCGGCATCAGCGCCTACGAGGCCCGCCCGAGCTACCAGAGTGTTATCTCCCGGATTGTGGGATCGCATCGTGGTACCCCGGATATCGCCGCGGACGCCGACCCCAGCACGGGCGTGGCCGTATTCGCGCCGTACCAGGGCGTCTCGCGTTGGCTGGTCTTCGGCGGCACCAGCGTCGCCAGCCCAGTTTGCGCCGGTATCGCCAACGCCAACGGCGGTCTGCACGGGGGCAGTACACAGAGCGAGCAAGGTTACGTGTACAGCCACACCAGTGGCTTCCACGACATAACGTCCGGCCACGCCGGCCGCAATCGCGCCGCGACGGGTTGGGACGCGATCACGGGTTGGGGTTCGCCCAAGTCCCCGTCCTCCCTGTAAACTCGATCGTATGGGCTCTATTCAATGAATAGGGCCCATATTCATTTGCTGCCGGGCAGCTTCAAGACTTTCAGGATCGGCAGGTCCGAGCCCTCTTTCCAATCTTTCACAAATCCCCACGCAACTGCGCCGTCGTCCGATTCCGGTTCCAGGATGTTGAACGCGAGGATTCCGAGCGGTTGAGACGTAGGCACCAGATAGGATCCGGCAGGAACTTTCTCATCGACCCGGCGATAAGCTCCGTCGAGCATCACCAACTTGTGGTTTTGGAACGGCCTGGCCGCTACTACGGCCTTTTGGACGGTGAACGCCAAGACGGGCAGCGATTCTTCGGCTTCGACCCGCTCCATGCGGATGCCGTGACGCTTTAATAGCTCCACCGTCGCTTCTTCCGATGCCGGAACCACGTAGCCTGCGGGGAACGTCGCGGATCGAACGGCGCGGAATCTGTCGTATACCGGCATGGCGACCTCTTCGATCGCAGTCGGGCGCGTCGCGCTGCCGCGACCGGAAACGGAAGCCTTTTCCAGGAGTATCGGCTCGACGCCGCGAGATGCCATCTGGAAACGAACGCCTAGCCTCGGCGCGGTCTTGGGATTCCTGCCCCAGCCTTCCACGCGCCTATCGGCGTTTCGGGTCACGCGCATGACTTCGCCTGAGTGAGCAGCTACCCATTCGAGAATCAACGACGCGAATTCGTCGGTTGCCGAGATTCGGTCTTGAAATGGGATGAACGTGGCAGCTTCCGAAAGAAAAGAGAGGCGGTTCCTCAGCCCCACGTAGTTCGTGCAATATCGGCCCTCTTGACCGAACGTGTACCAGGCTCGCTTTCCACCTCGAGATTCCACGTTGCCGTAATCGAACAGCTCTTTGTGGTAGCGAGCCCGCATCGTCGATCGAATCCACGGCAGCGCTTCGTCGCGCGCCAGCCGCATAGCGTCCGGCTCCGTGTTCGGATTGAGCGGCGGGGAGTATGTCAACTCGTAGCCGTGACGCGTGCCGTCCGTCGTGTGAAGGTCCATCATCACCTCCGGATTCCACGCGGTGTAAACGTGCTCCAGCACGGCCCGGGTCTCGGGCGCCTCGGCCTTGATGGCGTCCCGATTCAGATCGAGCCCCTGCCCGTTTTCGCGCACGCCCACCATCTCGGGCCCATCCTGCTCCGGCCGATTGACCGCGACGGGAGCGAATTTCTCGTTTCCGTCGATGTTATAGATCGGAGTTACGAGAAGTACGTATCTCGAAAGCGGCCCCGAGGGACCGGCTTGCGACAGTCGCCGAAGGATGATTTGCGCCGCTTCTTTTCCCTCCACCTCTCCTGCATGGATGTTCGCCTGGATGTACACGATCGGCCGACCGAGCTTGTGCCCTTCCTCAGGAGTGGAAACGGGCGGATACGAGGCGATGACCAGCGGGATGCGACGCCCTCCAGTGCTGGTACCGATCCACTGTACGTTGATTGGCGCGCCGGCGGCCATCAGGTCGTCGAGGAACTGCACCACGTCCTCGTAGTGGGAGGTCTCCCGATAGCCGCTTCGCTCGGCCCGGGTAAGCGGCCAGGATTGAGTGCCGACGGCTGCGAGCAGCATCCCGACGAGCAGAGTAAGCGTCATGTGCTCATTTTGTACGGAAGCGGCAAGCAAAAATTGCGGGTTGTCGGCGTTCAAAGCAGTGCCGTGCCCGTATAACCAAATTGCAAGGTCTGGCTCCCGGTGCGCCGTGTGGGCGGTTTCAGCAGATAAATTGCGGCAATCGCTGGAACCGGGGCTAGAATCGAAGAGGAGACTACGTATGGCCCAATACAACATCAGCGTCAATGGAGAGCAGCACCAGGTCGACGCTCCGCCCGACACACCGATGCTTTGGGTGCTCCGAGACAGACTCGGCCTCACCGGCACCAAGTACGGGTGTGGAATCGCTGCTTGCGGTGCGTGCGCCATCTTGCTCGACGGCGCCGAGGAGCGAAGCTGCCAGCTGCCGATTTCGGAAGTCGGCTCCAAGAAGATCGTTACGATCGAGGGTCTCACCAGAGACGGCAGCCATCCCGCGCAGCGTGCCTGGATGGAGAACGACGTTCCACAATGCGGATACTGCCAGCCCGGCCAGGTGATCGCGACGGCGGCGCTCCTGAACAAATCGCCCAAACCCACCGATGCCGAAATCGACCAGGTATTCGAGACGCACATTTGCCGGTGTGGCACCTACCATCGAATTCGCGAGGCCGTGAAGCAAGCGGCCAAGGAGACGTCATGAGCCTGGCTCCTTCTCGAACCGCGTCCCCGGTGACGCGCCGAACGGTTCTCAAAGTCATCGGCGGCGTTGGGGCCGGCCTGATGCTCGGCTGCTTCGCCGATGCCGGCCGCATTACTGCAGGCGAGGGCTCTAAGGCCGCCCTCGCACCGAACGCGATCGTACGCATCGATCCCAACGGCGACGTGATCGTTACGGTCATGCGCTCCGACATGGGCCAAGGCGTACGCACGTCGTTTGCCATGCTGGTCGCCGAGGAACTCGACGCTGACTGGAACAAGGTGAAAGTGCTGCAAGCCCCTGCCGACGAGGAGAAGTACGGCAGCCAGCAGACCGGCGGCAGCAGCAGCATCACCTCGCACAATCGAGACCTGCGCCGAGCCGGTGCGGTCGCCAGGGCCCTGCTCGTAGGCGCGGCCGCAAAGACATGGGGAGTCGATCCTTCGAGCTGCACCACAGATGCGGGAGTCGTGAAGCACGCCTCAAGTGGCAAGTCGCTTTCCTATGGCGAGCTAGCAGGGACGGCTGCGACCCTGCCGATTCCGACCGAAGAGCCGAAGCTGAAGGATAAGAGTGAGTTCAAGCTCATTGGCAAGCCCACGAACCGGGTCGACAACCACGACGTAGTTACGGGCAAGGCGATCTACGGGATGGACGTGCCGGTCGAAGGTGTGGTGCACGCGGTCGTCGCACGCCCACCAACGATCGGCGGCTCGTTGAAATCGTTCGACGACAAGGCGGCCCGGCAAGTGCCCGGAGTGATCGACGTCGTGAAGATCGGAAGCGGCGTGGCTGTCGTGGGCCTGGATACTTGGGCCGCGCTGAAAGGCCGCGATGCCCTCGTGATCGATTGGGATCGGGGCCCTAACATAGGGGTGAGCTCGGCAACCCTTCACGAGGCGATGGTGAAAGAGGTGCGCAGTCATGACGCCGCTCCTGCAGGGGCCAAAGTGGTGGCCGCGACTCTCGA
Source organism: Fimbriimonadaceae bacterium (assembly GCA_025934835.1). Classification (GTDB taxonomy): domain Bacteria; phylum Armatimonadota; class Fimbriimonadia; order Fimbriimonadales; family Fimbriimonadaceae; genus Fimbriimonas. Next base: position 17,074 of record JAICWL010000010.1, read on the forward strand.
GTTTCCGTTCTTAGCACACGCTTCCATGGAGCCGATGAACGCGGTGGCGGATGTGCGACCCGATTCGTGCACCGTTTGGGTGCCCACTCAGAATCCCAGCGGAGCGAAGGAAGCTGCCGTGGATGCCTCGGGATTGCCCGAAGACAAGGTCACGGTGAACGTCACACTTCTCGGCGGCGGATTCGGCGGGCGGCACAAGGCCGATTTCGTATCGGACGCCGTGGAGATTTCCAAGGCCGTTAAGAAGCCCGTCAAGTTGCAATGGTCGCGAGAAGACGACATGCGCAACGATGATTACCGCCCCGCGAGCCACCACTCGTTTCAGGGCGCCGTGGACTCGTCGGGGAATCCCGTCGCATGGAGTCATCAGGTCGTGTTCGCGCGCGGCCGTGGTGGTCGCGGTTACCGAGACGCGGGCATCATGTACGCCATCCCAAACGCAAAGCTCGCCGAAATGGGGACCGACAGCCCCGTGCGGACCGGGCCGTGGCGCTCGGTCGACCACACTCAGGTGGATGTGGCGAACGAATGCTTCATCGACGAACTGGCTTCCGCGGCCGGCCAAGACCCCCTCGAGTTCCGCCAGAAGCACCTGCGCGACGAACGAGTCAAGAAAGTGCTGAACGCTGCAGCGCAAAAGGCCGGCTGGGGCACACCGCTTCCCGCCGGCCATGGAAGGGGAGTCGCATGCTTCTCGGCCTACGGCTCGTGCTCCGCGTACGTCATGGAGGCGAGCGTGGAGGGGGACAAATTCAAACTGCACCGCGTGGTCGGCGTCATCGACGTCGGCACCGCTGTGAATCCGAGGGGCGTGCAAGCTCAAATGGAGGGCGGCTGCGTGGACGGCCTTTCGACCGCGCTGAAGGCCGAGATCACCGTCGATAAGGGCGCCATCGTGCAGAGCAACTGGGGCGAGTACGACTGGCTTCGCCTCAATGAAATGCCCGAATTGGAGATCTATGTGATGGATTCCGGCGGGCCGTTCGGAGGGATGGGCGAAGTCGGCTATCCACCGTCCCCCGCAGCGCTCGCGAATGCGGTGTTCGCCGCGACTGGCAAGCGCGTGCGCATGTTCCCGATAAAGGTCTCCGAGTTGGCGTAGGATCCTTGCGAGACCTCGTCCCGACCTTGGAAGCATGGCGAACTGCCGGAAGGCAGTTCGCCATTGCGACCGTGGTCGATGCCTCCGGCTCATCGCCGCGACCCGTCGGCTCGTCGATGGCAGTTCGCGAGGATGGAGTATTCGCAGGCTCGGTCAGCGGCGGCTGTGTGGAGGGGGCCGTGATTGCGGCGGCTCTGGATGCGCTTCATGACGGTCGCCTTCGCTCGCTCGCTTTCGGAGGCGAGCCCGATGCCTCTCTGTGGCAAATCGGCCTCTCGTGCGGGGGCAGCATCCAGGTCTGGGTCGATCCCACGCCGTTTCCTTGGGACGATATCCTGCGTCTGCTGAAATCCGACGAGCCGTTCGCGCTCGTGACTCGCGAGGACGACGGAGCGAAAGCCGTTCGGGTCGAATCGCCTGAGCCTGTCAGCGCGATGGCGGAGCTCGATGGCCGTCGGCATTTCGTCCAGGCATTCCCTCGGCGGGAGCGGCTCATCGTCGTGGGAGCGGTTCATATTTCGATCCCGCTTGTGAAGCTGGCAAAGGACCTCGGCTTCGAAACCATCGTCATCGACCCTCGAGCAACCTTCGCCGACGAGGAGCGATACGAGGTTCGGCCCGACCGCCTCATTGCCAAATGGCCGAATGAAGCGCTGGACCCGCGCATGCTTACCGAGCAGACTTATGCCGCGGTGTTGACACACGACCCGAAGATCGACGACCAGGCGCTAGAGTTGCTGCTGCAAAGCCCAGTGAGGTACATCGGCGCCTTGGGAAGCCGATCGACCCACGCAGAGCGCCGCGACAGACTCGCGAACGCCGGGCTCCAACCGGCAACCCTCGACCGAATTCACGGTCCGATCGGGCTGGGAATCGGCGCACGCACGACGGAAGAAATAGCGCTCAGCATCATGGCGGAGATCGTCCAGGTTCGGCGGGCCCCCGCGTCGGGTGAGAAAGAATAAGGGCCCCGCTTCCGCGGAGCCCCTGTTGATTCTTAGCCGGTCAGGCTAGTCGTTGACTCGCATGACCACGTCGTGATTCAGGCGAACGCCTAGCTGAGTACCAGCCGGCAGGCGCACGTTCGAGGTTTGACGCTCGTTCTTCTGGCCGCCGACGATGTAACCCAGCAGCCCGCCGATAACGGTGCCTTCGAGCGGCCGCTTGGTCAGCAGGCCGACGACCAGGCCGGCGCCGGCGCCATAGCCCGCATAGACCATCCGCTGGTCTTTCGCTTGACCCCGGGCGGTCAGCACGCCGTTCGCGTTGCGCTCGAGATTCGCGTTGTCCAGGCCAATGAGCGAGCCGTCGATCGCGTAAGCTCGGCCGTCGGGCAGTCGAACCCGATTGAACGCTAGCTCGAGCATTCCGGGTTCGTTTCCTTGTTTGGGCCGCGCGGCCAACACTTTGCCCTCGACCTCGCTACCGGCGGGCAAGGGTCCGTACGCGCCGTCGCCCGAAGTTTGCACCGTCGCGGTGAACTTATCGCCGCTCATGGAGCCGTTCGAGCTCAACCCGTTATCCAGGGTCACAGGGATGACCGTTGCCGCATCAAGCGTTACCGAGTGGGTGTGTCGAACCCGCATCGGTCTATCGTTTTGCGTTTGGCCTCGGTTTAGCCCCTGGCCGTATCCGTTGCCTCCAGTGGTAATCATGACGACCTGGTCCGCTCCGTTCCAGTCGACGCTCGCTCCGAGCGCCTCGCTGAGGAATCGGATCGGGACCATCGTGCTGCCAGCGATCACCATCGGCGCCGTGTCCATTTGAACTCGCTGGCCGTTCACGTTCGCCACAGTTCTGCCGATGTGCAACGACACGTCTCGGTCGGCGTTCGCGGCCTCGACCTTTTGGGTCGCAGGGTTCCAATCGACAGTGGCTCCCAATTGCTCGAAAACTCCGCGCAGTGGCACCATCACGCGTCCGTTTACGAATCTGGGTCCGGCGCCGCTGAAGTGGACCGGCTGGCCGTCGACCGTTACGGAGATGCCTTGGGCACCTGCCATGGCTGCGGCCAAACTCAGGCCCGCCAAGGCGGCAAATCTAACGTTTTTCATCTCGCTCTCCTTTTGTTCGATGCACCGAAGGTGCAAGGCAGTCCAACTGACTGATCTCAACATATGACGATCAAAACAGGGACGAGGGTCCCGAGTGGTTTCCCTCAGGCTGGGCGCAGGCGGACCCGAAACCGGAACGGCTCCGGCCTCAGCCAATACTTGGGATGCGGACCCGGCCCGCAGCTATTGGTTCCCAAACCGTTCTGGCGATAGTCCAAGTTCAGCGTGATATCCGCTCGTGCGACGAGGTCGAACGGGTGCTTGGCCCGGTCTAGGTCTTCAGTTGAAAACCGGCTCGCGCTGAAGTCGATCGTCGGCATCCCCTCGATGCAGAGGCCCTTGCCCGCCGAGCTCGTGGCGGTTATCCAGCGTGCATCCGAGCGGTTCCCGTTCTCCTGCGGGAAGACGTAATTCGTGAATAGCTCGTCGATGGTCGCGCTCCAAACGCCAAGCCTTGCAGCCTGCCTGCTGTCCGGGTAACTCTCTCCCGGCCCGAGGCCCAGCCATTCGAAGCGGTCCAGGTTTCCAGGAATGCGCATCTGCAGCCCGATCCTGGGCAAAGTGTCGGGCCACGCGCCGTACGGCTCGCCGGATACTTCCATTTCCATGTTGCCCGAGCCATCGAGCGCGGTGCGGATCTCGCACCGCCAGCCCCTGGCCGCCATAGGCGGCGCGAGCACCCCCCGAACGGTCACGACGGCCTTGCCGTGCTCTTCCGACAAGAGCACCTCTTCTGCGCGCATTTGGAGGGTGTCGTACCCCGCCTTGCGCCATTCGGCCTGCACGCCTCCACGAACGCCGCCGTCGTTGTCGGTCGGCGCGCGCCACATTTGGATCCACGGGCCCTCATCGATCAGGGACTGACCGCGAACCTCGTATCTCGTCGCGACTCCGCGTACGGTGTCGAATTCGGCGCTCCACTCTTGGCCCGAGATGATCGCCCGGGTCGGAGTTTGTTCGATGCGCGGCGCAGCGGCTTCTACCGTAGGTCGAGGCTTTGGTGCGCGGGCAAGTTCGAATTGCGCCGAGGCAACCTCATGGCCGGCCGGGGCCCATGGCTGCTCGTGAGAGAGACGGAACGAAAGGTTAAGCCACTCGCCTTGATTCGCGGCCGGCATCGGAATCTGAATGGGAGCGCTCTCGCCCGGTCCAACGTTTGGCAGGGGGCAGGCGCCACTCGCGACAGTTCCGGACTCGGAGCCGACGGTCCATTGCGCATCAATCCCGTCCAAGCTGGTGAAGTCGTAAAGGTTGGTGACTTCCAGCCTGCCTTCGTTGGCGTCGATCGCGCGCGTGCGAATGGGCTGGATCACGGCTCTCAATTCCTCCAAGCCGGGCGAAGGTGTCCGGTCCGGGAAAAGGAGCCCGTCGATGACGAAGTTGCCGTCATTTGGAGTGTCTCCGAAATCGCCCCCGTAGCCGTAAAACTCCTCCCCAAGTTCGTTAGTGGCGCGGATGCCATGGTCGATCCATTCCCATACGAACGCGCCCTGGATCCGATCGTAGCGGTAGATTGCGTCCCAGTAATCGCTGAGGCCGCCCGGCCCGTTGCCCATGGCGTGGGCGTATTCGCACATGATGAAAGGCAGCGAACGCCGCACCGCAGTCTGCGCCGGATCTCCTTCGATGACTTCTTCACGGCGTCCGATCGTCTCCAGCTCTTCGAAGCCTGTATACATGCGGCTATACAGATCCACGACCCGGCAGTGGTAGTCCCCTTCATAGTGCAGCAGCCGGCTTGGATCGCGCCTCTTGGCCCAAGCAGTCATAGCCTCATGATTGATGCCGAACTCCGACTCGTTGCCAAGCGACCAGAACAGGATGGACGGGTGGTTTTTGTCACGCTCGACCATTCGCTCCATGCGATCTAGGTAAGCCGGCTGCCACTCCTCGAGCTTGCTCGGGTTTGTGCTTCCTTCGAGCCCCCAGAAACCGTGCGTTTCCAGATCGCATTCATCGATGACGTACAGCCCATACCGGTCGCAAAGGTCGAGAAAATACGGATGAGGTGGGTAGTGGCTGGTGCGCACCGCGTTCAGGTTGTGCCGCTTCATCAGCAGTACGTCCTGCAGCATCGTTTCTTCGGTCAGCGCCCGTCCGCGGTCCGGGTCGAACTCGTGTCGGTTGACTCCTTTGAACTTGATTGCAGCACCGTTTACGCGGATGATGCCGTTCGAGACGTCGATTTTTCGGAATCCGAACTTGGCGGTGACTGCTTGGCTCGGCTCGCTTAGCGCCAATACCAGATCGTAGAGGTTTGGCTGCTCCGCGCTCCAGAGCCGGGGCTTCGCAGCTTCTAGCTTCAACGGGATCGATTGCGATGCGCCGGGTTCCAATCTGACCTCTTGGCGTGCGGCGCCGGTGCCGGGGACCGTCAGCTCGACTGTTGTCGTCGCAGCCGAGCTGGAAGAATTCTCAATGTCGACCTCGACCGTCATCGCGGCTGTGTCGAGACGCTCGCCCAATTCGGTTCGAACAAAGAAGTCGCGGATGTGTACGAGCGGACGCGCGAGCAGAGTCACGTCGCGGAAGATGCCGCTCATCCACCACATATCCTGGTCCTCCAGGTAGCTCGCGTCGGACCATTGCAGCACCTCCACAGCCAAGGTGTTTTTGCCCTGCCTCAAGTATGGAGTCACATCGAATTCGGCCGGCAGGCGGCTGCCTTTGCTGAACCCCACTTCTTCACCGTTCAACCACGCTCTAGTCGTGCTGTCGACGCCTTCGAAGCGCAACACGACCTGCATGCCGCTCCACGAGTCGGGCAGCTCGAATTCCCGCAAATAGCAGCCGGTGGGGTTGTCGACCGGCACGTGTGGCGGATCGACCGGGAACGGATACACTACGTTCGTGTAGTGAGGGTGACCGTGCCCTTGTAGTTGCCAGTGGCCCGGCACGTCAATTTTGCACCAGCCATCGGTGGATAATCCTTCGGCAAAGAAATCCGGCCGCTCCTGGGGAGAGGGAGCCAAGAGGAATCTCCAGTCGCCATTCAAACTGCGGGTCCATTCCTTCGAGCCAGGCTCGGGTCCGAGAGTGAAAGCAGCTCTGGCGTGAAGGCGGTTGACGGAGAACTTGCGTGGATTTTCCCAGTCGCGCATCGGTGGAACAATTATGCCTTCAGGCTAGGAAGACTCTTCGATGCGGCATTCGTTCCAGAGCCGTTCGATAAGCTCGGCTGCGCTGGGAACATCTCGAATCTCATCGACCCCCGAGCCGGCGTAAAGGCACATCGCTTCGATGTTCCCGCTCATGCCTTCGCGCGGCGCCATATCCGAGTAACGCGCGACGGGACCCGTCGGGCCGTTGGCCATCACCTCGCCCTCGCCCGGACGGGAGCCTTTCGGCGGGCTTCCGGCCGCTTCCCAGGCGTTGAAAGTAGAATTTCTCAGCACACGATGCATCGATTGAGGCCAACCATCTCCGAAGCACACGGTGAGGGCCGTGGCGTTTGGGGCCGCCTCCACCAGGGCTCGCCGGTACTCCGAGTGAGCCCGGCTCTCCTTGGTGGCGACGAATCTCGTGCCGAGCATTGCTCCGGCGGCGCCGAGCGCGAGAACCCTGGCCACGTGCGCGCCGCACGCCAGGCCACCGCAACCGATCACGGGCACATCTCCCGCCTCCTCGACGACTAGCGGAAGCAAAAGCTCCAGAGAAGTCGTCGATTGGACGTGCCCGCCCGCTTCGACTCCTTGGCAGATCAAGAAGTCGGCCCCTGCGTCGAGGGCGCGCCGCGCTCCGTCATGACTCACCACCTGCACTCCTGCCCTTGCTCCTGCGGCGTGGACCTTGGGGACGAGCGGCGTCGCGTCGCCCCAGGAGAACGTTACGAACGGCGCGCCGGCGTCGAGGACAGGATGTAGCGCGTGGGGCGGGAAGGCGAGCGCGAAGTTCACCTGAAAAGGGTTGTGGGTTGCTTCGAGGACTTGGCGCACGTTTCGGGCAGCGACATCGGGCTCTGTCCAAGTCAGCCCCATGGCCCCCATGCCGCCCGCCCGCGATACTGCGGCGGCGAGTTCCGGCCCCGCGACCGAGCCCGTGGGCGCCTGGAAAATCGGGAATCGAAGATCGAATGGCGCCGTGCGTTGCATCGAGATTCAGTATCCGCTCTTGCGGCGGCAAGCGCCCAGGGAATACAGTACTCCCATGACCAATTCTGAGCTCGCAGACAAGCTAAGGGACTTGCGCGATTTCCTGATTATCGCCGGCTACGAGGAGTCCCATGCGACTCGCTACACCCAGATCGCTCGGTATATAGAGCGACTGCCCGAGCCCGTCGAGGTCATGCGGCGCGAGGGCAGGCTGAAGGAGGTTCCCGGAGTCGGAGGTCTGATTGCAACTTACATTAAGGAGATCATCGATACCGGCACATGCTCGAAATTTGCCGACTGGGAGAAGGAGGCGCCGCTTAGCGTTCTCGAGCTTGTTCGCATCCCGAGCGTGGGCGCAAAAACCGCGAAGCGTCTTTTCCAGGAGTTCGGCATCGACTCGGTTGCTTCCTTGAAGAAGGCGATCGAGGAGGGCAGGCTCGAAGGCGCGCCCGGCATCGGGCCGAAGATGATTGAGACGATGCGCGAATTCGCGGGCTAGTTTTGGAAGCCGTCGAACAACTTTTCTTGCCGCTCGTAAGCTGCGTTGAGCTCGACGCACATCGGGTTGATCTCGTCCGGAGCGATTGAGAGCCGCTTCAGCGCTTTCGGGTCCAGATTGCGCTTCAACCGATCGAGTCCAAGTCCAAGCATGGCCGCCAGGTTGTCGGCGACGTGCACGCAGTCTATGATCGGCAACTGCTCGGCGCACTCGCTGGGCTCATGATGGTATCGGAGCGCCGCCACGAGCGGCTTCGGCAGGTTCCAATACTCCGCCAGCAGCGCTCCCACTTCGGCGTGGTCGAATCCCAGCGTGCGCCTCTCGACTTCTTCGATCGGGGCGTCGAGCTGGAGCGCGAGCTCCATCATCCCGCCGATCTTCGCTTCGAACCAAACGTTCAGCACAACCTTCCCGAGGTCGTGAAGCAAACCGGCCGCGAAGGCCTGATCGGGGGTGCAAGCGCCCGAGCGTTCGGCCGCCATCGACGAGCCCACGGCCGTGGCGAACGAATGGCGCCATAGATCCTTCGGCCCGAGCCCATATCCCGTGAGGGGCTTCGTCATCCAAGAGTAGCTCGAAGCAAGCAGGCACAGGTTGCGAACGGCGCGCATCCCGAGCACCACTACCGCATCCGGAATATCCATAACTTGGCGCGAGAGGCCGTAATAGGCCGAATTCGCCAGGCGAAGGACTTTCACGGCGAGCGCAGGGTCTTGGCCCAATACGTCCGCCACGGTCTTGGCACTGCCGGCGGGTGAATCCGCCTCCTTCATAACCGAAAGGGCCGTGGCGGGAGCCGCGGGCAAATCGGCCGTCTGCTTGATGATATCTTCGAGAGTGAGCGTTGGCTGGACCATCCTTGGTTCCTCGATACACTTGATTCCACGAACGCTTTGTGAGCCGGTACGCAGATTTGCCGGACAGATTAGTTCATAAAAGGACCTAAAAGTGGAACTTCTGGCGGTCAAACGGGGTTGGAACAATCACCAGAGCCGCAAAATCTAAGCGGCCGAAAAGCGTATACGCAGAATCTCTCCTCTCCGGAGCGTCCGAACCCTCTACCCAGGACGTTCCGTTTTTTTCGTCTGGACGGAGGCTAATTCCTTCAAGATCGATTGATTCTATACTGGAAGAAAACAGGTGGGAACGCATCATCGAGGAACCAACCGGGAGCGTCTTGCGCTGGACCTGGTCATCAAGCTCAACCGGGCCGCCGATTCGCTCGAAGCGCGCATGATGAGGCACGTCAGGAGTTCGGGCCTCACAGTGTCCCAGTTCGGCGTGCTAGACGCGCTTTACCACCTCGGGCCATTGTGTCTGGGCCAGATCGCGAAGAAGCACCTACGCACGCCCAACAACATCACGAGTGTCGTGGACACAATGGAAAAGTCCGGTCTGGTCGAGCGCAAACGATCCACCGAGGACCGTAGGCTCGTGCGGGTTTCGCTCACGGACCGGGGCCGCGAAGAGTTCGAGAAGCTGTGGCCTGAGCACGTCGGGGCTGCGCTGCGCGAGACCGCGGTGCTCAGCGCGCAAGAACAAGCCGAGCTTTGCTCGCTGCTCAAAAAACTGGGTCTAGGATCGTGCTCCGCCAGTGCCGACGTGGACTCCTAGGCCCTGAGACCTTCGAAGCTCGCGCGGACGATACGCAGACCGTGGCAATACTCTTCGAACCGATCGCTGAGTTTCCGGAAGATGGCTGCCTCTTCGGTGTATGGATCGTAGTCGAAAGTGCTTGCTACGTAGTAGCTCATCTGACCCTGCCGGACCGGGTCGAGCATCACATCTTTGCCATTGTGGAGCCTCAGTTGGCTCAAAAATTCCGGGAACACGCCGTTCCAAAACAGCAGAAAGTCGCCGATGTGCCTGTGCACCGCTCTCTCTCGTTCGAACGACTCGGCGTTGAGCCGAATATCGCCCTCCATGACCATCTCGGCAACGGACTCCACGCGGCGCCCGGCGGCGTCCCGGATTCCGAAGAGCCGGTCGAAGTGAACGAATTCCTCCAGGAGCCGAGCAAGGTATGCCTCGACGTCGTGGCCCCCCTGTAGCTTCATCTCATCGTTGAGGGCGTGGTGTACAGCTTGCATGAAGTAGCTCCGTATGGAGCTATCTGCAGAGCCTTCGCCGTTGGGCTGATGCGTCACTGCTAATGCCTCCGTTTTCCTCCACCCTAGAGTTCTTCAATCTGAGCGCTCGTATCCGCTCGGTATTGATACCGGCTTTTGTTCGGATCCGCCTAATTTCATGGACGCCGGAAGTGGTCCGGAGGGTATCGAATCTTTCGGAGGTCAGGCGGTAAAGCCCAGACGAGCGGCCCGAAATCCCTCGAAAACAGTGTCCGAGCGAGTATTTCCAAGGCGCGTTTCCAAGAGCTCGGCAAGGACGGATCGGTAATCGGTGGTGACCTGCACGTCGCCAGGGCCGGAAAGCTGGTGGTCGTCGAGGCCGGGCCAGACGCCCTGAACCGACGGACCTTTCAGCCCACCACCCATGACGAACATGAGTCCGCCATGCCCATGGTCGGTACCGAGGCCGCTGTTCTCTTCCACGCGTCGCCCGAACTCGGACATAACGACCACGTTGACTCGCGACAGGTCTCTTCCCAGGTCGCTCGCGAATGAGGCCAGGCACTTCGCCAGATCATCGAGCATCGAGGGCAGCCACCCGGTGGTCGAGCCTTGGCCGACGTGGGTGTCCCACCCCCCTTTGTCCAGGCAGGCGATTTCGAGTCCCACGTCCGCCCTTATGAGCGCAGCGACTTCCTGAAGCCCATGGCCGAGATCGCTATTCGGATAGTGAGCCGCATCCGCCTCGGGACGCACATCCGACAGCTTTCGGACTACCTCGAGCGTTTCCCGCCCGGCGGACGTGACTTCGTCGTCGCCGGCGCCATACATCTTCGCGAGTCTGCCCATTGCGTCCTCGCGCTGGGGCGATGGAAGGTTCAAATGGTAGTCGCTTACCGATTCGAGCAGTGCCGCACGAGTCGCTCCGCGAAGCGAATCCGGCATCGTGTTCCCGATTGCTACGGCCCGAAGGGCAGACTTCGACGCGGTTTCGGCAATTGCCATATGGCGCGCTATCCATCCGGTCGATGGTCCCTGGCCCTGCGTTGCCAGCCCGCGCTCCATGGCGGACATCGCCTCGAAGTGAGAGTGGCTGTCGTCCATCGAACCGCAGGCAGGAATTGCGACCAGCCTGCCGGTTTCGAAGAGCGACATCAGGGGCGCCAGCGACGGGTGCAGTCCGAAGCGGCCGTCGAGCCGTATGCTCGCGTCTTTAGATCGCCCAGGCGCCGGAACCGCCGTTTCCGGCCGCAGGCGGTAGTAGTTCTCCTCAAATGCCGGGACCAAGAAGCTGAGTCCGTCCGCCCCGCCGCGCAGGAACAGCACCACAAGCACGTTGCCTTGCCGGCCGCGCAGGGCCGGGTGGACGGCGATCTGCGAGAGCGCCGAGCCAGGTGCGATCCAGGAGAGCGCTCCGATTCCCAAACCGGCAAGCAGACCTCGCCGCGTCAATGCAAACCGCATGCCCGGTTCGCTGGTCGAAGAGCGCTCGGGCGCGGGCCCGGTCTCACCATGGCCGTCGCAACTGATCCAGGAGGACTTCATCGATTCATCTCCATTGGAAGGTCGGAGAGCACAGGCACAGCGCTGCTCGCTCTTGCGGGTCTGCTCCCTCGAGCGCGGTCAAAATGCTCTGGTCGGCGGAACGTTCGTGTCGTTCGAAAACAGCTTCGAACGGCTTGGTCACAGCCTTGGTATTCGTGCCCGCGATGCCGTTCGAAGCGAGTGCGAACGCGAAATTCCATCGGGCGAGCATCGCGCCGGTCCAAGCGGAGGATTTCACCGGATAGCCGTCCGGCATCGGCCATTGGTAGAGAGATTGGCCCATCGAAGCCAGGTGCGCCTGGAGCGCAGGGCCGCCGTCGGTCTCACAGTCCAGCGCCCGCAGGCTCGAGACCATCAGGTCGAACGGGCGCTTGAGGATCGGCGTAGCTTTGACGAGTCGGCGGGGCTCCAGGATGGGTCGGAGCGTAGCCCGGATGTCTCCGCCGGAGTCGGCGTAGGCTCTGGCGGCCAAATGCACCGCGCTTTCATCACTTTCACCGATGAAGACCGAGCACAGCTTGCGGGCAATGTGCTTTGCAGTGGACGGGTGCGACGCCAAAATGTCGAGTACCGCCTCGCCGTCCGATTCGCCCCCGCCTCGCTCGATAACGTGGCCGAGCACCATTTTCCTTCCGTCGTCGTGCAGCTCGGGGACGTAGCGAAAAGCGCCTTTATGCCGGAGGAACCTGTTTTCGAGAGTCCAGCCGGTCAGGCATCTCGCTACTTCTTGAACATCCTTTTGCGTGTAGCCTCCGTGCACCCCGAGCGTGTGAAGCTCCATGATTTCGCGAGCGTAGTTCTCGTTTGGCACTCCTCGGCGGTTCTGCTGATTATCGAGGAATGCGAGCATTGCCGGACTGTGCGCGGAAGCGCCGAGAAGGTCCCGGAATCGGCCGAGGGCGTGGGGCCGTATCACCGTCGATTCGTCCTGTTCGATGCGAAACGACGCGAGACCCTTCCGAGCGTAAATATTGAAATGGTCGCTCCAGAACTCCACCATCCGTTCGAGGAGCTGATTCCTTCCATGGACCGCCCGCAGGATCGATATCGCCTGAAGCTGAGCCTGCACAGATTCCTCCGGTAGGTCTCGAAGCTCCATCGAGTCCAGATGTAGGACGTCGAACCTAGCAAGCATGAGGAGCAGCCCCGGATCTTCCGGCGAATCCGCCTCTAGCTGGGAAGCGACAAATGCCTCCTCGCCGGTTCCGCGAACGCGCGCCGAATCTCCCGGGCGCGGTCCGTACGTCAGCCTGTCGAGCAATCGGAGCTCGGGCCGAATGTCACCGGAGGGGATGGGGAGTGCCGGATCGCGCTGGGAGACTTTCGAAGCCAGTCGGGCGCATCCGGCGGCCCCAAGCGCCCCCGCGCACATCCCCAGCCATTGCCGGCGAGACGCTCTCACGGCGCAGCCTTGAACGCCAACGACGGGCGCTGCAACGCGCGGAACCCCGCGCCAATGCTCGCAAGCAGAGCGATCGGCCAGAAGGCGAACCAGCCGAGCAACGGCAGCATCGAGCCCATGACGAGGAATCCGGCCCCGCGCGAGAACGCGGCGTAGTCGGGCATGTCTGGCGCCATCTCCTTCAGCCTTTCCCCGATTACCAAGGCGAGGCCCGATCCACCCACCATGGCCACCGAAAGCAACGCGAGCAGCACGATCGTGCCAAGGATTTTCTGGCCGGGGATGGGCTGGGCTAGCAGGGCGAGGGCCATCAGCAGGGTCGGCACGCCGATCAGAGCGCCGAGGCCGATGGTTCGCCCAGGACGAGTCAGGAGCACCTGCTGCGCTGTCTCAGCGCGCCGAGTAAAGAGCAGCCCAAAGGCCACGATGAGCGCCCACTGGGTCAGGCATAGGCCCACGATCAGGGCAACGATAACGAGCACGTCTCCGAGCAGAAACATTTCCGCCTCCCTAAGCCATTAGCGATCTCGCCGTCTTCAGGCTGCAGGTAATCGCTCGAAACAGGCCATTCGACCCTGCGGGGTTTGCCGGCTGGTGACAAGGGCGGCGCTCCGCGCTTTGAGAATTTGGCAATTCCATGTTGTCTGATCCACGCGAATGGATTAAAATGCTGCATCCGCAAGGGCGCGGCCTATTTCACGAAACCTTTTGGGAGGGACGTATGACACGCCCTTGTCGGGCATCGACCGCGCCGCTTGAGTTTGGCGCATTTTGCGGTTGGGGCTTTTCCGCTTGCGGAGGCCGAGGTTGTTGAGGGCTCTCCGGGCCCTGCTCGCTTACAAGCGGGCCGCTTGCGAGCCTGGCCGCTCTGGCCGCCGCTTTGACCGCCGAGCGATGTGGCGACACGGCACGGCGTTTTTCGGCGGCAAGATAATCGGCTTCGCGGCTTTGCTCGTCGTCATTCTCTTCTTTCTGGCGTCCGCGGGCGGACGAGCCTCCGCCGCCGATACCTACACGCCCCACGAAACGGCGATGGTCAACGCCATAAACACTGCTTGGACGCTTGTCGCCGCGTTCTTGGTGTTCGGCATGCAGGCCGGGTTTGTGATGCTGGAAGCCGGCTTCGCCAGGCAGCGCGAAACCGTGAACGTGCTGATGGAGTGCATCTTCGACACATGCCTCTGCGGCTTTCTTTTTTGGGGCATCGGCTATGCGTTCATGTTCAGCCATGGCAACGGGTTTATAGGCCAGCACTGGTTCTTTCTAGCGGGTACGCCTGCGACCTATGAAGCTACGGGCATCCCGATCCTCGCCCACTGGATTTTCCAGTTCGCCTTTGCCGACACCTGCTCCACGATCACCTCGGGGGCGATGATCGGCCGTACGGGCTTTCGGGGCGACATCTTGTACAGCATCGGCGTGACCGGGTTCATTTATCCGATCCTCGGACATTGGGCCTGGGGTCCTGACGGCTTCTTGGCGACCATGGGCTCGGCTGGCGGCTTCCTGCCAGGTCTCGGCACGTCGTTTCGCGACTTCGCCGGCTCGACCGTCGTTCATACGATCGGTGGAGTGATTTCGCTGGCCGGGGCGATAGCGCTCGGCCCAAGGCTGGGTCGGATCTTCGCGCGGGACGACAAGCTTAGGGGCGGCATGCCACCTCCTCATAACCTGACCATCGCGGCTGTCGGCGCATTCCTCTTGTGGTTCGGCTGGTACGGATTCAACCCCGGCAGCTCGCTATCTGCCATGGACGCCCAAGGGATCGGTCGGATAGCCGCGAACACGACCCTGGGCGCTTGCGCAGGCGGCATGTCGGCAATGCTCGCGACGCTGTGGTTTGGACCGACGAAAGGCAAGTTCGACCTCGGCTTCAGCATGAATGGCTTCCTCGGCGGCCTCGTGGCCATCACGTGCCCTTGCTACTGGGTGGATCCGCTGGGCGCGATCATGCTAGGTCTCGTCGCTGGGGCGCTAGTGGTCATTGGTGTGCATCTCGTCGAGTGGTTAAGGGTCGACGATCCTGTCGGCGCGGTCTCGGTCCACGGCTTGGCCGGAGTCTGGGGCACGATATCCCTCGGGTTATTCGCTTGCGGCAAATACGGCGTGCCAGGTCCAACCGGCGCCGACAACGCTTCGCCCGTCGCCGGACTGTTCTATGGAGGCGGCAGTCAGGTGCTGCTCGCTCAGCTCCTCGGCGTCTTGATTGTCGCGGGATGCACGTTCGCGGTAGCGTTTGCCATGATGAATGCGCTCCGCTTGCTGCCACACCCGTGGAATCTTCGCGTCGAACCGGAAGGCGAGGCCGGGCTTGGCGGGCTCGACGTATGGGAGCATGGCATCGAGGCCTATCCGGCGCAGGCTTGACATGAATTGTGAGAACTGGAGATTGGGAACATGCATTTGATCGTAGCTATCATCCGGCCGCACCGCCTCGAGCCAGTTCGGGAAGCACTGCAAGAGGCCAACGTAATCGGTCTGACCGTTAGCGATTGCAGAGGTACCGGACGGCACAGATCGGTGACCCACTCATTCCGTGGCTCGCAGTACACCCACGGGCTGGACCCGCGAGTGCGCCTCGAAGTGCTTGTCCGCGAAGACCAGCTCACCGAGGCTGTCGACGCCATCCGAGAGGCCGCCGCTACGGGAGAAGTCGGGGATGGCAAGATTATTGTTCTTCAGGCGGCGGACGTGGTGCGCATTCGCACTAACGAGCGAGGAGAAACCGCGCTCTCTTAGAGCTATCCTTTGGGAACCTTGGCCGCCGGGTCTCCCCACATCTTGCGCATCAGGGCGTATCCCTGCGGGTCGAACGTCTTTAGCTCGGCACGAACGAACGGGTAGCCATCGTTGCGGCCGAAATAGGATTCCGTGGTCTCCGCGAAATACTCCATCTGGTTCGTGAGCGCGTAGGCCCGCCGCACTCCGCCGTCGTACCAAAGCACGCTGTCGTATTTGTGCGAAGCCAGGGCAGCGTCGTACGTGGCACGTATCTCCGAATTGTCGAACCCGCCGGGAAGAAACAGGTCGTGGTACGCGTGCGCAAGCTCGTGCATTGCCATCCATGGCTGCTCGTAAGGCCACTTGATCAGGTTTTCCAAGTTGCCAAACTCCACGCCGTGCGCCATCGCGGGATCGAGGCCATGGTCGACGAGCCAGCCTTTGTCGGGATGGAATGCCGCCCCCTTTGTGTACGGGTCGTTCAGTCGGATGAAGAGCGGAATAGACTTGAGCTTGGCCAATGGGCCGTCCGGCACGACTCGCTCGATTCTCATGAGCTGACACGAGAGCTCATCCTTGGCAGCGACCCATGCCTTGGGACGCTCGAGCAGGACTTGCTCCTCGACGTGGACGTGCCACCCTTCGATTTGTATGTCCTTGTAAGTCCATGCCGAGGCGACAAGCGCTGTGCACAGCGTGCAGGCGAAGATCATGGACGCGATGTTATCCGTTAAGCTTCTCGACGTCGTAGTACAGGACCAGATCCGTCTCCGGGTAAGAAGCATCTCGGCGCCCCAGGCAAAGGCCACGAAGCTCGCCGCGATGGTAAGTGCCATGATTGATAACGTGGCGCACTATCTGACCCAGTGAGAGCGTTCTCGGCTCGCCGTTCATTCTCCGGTAGTTCACGGGCGGATCGTGCCGGTTTGCGAACAGCATCGCTTTCCAGTCTGCGTTGAGCCGCGTCATCGCCTCGTCGGACAGCTCTGCGGCCGGAAGCGCTTCCCCGGACACTCCGGCGCACCGATCGAGCCACAGCTTTTCCACGGAAATGATGTGGCCCATGATGCCCAAATCGACCGGTTCCAGCAGCTTCGACTGGAGGGAAGCCAGCCAGAGGCGATTCGCCCAAAGGTCGTAATCGAGTCCTTGCGTCTCGAGATGCCAATCTGTCACGGCCTATTGTTGCAGCATTCGAGTAACTTCGATGGATGCCTGGGTGCGAGCTCCACTACTTTTCCGAAGCGCTAAAGATGGCCACCGCCGCGAACGTGATTCTGCCAAAGCCCGACTTGGCCGGTCCCTATCCCGTTATGTTTCTGCTTCATGGACTTTCGGACGACCACACGCATTGGTCTCGCCGGACGAGCATCGAGCGATACGTGGAGGATATGCCGCTGATAGTGGTGATGCCGAACGGCGGTCGCGGCTTCTATACGGATGCGGCGCAAGGCTTTGCATACGAGCTCGCGATGGTCGAGTTGGTCAGGCTCGTAAAGGCGTATTTCCCTACGAAGCCCGAGTGGTGCGTGACGGGTCTATCGATGGGCGGCTATGGGGCTCTGAGATTGGCGTTGAGGTTTCCGGACATATTCCGCTCGGCTCACTCCCATTCTGGTGCGCTATGGTTCGGGCACTGGCCCGCACGCGAAGACGATGATTGGGGCCGGGAATTCGCTCGTGTCGTGGGCCCGGATCCCGCTGGTGGCAAGGACGACCTTTACGCGCTCGTCGAAAAATTGGACAAAAAGGACCTGCCGGCGATGCGGATCGATTGTGGCGTGGACGATTTCCTTCTCGACGCCAACCGCGCATACCACGAGCACTTGACCTCGTTGGGCGTCGAGCACGAATACCAAGAGTTTCCCGGAGCGCACACTTGGGAGTATTGGGACGAGCACGTGCGTGAGGCGCTGGCGTTCCACGCGAAGAACCTTGGATTCGGGGTTGCCGCCAAATGAAGCCTTGTGTATCCTGATCCAATGGCAGTTACCCAAGCCGCCGTCGAGGGCTTGCTCGAACCGTTGCGAGCCATCCGGCCGATCACATCCAGGAAAATGTTCGGCGGAGTCGGCGTGTACTGCGACGGCGTTTTCTTCGCCTGCATCGACGACGACCGACTTTACTTCAAAGCGGACGAGCTGACGCTCCCGATGTTTGAAACTTACGGCGCAGAGCAGTGGGAGATCGAAGGGCAGTCGGGCGGCCCGATGCCGTATTGGGAAGTGCCCTCGGCGATCTTGGCCGACTCCGAGGCTCTCGGCGGTTGGATCGACGCCGCCGTTGGCGTCGCCAACCGGAAGAAAAAGCCCAAGAAGCGCTGACCCAATCGGCTAGTGCGTCATCGTATGGCGTTTCAGGGTCTTGTCGTTGCGCGTTTTCTCCGCTGCGGCCTCACACCGGTCGCAAAACTGCTCGGGGGTTATCTCGCCGTTTAACAGCGCGGCCATCGCGTTCTCGGACTCTGTGCCGAGCTCGGGATACCACTGCCTGTACTCGCTCGAATACACGGTCTTCGAACTCCGAAAGGCTTCGGCTGCGGGCACCAGATA
Organism: Fimbriimonadaceae bacterium; assembly: GCA_025934835.1. Taxonomy (GTDB): domain Bacteria; phylum Armatimonadota; class Fimbriimonadia; order Fimbriimonadales; family Fimbriimonadaceae; genus Fimbriimonas. The sequence continues at coordinate 35,109 of JAICWL010000010.1, forward strand.
GTCCGGGAGTGGCGGCTTGTCGCTGCCCTTGATCGCCATCAGCGTGCCCTTCTCCTGAACGAATTGGTGCGCCTTGTCGATCGAGGTCATGAACTTGTAGAAGTCGATCGCGAGATCGTGGTTCTTGCCTTTGGTGGGCACGATCCAAGGCTCGATACCGATCAGGATTGCGTTCGGATCTCCTTGGCCTCCGGCCACGACCGGCGGGAGCATGAACCTCATTTTTGCGCCGGCGGGCATCTGGTTCTTCATTTCCGAATACAGCCAGGTGCCGCACGGGATCATGGCTGCCTTGCCGTTCAGGAAGTCCATCTGAGACTCCGTATGGCTCAGAGCATTTGCTCCTTCCTCGAAATATCCCCTGTCCTTCAGCTCCTTGATCATAGTGGCAGCTTGGAGCATCGCGGGAGACTTCCACGCGCCCGGAACGATGCTCTGGGCGTCGTCCGTCACCTTCACGCCCCCCACGCTCACGGCCCACGGGAAGAGGAATCCGGCGATCATGTAGTACGGATACTTGCCCTGATAGGTGATCGGCGCGATTCCTTTCGCCTTGATCTTCGCGCACAGGTCCAACAGCTCTTGAAAGGTCTTGGGAGGCTGCCAGCCGTTCTTGGCGAACAGGTCGGGGTTGTACCACCACCCGTTCATGTTGTAGTGGTAAGGCAGCAAGTATTGCTTGCCGTCATATTGGCCGAGCTTGAGAAGCGCGGGCTCGAACGACTCGCCCCAGGTTTTCGGCGCGTCCTTGCCGGTGTTATAGGGGTTCGGCTGCTTGAGATAGTCGTCGAGGGCGAGAACCTGACCCTCGTATACGGCGGGCCAGTAGTCGAAGCCCCAACCGGGCCAGGTGAGATCCGGAGGGTTGCCTGCGATGAATCGGGGCCGGAGCTGTTCCCAAACTCGCGGGCCGCCAGTGACCTTGATGGTCACGCCCGGATGTTTGGCCTCGTACTCCTTGGCGGCCTGCTGAAAGAAATCGATCCCATATCCGCCTTGGAAGCTGGCGACGTCTAGCTCGCCCGTCGCTCCGACGTTCGTTCCTTGCCCGCCTCCGCCGCTCGGGCCGCAGCCCGCAAGGGCGAGCGCCGCAGCCGCAGTAATCCACCAAGAATTCGAAAAGCGCATCTCTGTTTCCCCGCGGAGCCAGAATACATCACGAAGCATGTGCAGCACGATCCGTCCTCGCGAGGAAGCTTATTAGCGCTTCACTCGGCCCTCCCCCGCTCCTGGCTTGCTCGGGCCTCGCTTGCGGCTATGGCAAAGGGAGCGCCGTGCTGGAAGGGATCGAGTTCGCGCTCGATCCCGGAGAAAGCGCGGTGTTGCTCGGGCCAAATGGAAGTGGGAAAACCACGCTTCTCAAGACGCTCGTTCGAACGCTGCGGCCCACGGCAGGCAGAGTGCTGTTGGGCGGGGACGACATTGATCGGCTGAGCTACGAGGAGATCGCGCGTCGTGTGGCCTTCGTCCCCCAAGAGGAGCCGGCAGAATACGACTTCCTAGTTCGGGATGTGGTCACGCTCGGCACGATCGCCCGCTCGCGGCGGATTTGGGATTCTGAAGAGGATCGCGCCGCCGCGCGGGATGCGATGCGGCTAGCCGAGTGCGAGGAACTTGCCGACCGGCCGATAACAGAGCTTAGCGGGGGAGAGCGTCAGCGAGTTCTGATCGCCAGGGCGCTGGCCCAAAGCGCACCTGTCATCCTTCTCGACGAGCCGACGTCGCATCTGGACGTGGCGCATCAGCTTGCAGTGGCGACGCTGGTGCGAAAGCTCACCGGCTCGGGCCGGGCAGTCCTCGCCGCCGTTCACGACCTCAACCTGGCCCCGCGCATGGCCGACCGGGCCATGCTCATCGATCGGGGGCGCATGGTGATGACCGGCGCGGTCGAGGAGGTCCTCGCCGACCCACGACTAGACGAAGTGTACGGCGTTCGCTTCGAGCGGAGCCGCGACTCTCGGGGCTTGATCAGGCTTCACGCATTGGAGCCGGCATAGCCGCTACCCACCGTTTCCGTGCAGGTGCTCGCTCGTATACCACTGACCCTGCACCGACGAGTCATTCGGCTTGGGCTTATATGCGGTCGGCGTATGAGGGGCGATGAGCGGCATTACAGGCATGCCGTCCGGGCCCATCTGGTGCCCGCCGGTGGGATATCCCTTCGGGGGAGCCTTCTTGGCGGAGCTAACATCGGCTTTGACGGCTGAGACAATGGCGTTCTTATTGTCCGTATCCCGCGACTGATTTTCAGGCTCGGGCATTTGGTCCGCGTCACTCTTGGATTTCTGGGCCATCGAGTTGAATATCGCGCCGGTCACGGCTAGGATAGCTAGCAGCGTGATGAGTAGGATGGGTGCGTGTCGCTTTTTCATCGGTTAAAACTCAGGATGGATTTTATGGCTCGTGCTATTGTGGACGATTATCTATTTACGGCACGAATCGGGCCAGTGAAGCCATGCGCTTGAGCGACCTAACGGTCGCTATCGACGCCCGACTCGCTTGCGGCCAGAACACTGGCGACAGCACGTATTGGACCGGCCTGCTGTACGGGCTTAGCCGCATCGCGCCCGATGCCCGCTTTCTTCTTTTGTCTAACGCTGAAAAGCCTTCGGCGATTCCTTGGCACTCGAGTTTCGAGTGGGTTCGCGTTCCTGGACGCCGATCGAGGTGGTGGAGCGTCGTTCGATTCCCGATCGCCGCGCGAAGATTGGGAGCCTCAGTGCTTCACACCCAGTACACGCTCAGTCCGCTTGCCATCTGCGGGGTCACGACGATCCACGACGTATCGTTTCTGATCGGGCCGGAATGGTTCCGTTTGCGCGACCGCATGTCGATGAGCGCGACGGTGCCTTCTTCTTGCGCACGAGCCAAGCGAGTGATCGCCGTGTCGGAAACTTGTAAGCAGGAGATCGAGCGGCTCATACCGGCTGCGAGGGGCAAGACCGAGGTCACGTTCAATGCGTGCCCGCCATGGATCGCGGCCAGGCCCAGGGCGGAGTCGGTCAAAGCCGTCCGCAAGAGCTACGGCATCGACGGTCCTTTCGCGCTCACCGTGGGAACCCGGTGGCCCCGGAAGAATATGGCTCTGGCGCTGGACGCCGTCCAATTGCTGCCCGACGAGGTCGACCTGCGCCTCGTCGTCACGGGCAAGCCCGGCTGGGGCGAGGAACGCCTTGGCAAGCGGGGCCTTGCGACCGGGTATGTCTCGAACGAAGAGCTCTCGACGCTCTACTCGGCTGCGAGCTTGTACCTGGCTCCGAGCCGCCACGAAGGCTTCGGCATCCCTATCCTCGAGGCGATGCGCTGCGGCTGCCCGGTGATGTGCAGCACGGGGGGCGCGCTGCCGGAGATAGCGGGCGACGCAGCGTTCGTCGAGTCCTCGTGGGAGCCCGGCGCATGGGCCTCGTCGATTGCCCGCCTGGTGCAGGATTCGAGTATTCTGCGAGAGCTCCAGCGGAAGGGGAAACAGCGCGAATCCGAGTTCTCTTGGGAGCGGATGGCAAAGCGAACGCTGGAAATCTATCGAGAGGCTGTGCTTTGATCCACCCGGACTTATTGGAGCTGTTGGGGTGCCCGCTCCACGACGAGCGCCCTCCGTTCGAGTTGCGCGGGAATTACCTCGTTTGCACCGCGTCGGGCCACGGGTTTCCGATCGTGGACGGAATACCGCATCTCCTGCCCGAAGACGTAATCGAGCCGAACCGACTGGAGGAGCTGATCGATGAGCGCGACAAGTCCGTATAAGGTGCTCGTCCTCCACGGCCCGAACTTGAACTTGACGGGCTTCCGCGAGCCGGACGTTTACGGCAAGAAGACGTTGGACGAGATCGACGGCGAGATTCGCGCTGCAGCCGATGGCCTCGGGTTCGAGCTTCGCATCTTGCAGTCGAATTCCGAAGGCGTGCTGATCGATACGATCCAAGAGCACCGAAAATGGGCCGACGCCATCGTGATCAACCCGGGGGCGCTCACCCACTATTCGATAGCGCTTCGGGACGCGCTGGCGAGCGTGCGGATGCCGGTCGTCGAGGTGCACCTGAGCAATATCCACCGGCGCGAGGAGTTCCGACACAAATCGGTGATCGCTCCGATCGCGATTGGCCAGATCGTGGGCTTTGGCGGCTACGGGTATGTCCTTGCGCTGGAAGCGCTCGCGACGATAGAAAGGGGGACCGTCTGATGAATCATCTCGATCGGCTTCGCGCGGCACTGCAGGGAGCGTCCGTCGACGGTCTCATCGTTTCACATCCTGACAACGTCGGCTGGCTAACGGGCTTCACCGGCACGTACGGGCGGGTAATCGTGACCCCCAAGGACGCGGTCTTTATTACCGACAGCCGCTACACGCTCCAGGCGGAAGAGCAGGTGAGCGGCATGCCCATCCGCTGGTTCCGCTCGCCCACCGATTCCAACGAGTTCGTCGCCGAGCAGGTCCGGAGCATCGGGGCGTCGCGCATCGGGTTCGAGTCGGCGAACACCACCTATGCCGAGTGGGAACGCCTCGCTCAGAAAGCCGCCGGAATCGAGATCTATCCCGTAGCCGACCTCTTCGGGCCGCTCAGGATGGTGAAAGACCCGGACGAGATCGAAAAGGTCCGGCAGGCTTGCGCACTGGCCGATGCCGGCTTCCAACACGTTCTCAGGATGGTTCAGCCGGGCGTCACTGAGCGAGACATCGAGCTCGATCTCGAGTTCTACATCCGTCGGCAAGGGGCGGAGGCGGCGTTCCCGTTCATCGTTGTCAGTGGCGAGCGAAGCGCGCGCCCGCACGGGCACGCTTCCGACAAGGCGCTCGCTCCCGGCGATTTCCTGACGCTCGATTTCGGCGCTCGGGTCGATGGCTACAATTCCGACATCACGCGTACGGTCGTCGTCGGCAAGGCCACCGAGCGTCACCGGGAAGTTTACGCAGCGGTTCTCGAAGCACAGGTAGCGTCGATCGAAGCTATGAGGCCAGGTGTCGCAGCCAAAGACGTGGATCGTCAGTCGCGCGAGCTGCTTGCAAAGCATGACCTGGCGCAGTATTTCGGCCACGGGCTCGGCCACGGCCTGGGGCGTGTCGTCCACGATACGGGCCGCATGTCGGCATCCAGCGAGGACGTTCTCGCTCCGAACCAGGTTTGGACCGTGGAGCCGGGGGTGTACATCCCGGGCTTCGGCGGCGTCCGCATCGAGGACGATGTTCTCATCCTCGATGGCGGAGTGGAAGTGCTCACGAAATCCCCCAAGGAGCTGCTCGAGCTTCCCTGAGAGCCGGATGCCCGAAGGATTCGCGCTGCGCGGGTTAGCCATCGGCCCCACCGGTCCGGCTTTGGACTTGGACGTGCCCGCCGGCTCGGCGATCGCGCTCGTGGGGCCAGGGGGCAGCGGAAAGAGCCGCTTCCTTCGCGTTTTGGCCGGGCTCGAAGCGCCGGCTCGGGGCGCCGTTTCTGCGCCGGGCACCGCCTACGCGGGCCTGGGCTCGCTCGATCGGCGCGCCAAGCCACAAGGGCTGATCCGCCACGGGCACGGCGGGGAAGGGGCGCGCGCTGCCAAGACCCTGGCTGCCGCCCATTTGTACGACGTTCGCGACCGGACGATCGCCGAGCTGAGCCCCTCGCAAATTGCGCTCTGCGAGCTGATCGTGCCGCTGCTGAGCCCTGAGGCCGTGCTGCTTATCGACGGCCAGCTCGACAGGCTGGACCCGTGGGCCCTGGAGAGCGTGCTCGACATTCTTTCGGCGCGCAAGAAGTTTGGCGGAAGCTTCGTGGTCGCCACCAATCGGCCGGATATCGTCGAGGGGTGCGACTTCGTGATCGGGATCAAGGCACAGGAGATTCGCTTCTCCGGGTCCGTGCACGATCTTCTTCGCCGAGGGCCGAAGCAGACCATCGAGGTGGCGACCGAGAACACGCCGTCGATCCGTTCGCTCGTCGATCCGCTCGAAGTGCAGGTCGAGGAGATTCCCGGCGGGCTGGCGCTTCACGCCGCCGAGGGCCAGGAGCTGGCCGCCAAGCTGCTGGCGCAGGGCTACGGCGATGTCCGGTTCATTTTGACTCGTCGCCCGAGCCTGGAGGAGGCTATCCGATCGCTGTTCTAAGCCGATGAAAGACAATCTCTCCAGGGTCGTTTTTTTCGTTCTGGCGGCGTGCTGCCTGATCGCCTTGGCGCCGATTTCACAAACGGTAATGGCGCTCTTGCCCCCCGCGGCGCTGCTCGCGGGAGCCATCCTGGCACTCACGCTGGGCAACCCGTACCCAGCCGAGTCGAAGAAGCTCGGCAAGATCCTGCTGCAGGCTTCGGTGGTGCTGCTCGGCTTCAGCGTGGACCTCGGGCAGATTCTAACAGCCGGCAAGGACGGCATCCTGTTCGCGCTGGTGTCGATCACGACGGTTTTCGCGCTCGGGTACGGCTTGCAAAAGCTGCTGAAGGTGCGCCAGGCCACGAGCCTGCTCGTGTGCATGGGGACGGCGATCTGCGGCGGCAGCGCCATCGCCGCGCTGAGCTCGGTGATCGATGCTCCGCAAGAGGACATCTCGGTATCCGTAGCGACCGTGTTCGTGCTGAACGGCATCGCGCTGATCCTGTTCCCGCCGCTTGGCCATGCGTTCGGCATGAGCGCCGGCCAGTTCGGGATCTGGAGCGGAATCGCGATCCACGACGTAAGCTCGGTGGTTGGCGCGGCCACGGCGTTCGGAGGCGGCGCCCTTCAAGTAGCGACCGCGGTCAAGCTCAGCAGGGTTCTGTACATCGTTCCGATTACGCTGATCGCGTCGTACGCGATGCGCCGCAAGTCGGGTGAGGCGACCGAGGTGCGGGCTCAGACGCCTTGGTTCGTGGGCCTGTTCATCCTCGCCTCGGTGTTGCGCAGCGAGAGCTCGTTGATTGCGGGGGTCGCGCCGATCGCCAAGATCGTGGCGGTTGCGGGCTTCGCGCTCTGCTTGTTTTTGATCGGTGCGGGGATCTCGCGCAAGGTGCTCAAGTCGGTGGGCGTTCGGCCCATGGCCCAAGGGGTGGCGCTGTGGATTTTCGTCTCGGTGGCAGCGTTTTTCGCGGCCCGGAGCCTTTAGCCCGGCGGGGTGGCTCGCGGTACGCTGACGGTTATGGCGCACGTCGTTTCCCCGGCCGCGGAGGAGCTGCTCGATAAGGAGATCAAGGTTCTGGACAAGGGCTTCGTCCGGCTCGTCGATTACCTCGGCGGAGACGAGCGGATCGTGCAGGCGGCGCGCGTTAGCTACGGCGCGGGGACCAAGAGCTACCGTCAGGATCGTGGGCTCATTCACTACCTGATCCGCAATTGGCACACGTCGCCGTTCGAGCAAGTTAGCCTGACTTTCCATGCGAAGATGCCGATCTTCGTGGCCCGCCAGTGGGTGCGGCACCGCATGGCGCGGCTGAACGAGATATCCGGCCGCTACTCGGTGCTGAAGGACGAGTTTTACGTGCCCGATCCGGAGCACGTATGCTACCAGTCGGAATCGAACAAGCAGGGCCGATCGGAGCCGCTGCCTCCGGCTGAGGCCAAGAAGACGATCGAGGCGATGCGCGAGGAGCAGCGGCTGCTCTACGCGGCGTACGAGAAGGCGCTCGAAACGGGCGTGGCTCGGGAGCTGGCGAGGGCCAATCTGCCGGTCTCGCTGTATACCGAGTGGTATTGGCAGACGGACCTGCATAACCTCTTCCATTTCCTTCAACTTCGGCTCGATCCGCACGCGCAGTACGAGATTCGGGCTTATGCCGAGGCGATTGCCGAGTGCGCCAAGGCCGTGGCGCCGATTGCGTACGAGGCGTTCGAGGAGCATGTTCTCGGTTCGGTGACCTTCAGCCGAGCGGAATGCGAGGCGCTCGCGGCGATGCTCGGCGGCGGGGCGAACCCGTTGGAGGGGCGGCCGCTCGCCCAGCTCGAGGCGAAGCTGGCCAAGCTGGCATCGGCGAAGCCGTCCGTGCAGCCGGAGGAGCCGGTGCTTCCTTCCGGGCGTTAATCGGCTCTTTCTGTAGTGCGGACTTAGGTCCAATTTGAACCTAGTCGACGGGAGTTCGTTTCGCAATTTTTACTTTTCGGTTTTTTCGGCCCGTGGTTTTGCGCAGGGCCGGTGCAAGGATATCCATTCGACTCGACGGGTCGAGCCGATCAAATTGTCAAGGTGCGCAATAGTAGATACACGTCTACGCAGTTGTTTTGAGCGACTGTTCGAAGGAACCCGTATTTTTGCGAGGAAATTAGCCGGTCATCGTGGGGGGGTTAGGGCTTATGGCGAGGCCGCGGAGGATCACCGGCTCCGAGTGTAGGCGGCAACTGTCTCTTCTTGCTTCATTCTCGGGGTCTGGGACGCCGGGATAGTTTCGTCCACCTCGCTGAAGTCGGATGGCTTCCGTGGCGCGTGGCGGGGTATGGGCGTGGTTCTAGCCTGCTCATTGCTAGGATTTGATGCTTCGGAGCACATTTGCTCGAGTCGGAATCAGTTTTTCAGGAATTCTGTCTACAATCCTAGACAGGAGTATTCCCAATGATGGGACAATGCCTGTAATGGGAATCTAATGCACCCATCAGGAGGAGAACCGTATGGCAACCAAGACCCCCGGATATACAGGACAAGAACTCCGGAAGCCAGACGCCCAAGGAAGGATCGTCATCGGAAAGGAACATGTCAACGACACGTATGCAGTCGAAAAACTCAGCAACGGTGACATCTTGCTGCGCCCGGTAGTGGTCATCCATAAGCAGGAAGCTTGGCTATTCAACAACGAAGGGGCCCTAGCGTCCGTAAAGCGGGGACTGAAGCAAGCCGCGCGGGGCGAGACACACGACCTGGGGTCCTTCGCGGACCACGCAAGCGAAGAGCCTTGCGAAGAGGAGTAGTTTCGCCATGCCGTACAAGCTGGTCTTCACTTCCGAAGCGAAGGAGCAGCTCGAGGCGCTAAAGATCGACGAGAAGAAGCTAAAACGAGTTCAGAAGTGCCACGGGTTCATCGAAACGAATCCGAAGCATCCGAGTCTTAGCTCCCACAAGTATTCGGTTTTGAAAACAGAGGACCAGCGGGACCTTTGGGAGTCCTACGTTGAGAACCGAACACCTGCCGCGTGGCGGGTGTTCTGGTTTTATGGACCGCAGAGCGACGTCATTACAATCGTCGCGATCACGCCTCATCCGTAAGAAGAGTGGTCGGACTTGGCAGATTTGCTGCGAAGCTCTATGTGATCGTCGTTGAACCAAGGTTGTAAGGCGAGGAAAACGCGACTCTTCCCGATGGATCACAGCTCGACGGCTTAGCCTGTCTCCCGTGGCCGCTGGCGCGAGGGTGAGCTCGAGCGGTGGTCGGCATCTTGGGAAACCGTATGAGCCAGGCGCGTGGCGGGATAAGGGCTTGGTTCTAGCCGCTGGGTTGCGCGGGGCCGGCGACCCACCAGGCGGCGATGGCGGGTATGAGGATAAGCGAGGCGCCGAGGATGTAGGGTGAGTACGGACGCCAGAAGAAGAGCGGGTTGCTTATCAGCGGGCCGATGAATCGCGCCGTCGCGCCGAGCGATTGGGTGATGCCGAAGATGCCGCCCTGCACGCTCTTGGGCGAAGAGCGAGAGATCAGGCTGCTGATGCTCGGCTGCGAGAGGCCCTGGCATATGCCCATGACCAGCACGACGCAAAGCATCGGCCACCAAAGGTGCATGAACGGAACGAGCGCCAACGCGGGCGCGAGAACCAGGTAGCAGACGCGCAGAACTCGCACCTCGCCGAACTTCGGCACGACTCGGCGCACGACGCCCCCCTGCATCGTGGCCGCGATGACGCCCACGATCGTCAGGATGTACGCGCCGTATTCCTGCGAAAGCGCTCGGCCGAGGTGGAAGATCCAGCTCTTGTCCTCGAGCAGGATGAAGAAGGTGGTCTCCAGATTCGTGAAGCCGAGGTTCAGCGTGAAGAACATCACAAGCAGCAGAGCAAGTCCCGGGGTCGAGGCTGCGATCCGCAGGTTTTGTACGAAGCTGCGCTTTTCTCTCGGCTCCTCGTGTTGGCGGCTGTCCGGAAGAATCAGCAGGACGTACAGGAAGTTGATAGCCGCGAGAAAAGCGCCGGAGTAGCCCAGAATCGCCGGCGAGCCGTTTCCCAGGTGCGCGAGCCAAGCGCCGATCGGAGGTCCGAAGATGAAGCCGAGACCGAACGCCGCGCCCACCGCTCCCAGGCCCTTCGCGCGGTGCTCGGGCGCCGTGACGTCGGCGATGTAAGCAAACGCCACGCCGACGTTCGCCGCAGCTATGCCGGAAATGGCCCTGGATAAGAAGATCGTGCCGATAGACGCGGTGTGCGCGTAAACCACGTACGAGATGGTCGACAGGACCGTAGTGACCAGCAACACCGAGCGCCTGCCGGAGTGGTCGCTCATCTTGCCCAGGAAAGGCGCAGTCAGGAGCTGGGCGAGGCTGAACACGCCGAGCAGCATGCCGAGCACCCACCCGGAGGCTCCCAGCGCGTGGCCACGGAGCTGCACATCCGGGATGAACATGCCGAATCCCAGCAGGTCGATAAAGACGGTGAGAAAGATCCCGAGTATCGGCGAGGGCCGTAATCCGATGCCGAAGCGGGCTATCAGAGGATCGGTAGTCAGGGGTTCGGCGCTCATCGGGCGGGAAAGTTCAGTGTATCCCGCCACGACGGTCGAGCGTCGGGCCCCCGACGGATTATTCGGGCGAGCTCAATTTGCGTAGATCTGCGGCGGAGCGTGGGGATGGAGTGCTTCCATCGCTTCCTCTCTTACGTCGCGCTGGAGCCGCTCTGCGCTCGATGCCATGCGTGTGAGGCCGGCCGACGAATTCCGGTCGGCGCTATGAGCGATTTGTGCCTTGGCGTGCGAGAAAGTCCTCGCTTGGATCTTGAGGCTCCGACCGAGCATGATCAGCAATCGGGCCTTGCGGGTGGGCGTCATGGGAGACTCTCGGATGATCTCCATCCGGCGTCTCACTTCAAACTCTGTGAGCATCCATGTTTCTCCTCCAGGCTGGGCCTGGTCCTTGCATCCGCCTGCGAGGTTAGCTGTCGGGTTCGGGCCAAGAACTACCCGCTCTTCATCGCTGAAGAGTTCACCCCTTTCAGTGGGTCCCCCGCTGCCGTTTCCCCAACGGCACTCGGCGTAGGCGCCCCGGCTTCCCGGGACTGGATAATCTATACCCGAACCACGGGCACGACTGACAATCGTAGTTATGGATGACAGACCGGCGGCGTCTTGCGGAATATGGGCGTGAACGAGCCCTCTTTCCGGACGCGATCAGAATACGTATTCCTCGTTCCCATCGGGCCGGAAGAGCAGTATCATGTCTGAAACCCGATGACCAAACGTGGGCTCGCCCTTGTCGCGCTTTGTCTGACGCCGCTTATCGCGCTTGCCCAATCCGCGTCGCCGGCTCCGCAGCAAAGGCAGCTGATGGTTTGGGGGCTGGGGGTTTCGCCCGACAGCAAGGGGCAGGACGCGGTCATTCGGGAGTTCGAGCGGCGCAATCCGGACATCAACGTTCGGATCTTGAGCATGGGCGCGGGGGGCATGAACCCTCAAAAGCTGCTCACTAGCATCGTTGGGAACGTCGCTCCGGACGTGATCAACCAGGACCGCTTCACCATCGCGGACTTTGCGAGCCGAGGGGCTTTTCGGCCACTGGACGACCTGATCGCCCGCGATGAGAAGTCCGACCCGCTTTGCCCCAGAAAGGACCAGTACTACGCGGCACCTTGGGCGGAGGCCTCCTACGGGGGGCATTTGTACGGCATCCCGACAGGCGCGGACAACCGGATTCTTTATTACAACAAGGCGATTTTCCGGGAAAAGGCGGCCGATCTCCGCGCGGCCGGACTCGATCCCGACCGTCCCCCCAGGACTTGGAGCGAGGTGCTCGCTTATAGCAAGGTGCTGACCGAGTTCAACAAGGACGGCACTTTGAAGCGCGCGGGGTTCATGCCGAACTTCGGCAACTCGTGGCTGTACATGTACGCGTTCGAAAACAACGCGGATTTCATGTCGCCGGACGGCCGCCGTTGCACGCTCGACACGCCGGAATCTGAAGAAGCTCTGAAGTTCATGGTCCAGGGGTACGACCTCGTGGGCGGCTACGAGCAGGCGAAGGCGTTCGAATCGGGTTTCCTGGGCAAAGAGAACGACGCGTTCATCATCGGCAAGGTAGCGATGAAGATCGACGGGGACTGGACGTTGGCCGACCCGCTCAGCCGCTACGCGCCGGGACTGGACTTCGGAGTTGGTCCGCCACCCGTGCCGGACGACCGGTATTACCACCGAGGCAGATTCAAGAACGAGAAGGACACGTTCGTCACGTGGATGGGCGGATTTTCGCTCGCTATTCCGCGCGGCGCGCACAACGTGCAGGATGCCTGGAAGTTCATAAAATTCGCGACGAGCACGGAAGGAAGGCTGATCGAGGCTTCGAACCAGATGGCGTGGGACCGCAGACGGGGCCGATTCTACGTGCCTCGCCAGCAAGGCAGCAAGGAAGCCAATCTCGAGTTGTTCAAACGGTTCAAGCCGGCGGAGCCGAAGTTTGCGGCGGCCGTCAAGATGCACCTGGAGATGGCGCCGTACGGGCGCATCCGTCCGGCGACGTTCGTGGGGCAAAAGTTATGGAACGAGCACGCCAAAGCGATGGAGACGGCTTGCTACCACAAGGCATCGCCCCATGACGCTTTGCTGGCCGGCCAGAGAGCGGTCCAGCAGGACTTGGACGCCTTCTTCGGCCGGGCGCAGTATCCGGTTATCAATTTGATGGCGCCTTTGGAGGTCGGCGCGGGCGTGCTCGTGATCGCGTTGATCGTGCTGCTCGTGTTGTTCCTTCGCGCGCCGCTCGGTCGCCTTGCGAAGAACGAGGCCAAGTGGGCGTACATCCTCGTCTCGCCCTGGGTAATCGGTTTCCTCGTATTCACGCTCGGGCCGATGCTGGCGTCCCTACTGTTCAGCTTCACCCAGTACGACGTTTTGAACGAGGCCCGTTGGGTTGGGCTGCACAACTTCGCGGACATGTTCGGCGCTGACCGCGACAACGTGATGAAGGCGCTGGGGAACTCGGTTTATCTGGCGGCTGCGGGGGTTCCGCTCGGGCTCGCGACCGGTCTTGCGATCGCGCTGTTGCTGAATACCGCGCAGCGCGGCATGAGGTTCTATCGAACGTTCTTCTATATGCCGGCGATCGTTCCCGGCGTGGCCAGCGCTGTGCTTTGGACCTGGGTGCTGACTCCGGATGCGAACAAGGGGCTCATCAACTCGTTTTGGCAGCAGACGCTTTCCCCGTGGCTCGGGGTCACGCCCCCGGCTTGGCTGAATTCGGCAGATTGGTCCAAGCCCGCGCTGATACTGATGGGGCTTTGGGGCGCGGGCAGCGGCATGATCCTTTGGCTTGCGGGTCTCAAGGGCGTCCCCAGCTCGATGTATGAGGCGGCAAGCATCGATGGAGCGAACGGCAATCAGCAGTTTTGGGCCGTCACGTTCCCGACGCTGACGCCGATCGTGTTCTTCAACTGCGTGATGGGATTCATCGGCGCGTTGCAGGAGTTCGACCGAATGTACATCATGAAGTCCTCGTCGGACGGGACCGTGGGGCCGGACAACTCGATGCTAACTCCGGTTTATCACCTGTTCACGAACGGCTTCGCGTTCTTCAAGATGGGGTACGCGTCTGCGATCGCGTGGCTGATTTTCGCGATCATCCTGGCTATCACATTCGTGCAATTCAAGCTCTCGCCGCGGTGGGTGCATAACGAGGTGGAGCAGGCATGACGTTCAGCGACCTCGTTTTCATCGTAGGCACACTGCTGAGTTGGGTCGGCTGGTACCTGGCCTTTCGCGCGGTGGTCATCGCCACCGACATGTTCATCGGTCGGCCAAGCGTAGGGTCGAAGACGATGCAGCAAAGGCTGCTGTGGTCGGCGTGCCCCGCGGGGCTCGCGCTCGCAATCGGCGGCGTGCTGCCGATGAAGGCAGGGTCGTCGCCCGGAGTGGCTTGGCGGTTCCCGCTCTTTTGGACGGTCATGCCGTACACGGCATGGCTGGGCCTCGCGTGCGCGGCGATGGTGATCGTTCGCGCCGTGCAGGCGTGGCTTGGGCTGAACGGCATGGAACGAGCGGCCCGACTGAAGGCCGCCGGTTTCTGGGCGCTCGGGGCGGCGCTGTGCATCGTGCTCTATGGGCAAGACCCGGGCAGCAAGATCACGGTCTTGAAAGGTGGCATATCGATGAGCCCGACGACCGTGGTGTCGATCGTGCTGCTTGCTGCCGGTGCGATCGTCGCCATGACGCTGGCCGGCAGGGCCACGGCGAGCCGGGGGCTCGCGAAGTCGGTAGTAACCCAGGCGATGCTCGTGGCGGGCTCTCTCGTGTTCGGTTTGCCGTTCGCGTTCTTGCTGGTGACGAGCTTCAAAGAGGACCGAGACATGTCCTCGCCCAACGGCATCGTGTGGGTTCCGCGCGTCCAGGATACGAAGCCGTATTTCGATCCGCTGAACCCTACCTACCAAGGGACGTACAAGGGGACGACGGTGCAGGGCGTGGTTATCGCTCACCAGCCGAACGGCGACGTGCGGATCGACATCGCCAAACCGCTCGCCATCCGAGGCGTCACGTTCGATACCCCGCTTTCGGCGTTGAAGGTCGTGCCCACAGACGCGCCGGTTGTGACCGCTTCGCTAAAAGGGATGCCTATCGAAGGCATGGTTGTCAAAGACCTCGACGACGGCCGCAAGCAGATCCAGGTGCTGAAGCCTCCAGCGCTCAAGGGCCAGACCGCGCTGTTTCTACCGGGGGACGTTCAGCCGGTGCGTCACATCGGCTTAAAACTGGACAACTATCCCGAGGCGCTGAGCTATCTGCCGCCGGAAACCGACCAGGGGCTCGTGTATCTCAAGAACACGCTGATCATCGTTGTTCTCTCGGTGATCGGCACGATCCTCAGCTCGTCGGTCGTGGCGTACGCGTTCTCGCGAATGAAGTTTCCGGGCCGAGACGCGCTGTTTATGATTTTGCTGAGCACGATGATGCTGCCAGGCGCCGTTACGCTGATGCCGCAGTTCCTCATCTTCCGCCAGCTCGGATGGATCGATACGCTCTATCCGCTTTGGGTTCCGGCGTTCTTCGCCTCGGCGTTCAACGTGTTCTTGCTGCGGCAGTTTTTCATGCAGGTTCCGATGGAGCTGGAGGACGCGGCGAAGATCGACGGCTGCAGCTACCTAAAGACCTACTGGAACATCATGATGCCGCAGATCCAGCCGGCGCTCGCGGTAATCGCGATCTGGACGTTCCTGGGGGCCTGGAACAACTTCATGGGCCCGCTGATATATATCAACTCGCCCGAGAACATGCCGCTCAGCTATGCTCTCCAGCTTTTCCAGGGCGACCGGTCGGGTGAGCCGGGCCTCCTGATGGCGTTTGCGACGCTGTGTATGCTTCCCGTCCTGCTGCTGTTCTTCTTTGCGCAGAAGTACTTCATCGAGGGCGTTACCCTGAGCGGTTTCGGCGGCCGCTAGCCGCCCGCCGGGTCCTGCCGGAACACCTTCGCCTCCCGCGAAGGTCCGTGACTTGGGAGCAATTCAACGATATGAAACCGTATTTCTTTTTTACTTGGGTGGCGGCCGCGGCGTTATTGGCCGGGTGCGGGCCCAACTCGACCACGAGTTCGAACGGCGCCGCCGAGCGGTTCACGAAGCCGACCTCGGTCCAGGTGCAGCGCCGAGACATCACTGGCTACGACATGCTGAAAGGGGCGATCTACATGCCGCCGGAAGCTCAGGTTAGCATCTACCCGAAGTACAACGCGCCCGTGCAGAAGGTGGACGCGGCGGTCGGGGACAACGTCAAGCGCGGCCAGATTCTGGTGGAGCTTGCGTTCCCGGACGTGCAGGCGGCTTTGCAGAATGCGAAGGACACGTATCAGGCGGCCCAGAGCGCCTATGAAAGCGCCAAGACCCAATACGATGGGCCGGTCAAGCAGGCGAAGCAGGCGGTCGACCAGGCCCGGTCCACCGAGCGCCAGATTCGGAGCCAAACCACGCCGGGCGGGGACGCAACAGATCTCCAGCAGGCGCGTTCGGCCCGCGAGGCCGCCGAGCAGACTTTGCAGCAAGCCACGGCCGACTTCAATGCGAACATGCTGATCTACAAGCAGCAGCTCGATTCGGCCCAGGCCGCCTTGACGGAGGCGCGGAACGGCGCGAAACAGGCTTTCGTGCGGTCTCCGATAGGGGGGACGCTGCTCGTCCTGAACGCTCAGGTGGGCCAGACTCTCGGCGGCGACCCGAAGACGCCGGTCGCAACGGTTGCGAATTTGGCTGCGCTGCAACTCAAAGCAGACCTCACGCCGGAGCAGGTGACCAAGGTCAAGGTCGGAACCCCGGTGGTCGCGCAGTTCAAGGAAACGGGAGATAAGGTGTTCGACGGCAAGGTCTCGCGCATTCGGACGCTGCCGGGTTCGAGCGGCGGCCCGGTGGTTACCGAGGCTACGATCGACTTACAAAATGTGAGTGCGCTCGTAAAGCCTGGCATGACGATTACGCTGCTCGGGGTGCGAACCGGCGAAGTCAAGGACGTGCTCGCCGTGCCGGTGCAGGCCGTCGACCAGGATTCGGCCGGCCACACGATCGTTCACGTTCAGAAGAATGGCACTTGGACGGACGTTTCGGTGGAAACGGGGCTCAGCGACGGGAACTACACCGAGATCAGGTCCGGCTTGAACGAGGGCGACACGATTCAGGTCACGCCGTAGAGGTGCGAACCTGCCTGGGCAGGCTCGCACGACATTAACGCAGCGAGTAGGTGAGCTGCCATTGCGAGTTGGTCGGCGCGCCGTCCGCTTCGGCATAGGGGTAGATGAAGTTATTCAGCGGCCCCTGATGCTGAGGCGGGCTGAGCGTTAGGTCTCTTCCTCGGGACAGGGCCACGGCCGAGCGAGGAAGCACCAGGCTCCCAACGAGCGTCTTCTCCACGGCGGGCTTGCCGGCATCCAGCCAGCGGCGTCCGTCCGAGGCGTCTACCGGCAGCCACTCCCGCGTGGAGCGGTCGTACACCCAGGCCCAGCAATGGTAACCGCCGATTTTGCCCTGTTGCGGAACAGCGTCCGGGGTTGGGATGCCGGTCAACGGGAAGCCATATTCGATGAACGCGGGGATGCCTACGCTACGGGCGAGCGAGATCAGGTAGCTGTGCAGATCCGAGCAATTACCCTTCTTGTAATCGCACACGAACGCTACGTCCCCGTCGCCGTAGTGGGGAGACTCTTTCTTGTAGTCGTACTGCATCGTGCCGACGACATGGTCGAAGAGGGAGCGAATCCGCTCTTCCGGAAGCTTCTCCGAGCCGAGGACCTTCCTTGCAATGTCTGCGTAAGGCTCGCCGGTCGGCACGAGCCGATCCGCGACGAGCTCGGATGCCGGCCGGATGTCGAGCTTGGTCGCGGTCGTCTTGATTCGGTCCACATCGAAGGAAACCTGCACAGTCACCGGGGAGGTGGGCTTGTCCACGCGGACGTACACCATCTGGTTTCCGAACTTGGGCTCTTGGCCGATGCGATATTTCGCCGGGCTCTCCACGCGAAGGTTAGTGACCTTTTGGAAAGCGTCGTCGGACGGGATCGGCAGCCAGATATCGAGCTTGTCGACTTGGCGCGGAGGCGACACGGTCGCCGTGTAGGAAAAATGGCACGCGATCGAAGCTGCCTTAGGATTCGAGGCTAGCGCACACGGCGCCAGCAGGATAGCGAGAGTCAGGAGCCGCGGGCGCATCTGCGGCACCTCCACAACTTGATTATCATTTTGCCACCGAAAGGATCATACGCAAGCCGTGGCTATGTAGTGTGCTTTTGCTTCCAGACTTCGAGGAATTTTAGCGCGTCCATTGGGGTGATCCGGTCGATGTCGAGGCTCCTGAGCTCTTTGATGATCTCGGGATCTTCCGCTTCGAAAAGCGTGAGCTGGATTTTCTGCGCGCCTCGGACCGCAGTCGGCGCTTTGACGCGATCTTCGAGCTCTCCGAGCACTTCCTGGGCTCGCCTGAGCACGCTGCCGGGGACGCCGGCCATGCGCGCGACATGGATGCCGTAGCTGCGATCGGTGCCGCCGGGGAGCACGCGATGGGTCCAGACGATGTCGTCTCCCACTTCCTCGACCGCCACACGAAAGTTCGATACTCCGGGCACCTGCTCGGCGAGCGAATTGAGCTGGTGATAGTGCGTCGCGAACATGGT
>JAICWL010000002.1 GCA_025934835.1 Fimbriimonadaceae bacterium
CCGCCGATGAGGCCGCCGGCGCTTTCGGTCATGTTGAGGGTGAGGTCGTAGCGCGCGACCGGCCTCCCGCCGTCGATCGCCAGGGGACTCATCTCTACCGCATCGATGCTCACGGGCTCTTTGGGGCTGCTGCCGTCCGCCTCGCTTAGCGACCCGAAAAATGGCCAGGTTTTCGGGCTGTATGAGCCGGTGCACGGCTCTGCGCCGGACATTGCCGGCCAAGGGCGTGCGAACCCGATTGCCGCCATATTAAGTGCCGCCTTGCTTCTTCGATACTCTTTCGGCGACGAAGAGGGCGCCAACGCGATCGACAACGCGGTCGAGCACGTGCTGACCGCCGGACTCAGGACGGCCGACATTTACGAGAAGGGCTGCCGCTTGGTATCAACCTCCGAGATGGGGGACGCTGTGGCATTCCGCCTTCGCGCTTCACACTGAGCGAGCGCATGAAACCATAATCAGCTTGTGCTTGGCGAATGGATGGAGCGCGAGATCCGCGAGCAGCCCGAAGTGCTTGCGATCAATGCGCCGACTTACCGGGCGGTACTTTGCGATTGGCTTGCGGGCAGGCAGTTCGAGATGGTGCTCATCGCCGCTCGGGGCTCGTCGGACAACGCCGCGCTTTACGCTCGCTATCTCATCGAGGTTTTCCTGCGCATCCCGGTTGTGCTCGCGGCGCCATCGGTCCTGACGAGGTTCGGATCGAAAGTGCGGTACCGCAATTGCTTGGGCATCGGCATCTCGCAGAGCGGCGCCGCGCCCGACGTTAGCGAGATTCTCGGCGCGCTGAACGAAGGCGGCCATGAAACTCTCGCGATCACCAACACCCCGGGATCGCACCTCACGAAGGAGGCGAAGCACACCCTTCTGCTTGACGTGGGCCGCGAGAAATCGGTGGCTGCGACCAAGACTTACTCGGCCTCTCTGCTCGCCATGTACGAAGTCGTTCGCGCGCTGGGAGGGGACATCCCCGACCCTCAGCGATCTTTGCCAGGAGATGACTGGGTGCAAGTCTCGCGCGAAGCTGCCGAGACCGCGAGCGGCGTTGTGCTGCGAAGCGACCCGATCTTCACTCTGGGCCGTGGGTTCAGTTTTTGCACCGCCCAGGAAAGCGCCCTCAAGCTGATGGAGTGCGCACTCGTTTCCGCGAAGAGCTACTCTTCAGCGGATTTCGAGCACGGTCCGAAGGCGCTCGCGGGGCACGGGAGCGCCGCCTTGGCATTCGATGGGCCGAAGCCTGACCTCGCTGCCCAAGGCTGCGAGATCGTGTTGCCGCCGGAGCTTCCGGCGACTCTGGCCAAGGCAGGCAGTGAGAGCCTGCTCGGACCGATATGGTCGATCGTGTTTGCCCAGTGGACGGCGCTGCTCGCGGCGAGGGCCCGTGGCCTGAATCCGGACGATCCACGCCATATACAAAAGGTCACTCAGACCCTTTAGGTTTTCTTCGATCCGCGAGCCGGGCGCTTGACTGCACGCTTCGTAGTTCCACGGCGCGCCGGCCGCTGCGCTGATCCACGCTCTCGCTTGGCGTCCAGGAGGGCGATCGCCTGATCCTCGGAGAGAGTGGCCGGGTCGGAACCTCGAGGAAGCGTCGCGTTCGTCTGGCCGTCGGTCACGTAGGGGCCGTAGCGTCCGCTGAGCACGCGCACGGGTCCTTGTGCGCCTGGCAGCGCCCCAAACTCTTTGAGCGGCGCAACGGCCGCCGCCTTGGCACGCTGGTACTTCGGTTGCTTGAGGATCTCGGCCGCCTGCTCGACACTCATGGTCCGTGCGGAGCGCCAATCTTCGACCGTGCGCCGCTCCGTCCCGGATTCGAGGTAAGCCCCGAACCTTCCCACTTTGAACAAGATCGGCTGGCCGGTCGCAGGGTCGCTGCCGATCTCTTTCGGCAGCGTGCAGAGGAATCCTAGGTCTTCGGGCGACAGCTCACGAGGATCGACGCCGGGCGGCACGCTGATCCATTGAGGCTTATCCTTGCGCTCGATCTCCTCGGGCGTACGCTCGACTTCGAGGTAGAAGCCCTGCCGGTTTTTCAACAGCAGCTTCCGGCCCGATTGCGGATGTACGCCGATCGCCTCCGAGGGCGCCGAGCGGACCTCGAAGAGCGCCAGCGCGGCTTCCAAAGTCAGATCGCCGGGCGCGACATCTTCGGGCACCGCGGCATATCTCTTTTCTGTGCCCTCTCCCATCTGCAGAAACGGCGTGCCGTCCTGACGGATGCGCACGACAATCGGCTCTTTGCTCTCCGGATGGGCGCCGACGACGAATGCCGGATAGGGGATTTCCCGTTTGCGCTCATCGACCATCGGCTTGAGCCCCTTCTTGGCGCCATCGCCGAAAAAGAACTCTGAGAGGTACCGCTCCGAGTTCTCTTCGCCGGTCGAGATCCGGTCTAGCTCCTCGTCCATCCGAGCGGTGAACCCGAAATCCATCAACTCTTCGAAGTTGCTGTCGAGCACCTCGATCGCCAGAAAGGCCTTGAACGTGGGCACGAGCTGCTTGCCAACCTTGCGTACGTATCCTCGGTCGACGATCACGCCGATTATTGAAGCGTACGTGCTCGGCCTGCCGATTCCCTGCTCTTCCAGTTTCTTGATCAGCGTGGCGTCGGTGTATCTGGCAGGCGGTTTGGTGTGGTGTCCAACGGCCTCGAGCTTGTTCAGATCCAGTTCGTCGCCTTTCTCCATGCGAGGAAGCTGCCTGTCACGGCCCTCGCCCGGGTCTTCATCTCGCCCCTCGGTATACACCCGATAGAAGCCGTCGAATAGCACCTGACGCCCGGTGCTCATGAACGTGAGCGCCTCGCCTCCCGCTGTCACCGAGATCTCGGCCTCGGTCCTCAGCACTCTTGCAGGCTTCATCTGGGACGCGATTGCCCGTTGCCAGATAAGCGTATAAAGCTTGCGCTGGTCTTCGTTCAGGTGCCTGCTGATCGCGTCCGGGCGGCGGCTCGCGTCGGTCGGCCGAATGGCCTCATGCGCCTCCTGAGCGTTCTTCACCTTGCTGGTGTACTGCACCGGCTTATCGGGAAGGCAGTCTGGATACTCCTTTGCGACGAGCGCTCGGATGCGGTCGAGAGCGTCTTTGGAAAGCGTCAGGCTGTCCGTCCTCATGTAAGTGATGAGGCCCACCTGCTCCCCGCCGATATCCACGCCCTCATACAAACTTTGAGCGATGCGCATCGTGCGGTCGGCGCTGAAACCGAACTTGCGGTTCGCATCCTGCTGGAGAGTGGTTGTCATGAAGGGAGCGGCGGGCTTTTCGATAGCTTCATGCGCGTCGAGCCCGGTGACCTTCCAGGGCTTGGCATGACGGGCGGCCTCGGCAAGCTGCTGGGCGCGCTGCTCGTTCAACAGCACTACCTTTTCGCCGCGGCTCGTGCGGAGCTCGCCGGTTCGGTCATCGAAATCGCTGCCGGTCGCGACGCGAACGCCGGCGATAGTCCTCAACTCGGCAGGAAATGCGATGCCTGCCGACGAAAGCTCGGCCCGAAGATCCCAGTACGAGGCGCTCTTGAATTGCCTTCTCTGCATCTCGCGCTCGACGATCAGCTTGACTGCCGGGCTCTGGACGCGGCCCGCGCTCAGGTTCTTGGTTACCCGCGACCAAAGAACGGGACTGAGCGTGTACCCGTACAGCCTGTCGAGGATCCTCCGGGCCTCCTGAGCCTTGACGAGGTTCTGATCCACGTCGCGTGGATGCTCGAGAGCCTGAAGAATCGCCTCTCTCGTGATCTCGTGGAATGCGATCCGCTTGACGCTGACACCCTTGCCGGGTTTCAGGACGTCGAGCAGGTGCCAGGAGATCGCCTCGCCCTCTCGATCTTCGTCCGTTGCGAGCACGAGGGTGTCTTTGCCCTTCAGCGCTTCTTTCAGCTTCCTTACCTGAGCCGACTTCTCGGCGGGGATTTGATAAAATGCCTTGAAGCCGTTCTCGACATCGACCGCGTAGTCCGACCACCACTTCTTTTGGTGCTCTACGGGGATGCCCTTCTTGTTCGGCGCCAAATCCTGGACGTGCCCGATACTGGCATGCACCTCGAAGTCGCTGCCAAGGAATCCGCCGATTGTTTTGGCCTTCGCGGGGGATTCAACGATTACGAGTTTTCTTGCCATGTTCTTGAAAATGAGGAAGCCGCCCTGCTTCTCCTCTTTACGTTGTCGGCAGTCCGTGACGACTCAACAGACCTGTCGAGCCAACGCAATGTACCGCAGGCTGTCAAGTCCGGCTTGTCCGGGTGACTGATCGCCCCCGCAAGTTGTTCCGAAAACATCGAGTATTCGGCTCAATGGGCGAAATGACCCGTGTTGGCACGAACGCGACGCTTCCCAGGTTAGTATCTAGAGTTAGATTCCCGATTATGAGAACCATCCTCACGCTTTGCGTTTTGGCGGCCACGACGCTGGCCATGCCCGAACAAACTTACCTCGGCCTTTACATGAGGGGGGCCAAGATCGGCTACGCCAGCTACGACTCTGCCGCCACGATGGTCGCGGGAAAGCCGGCCACCAAGAGCGACAGCCGCACGGAAATGAACCTCGGTCTGCTTGGGACGCCCATGAAGATCGAAGTCGTCTCGAGCACGTGGGTTTCGAAGCAGGGCCGTCCGCTCAAGATGACCTTTGCCATGTCCAGCGGAGGAAGGGCGCAGCATGTGCTCGCCATGTTCGGGCAGAAGCAGGTGCAGGTCGACGTGGACAATGGCGGCGCGAAGAGTCACCGCGTGCTCGATATTCCCAAGGGCGGCTCGATTACCGACGACCCTCTCACCGTGGTGCTCTCGGACAAAATGGCCGTGGGCAAGACTCGAAGCTTCTATGTGCTCGACCCCACCACCCTCTCCTTCCTCAAGAACGACGTCAAGGTTGTAGGTCCCTCGGAAACCGAGGTCCATGGGAAGCGGGTAAGAGCGAACCTCGTCGAGATTGCCGATCCCCGAGCAACCGTGAAGGTCTACCTATCCGCCAAGGGCGACCTCGTCGAAGCGATCGGCCCGCTGGATATAGAAATGCTGCCGGAATCGCGCACGGTAGCCATGGGGCCGAATGCGAAATATGCGCCGTCGGTCGATCTCGCCTACAGCACGAGCGTTCGGACCGATAAGCCGATCGAAGATCCCAGGTACCTCACTGAGCTGAAGCTGAAGCTGACCGGCAAGGACCTCTCGAACCTTCCCTCGGACGAGCACCAGACGGTGAGTCGAGAGTCCGGCGGCTGGCTTATCGACGTGCATCCGCCGAAGTTCAGCGAAATAGGAGACGCTTCTATCGCCGAAGTAGCTCACTCGCAGCCGGCATGGACGAAGCCATCCTTGTACGTGCCGTCGGATTCGGTTCGCTTCAAGAAGCTCGCTGCCACACTCGTTGGTGGAAAGAAGGACGAGCGCGGAGCGGTCCTCGCGATCAAGAATTACGTCTATCAGACCATGCACCCCAACGCAGGCATCGGAGTCTTGCGAGACGCCGGCGAAGTGCTCACAACGAAGGAGGGCGTCTGCCGCGATTACGCGATCTTGACTTGCACCATCCTGCGGGCAGCCGGAATCCCGACGCGTCTGTGTAGCGGCCTGGTGAATTGGGACGGCACATTCTATTACCACGCCTGGGACGAAGTCTGGGACGGCTCGAAATGGCTCGGTGTCGATTCGACGACACCGGATGTACAGCTTTCCGCCGGCCATGTGAAGTTAAATGATGGAAATGTCGACACAGCTTTCACTTTTGCCCTTCTGGACAATGTGAAAGTAGAGGTGCTCGGCGCGCAGCGATAGGCGGCCATGAATCGAAGGGTGAGATTATCGGGGATAGGGTTCGCCCAGGGAGTGCGGTTCTTAACCGTGCTCCTCTTCGTCGCGCTGGGCGCGGCGATTCTCGGGTGGCTCGCCCCGGTGATGGTTCGCGGGCTCTATGACCTGGTTACGGCGCGGCATCTCGTCGATATGTCGCAGACGCGGCCGGACTCTGCCGCGAACGTCATCCCGATAGCGTTACTTGGCGGGATTTTGGGCGCGCTTATCAGCAAGCGCGTCATCCGCTCGTCCGAGCGCTTGGCGCACGCGTGGGAGCGCATGGATCCCGGCGACAAGGTCACGTATTTCGTGGGCGTGTTCGCGGGGCTCATTATTTCCGTGCCGTCCATCCTGATCTTTCAGGCGCTGAACGTCGATTCCGTGTATCGCGTGCTGCTCATTTTGGGCGTGAACGTCGGTCTTGCCTCGCTCAGCATCTACGTCCTTCAGTCCATCGCCGAATTCCTGCCCTGGAATCGTAACAAGACGCGCGGCAAACGGAGCGGCATCAAGCTGCTCGACACGAACGTCATTATCGACGGCCGAATTTACGACGTCGCCCGGACAGGCTTCTTGGAAGGCCAGCTATACGTGCCGAACTTCGTGCTCGAAGAGCTTCAATACATCGCCGATAGCCACGATCCGCTTCGTCGGCAGCGGGGGCGGCGCGGGTTGGAAGTGCTGAAGCATATGCAGGCGGATTTCCCGATGGAGGTCGGCACCTACGATAGATTTGCGCCCGACCCGAACGAGGAGGTCGACGCGCGGCTCGTTCGACTGGCAAGGGCTCTGGGAGCCGACATCGTAACGAACGATTTCAATCTCAACCGGGTGGCCACACTCCAAGACGTGCGCGTGATGAGCCTGAACGATCTGGCAATGGCCCTGCGCACGAACATCCTGCCACAGGAGACGCTGCAGAGCCTCAAGATCATCCGCGAAGGTAACCAGCTGGGTCAGGGAGTCGGGTATCTCGAAGACGGCACCATGGTCGTCGTGGAGAACGGCCAGGCACACATCGGAGAAAGCATGGACGTACTGGTTACGCAGGTGATCCAGACAGAGCGGGGCAAAATGATCTTCGCCGAAGTGGACGGCGGACCCGCCCCGGTGTTCGAAACGCGCAGGCGCCGCAACTCGCGATGAAATGCTATGCGGCCATTTTGGCCGCCGGCGGCGGAACTCGATTTGGCGCGGACAAGACTCAGGCTCTGCTTGGAGACAAGCCAGTGTGGCGCTGGTCCTTCGACGCCTATGCCGGCCATCCGGACATCGACGGGGTCGTGCTCGTAGGCTCCGCTTCCAATATCGATGCGCTTCGAGCAGCACATCCCGCAGCGGTATTGGGCGGACATACGCGCCAACAAAGTTCGCGCATCGCGCTCGAATCGATTCCGTCGGACGCAGAAGTGCTGCTGATCCACGACGCAGCGCGGCCGTTTGTATCGGCGAAGCTGATTTCCGACGTGGTTCAAGGCGTACTTCGCGCGGGCGCCGCTGCCGCTGCAATGCCGGTCACCGACACGATCAAACAGATCGGCGATGGCGTTCACGACTTGGCCCGGTCCAACCTGATCGCCATGCAAACGCCGCAGGGGGCACGGGTGGAACTGCTTCGTCGGGCCCATGCGCTCGCCCGAGATTTTGAAACGACCGACGAGCTCGGGCTCATCGAAAGGCTAGGGATCCAGCCCGAGATCGTCGCGGGAGATGCGAAGAACTTCAAGATCACTCTGCCCGATGATCTGCTTCGGGCGGAGGCTCTGCTCGGGCCACGCGAAGTGCGCACCGGGCTCGGCTACGACGTCCACCGTTTCAGCGCCGATTCCAACGTGCCGCTGTATCTTGGCGGTCTGCGGTTCGACGGCGAACCCGGGCTCGAGGGACATTCCGACGCCGATGCGTTGCTTCACGCGGCCACGGATGCGCTTCTGGGCGCCGCGGCGCTCGGGGATATCGGCGTACACTTCCCAAACACCGACCCTCGTTGGCGCGGCGAGCGATCGAGCGTATTCCTTCATCATGCTGCCTCGCTCGTCGCTGCCGAAGGCTGGACGGTCGAGAACTTGGATGTCTCGGTAATCGCCGAGCGTCCGAAGATAATGCCGAGAGCACAGGAAATGCGCGAGGAAATCGCCCAGGCTCTCGGCATCGACTCGAAGCGCGTCAGCGTGAAAGCGACGACGAACGAAGGGCTGGGCTCCATCGGCCGCGGCGAGGGGATCGCCGCGTTTGCGATCGCCACGTTGGCGCGCCGCACCCGCCGCGCCTAGCGCTTACTTAACCCTGTCGGGCTCCCGTCGCTTCCCAGTGCCCGATTATCCTCTGACCATTGGGGCAACGAGCGTTGCCCCACTCAATCCGTCGGTACGGGACAGATTAATCCCCCAAGATGTTTTGGCACTAGGCGTCGGGCACTTGGCGCGCTCCTCGATACTGGGCACTTAAGACTCGCCGCTCAACACTGCCCAAGACCCGGTCCCCGCCCGTTAGCCCCGGCCTATAATAAGAGGGCCAATCGGCGTCAGAAAATCATGCGACGGCTTCAAATCATTTCTTGCCTGATCGGCGCGGCGGCGCTGGTGGGCTGCGGGGGCCAAACCGGCACGAGCGACTACACGACCTCGCGCGGCATTTCGAGCTACGGAACCGAGACCGTCAGTAACGAGCTCGCGACCAAAGGTGCCAAGCTGCTCAGCATCGATGGGAAGCCGACCTTCGTAGCGGGCGTTAACCTGCCGTGGTTCGACGACGACTTCTCTCATGACCTGGGCCCGAATCCATTCCATCCAAACGACAAGATTTGGTACACCCCCGACGTCGTCGATGCAGACTACAAAGACATTTCGGATTCCGGTCTGAAGGTGGTCCGACTCTGGGTGTTCGAAGGCGGCGAGGGACTGCAATTCGACAAGGACGGATACACGACCGGCCTGGATTCCACGTTCGTCAACAACCTAAAAGATGTGGTTGATAAGGCCAAGGCGCACGGTCTGAAGCTGTACATGTGCCTTTCGGGCTCGTGGAAAGACCTGCCGGTGAAGAGTCCCATCTTGGACCCGAAGGCGCAAACCGCATATATCGACAACGCGGTCGTGCCGATCGCAAAACTGTTCCGTGGCGAGCACGGCATCTTCGCGTTCGACGTGATGAACGAGATCGAATCGGACGTCGCCGGCAAAGAGGGCAACTGGACGGATAAGGGCGCTACATGGGATCAGGCTCGCGCTTTCATTCGAGCGAACGTGCAAGCGATCAAGAAGACCGACCCCGGGAGGCTGGTGAGCTCCGGCTCCGGTTGGCACAACTGGGAGAACGTTCAGAAAGGGCATTACTCGGGCCTCGGGCTGGACTTCTACGACGTTCACCAGTACGACGACAAAGGCGACCTGCCCATGGCCAAAGATCTCAAAGCCGACAAACCCATAATCCTGGGCGAGTTCGGGCAGAGCTCCAAGAAGTGGGACGACGACGCCCAGAAGAATGCGGATTCTGCGTTCGTACGAGCAGCCCTTGCCAAAGGCTACGCCGGCTTTTTAGTGTGGACCTACGGCCACAAAGGCAGCGAAGAGGTTCACAGCCTGATCGGCAAAGACGGCCAACACCGACCGGCCTTTCAAGCGATCCTGGATGCGCTGAACACCGAGTTGACGTCCGAGCCCGAAACAACCAAGAAGGCTAAGAAGTAGCCTAGCTGCCCGCCGAAAACCGCTCGCTCGATCGAGTCGTATCCGCTCGATTCTCGGCCCACAAAATGCCGTCCGTCGGCAATTGGGTCACCCAAATCAGTGCCTGAATGGATTGCCGGCAAGGATTTCTACTGGAACGCTAGTACAATTACTGAAACATAACGGAGCGAATTCGACATACACTAAGTCGTATTAGCCCCTGGCTTTTACCGGCTTTGCCGGCTTATTTCGGAGGAGATTCATGATTAAATATCTTAAAACGACCTGTTGCTTCGCGTCGGCTCTGGCGGCTGCGTTCGCCTCGGCACAATTCACTGAGAATTTCGACGTCGACCACACGGCCAATTGGGCCTTCAATTCATCCATCGCGGGCGACCTGCCCTCGAACAATTCCGGTACGGAAGCGAACTTCTTCTTCGACTATTCGACGGTGGGCATCCCTTCGGCGCCGGGTTCGGGCGGCACCACGAGAGGGCTCAAGCTCATGGCGAACGTTCCCGGGACCAGCGTGTTTAGCGGCGGATCCGTGTCTCCGCTCGGCCTGAACCTCACCGGTGACTACAAGCTTTCGTTCTACGCTTGGGAGAACTTCGTCGGTCCGGGCCCGGGCGGCGGTTCCGGATCCACTCAGCTCACCGGCGGCGGGATCATGACCAACGGCACGACGAACGAATTCCAGGGCGGCAGTTACAACGGCCTGGGCTTCGTGGCGAGCGGCGATGGGAATACGAACCCCGACTACCGCGTGTACGATGCGCCCGGCGCACCGGTCACGGGCGTTCTCTCGGCGCCTAGCGGCTCCGGCAACGCATCCGATCCGTATTACGCTGGATTCCAGGGAGCCTTCCCCGCTGCGCAGACAGCGCTTTACCCAGGTCAAAGCGGCACGATTCAGGCCGGAGCGCTCGGAGAGGCATGGCGCAAGTGGGAGATCACCAAGATCGGCGACGTCGTGACGTGGGACGTCGATGGACTGCAAATCGCAAGCGTCGACACGAGCACGGTGGCGAACTTCACGAACGCCGGAGGGAACATATTCTTCTCTCAGGCGGACATCAACTCCGGCTCGTCGACCGATCCGAACGCGAACGCCCTGGAATTCGGACTTATCGACAACGTTTCGGTAGCGCCCGTGCCTGAGCCCGCGAGCTTCGCCGTGCTCGGTCTCGGCCTTCTGGCATTCGTCCGCCGACGCGCTCGCCGTTAATTCGGTCTGCGGAAGCATCGACAAGGGCCTCCTTGGAGGCCCTTTTTGCTTGCCGAGCTCGAAGGGCCCGGCTCTTTCGCTAGCGCCTCCGATCGGTGAGCAAGTCGACATTATTGAGCCTCCGCAGGACTGTAAGCGGTATCTTGTGAACGCCGAGACGGCGTTTTGCCGTCCGATCTGATGGTTTCGCTTTGAGCTTCCCGGCACGCCTGGATCGATATCTTGCGAGTCGCTCGCGCAACGTCATCCTCGTCGCGTCCTTGGCGCTGGCGATCCTGATCGGCGTCGCGGGTTTCTTTATGCCCGCCGACTTGCTCATCTTCTACCTCGCCCCTATTTTCGTCGCTTCGTGGTACGGCGGATGGCGCGTCGGCAGCGTTATATCCATCTACTGTGCGCTCGCCTGGTTCCTGAAGGAGGCCGTGATCGCGGGGATCAACGGAGTCGACGCCGTGGAGATTTGGGCTCTCGTCGCCCGGCTTGCGGTCTTTCTGCTCATCACCCGAATCGCGTCAATGCTGCACCACCGATCAAGGCTCCAAACGGAGCTCACGCACTTCATCGTGCACGATCTGCGCTCCCCGATCGCAAGCGCCATAACCGGTCTCCATACGCTCGAGCAGATGGGATCGGTTACCGATGCATCTTCGAAGGAGATGGTGTCGCTGGCCCTCGTATCGAACCAGCGCGCATTGGATCTCGTGAACTCGATCTTGGATGTTTCGAAGCTGGAGAGCGGCAAGATGGAGGTTCATTATGACGAGGTGGACCTCGCGCATTTGGTCGATCAGTGCTTCGCGCACGTGGCCCTTTGGGCCAAGACGCAATCGGTCCGGCTGGCACATTCGGAGACGATCGCAAGGGCCACCGTGGACCCGGCGCTGACGACCAGGATCCTGTCCAACCTCCTCAGCAACGCGCTGAAATTCAGTCCGGACGAAGGCTTGATTTCGGTGAGCATCGCTCGCGCAGGGCGCGATGGAGTCCACTTCGCGGTCCAAGACCAGGGCCCCGGAATCCCTCCGGAACACGTCGATACTATCTTCGAGCCGTTCAACCAAGTGAAGGGCACAAAGGGTGGTACGGGCCTTGGGCTGACCTTTTGTCGACTGGCGGTGCAGGCCCAAGGGGGCAAAATATGGGTTGAGAGCGTTTCAGGCAAGGGTACAACGATGCACTTCGTGATTCCGCATCCGCAGGACCCCGCCGCGGCGAGCAAACCCGTACCAGAAGCAGCTTCTTGAACCCATGGCTGAAATCGAGACCTTTCCCAACCCTGCGCCAAACCGTAACTACGTGATTCGGCACGTATGCCCGGAGTTCACGAGCGTTTGCCCCAAAACCCGCCAGCCGGACTTCGCGACGATCGAGCTCGAATACGTGCCCGACCAAAGCTGCATCGAGCTGAAATCGCTCAAGCTGTACTACTACTCGTTTCGAGATGAGGGGATTTTCTTCGAAGCTGTGATCAACCGCATCCTCGACGAGCTTTCAAGCGCCACAACACCCCGTTGGATGCGTGTTACCGGGCACTTCAACGTTCGCGGCGGAATCAGCAGCGTGGTCACAGCGGAAACAGGGAGCCGGGGGTGAGTGTCGAGTGTTGAGCGGGTAGTAACGCTTGACCGGCCGAACACCAAAACACCTAGCACCCACCTCCCAACTCCCGCGGGCTGAAACGGCCAACTAATGAGACCAAGCGCTGGTCGCAAGCTTGCTGCGGCTGATGCCAGGGCCGGCGAGCGCGACTTCCAGAGAGGCTGCTCCCCCGCCCTGGAAATACTCCAGGCGCAGCAGATGCTTGCCGGCTTTCAGTGCCACCTGGCCATCGCGCTCGGTAGGAGCGTGAAGGCCGTCGTTCGCCACGACGAGGTCTTGGTCGATGTACAGTTTGGCTCCGTCGTCCGAGGTCACACAAAACGTGTACACACCGTCCCTCGGCACTTCCACGTAGCCAGTGAAGAGCAACGCGAACGTGCCCTCGCGGGTCACACCAAGCGACGGCTCGGGGCAAACACCTGAATCGGCTGGTGTCAGGGCCGAGAAATCCGGCAGATTCTTGAATGTTCCCGGATACGCAGCCCATTGCAGCCCAGGGACCGTCGAGGCGCTCGCCGCGGGCCGCAGGACCTCCTTCTTGTACTGCCGCGTCACAACCCGACTCAGCCGGCCGTTATGAAGCGTGGCTGCCTTCAGAGTCACGCTGTCGCGCAGCTCGATCGGATGATCGTAACGCGGCGATTCCTCCGAAGGATCCGAACCGTCGAGCGTGTATACGACCGGGTTCTCTCTGTCCTGACGTTCGAGCACCAGTCGCGTGCGATCGGTAAACACCACGTCGCCGGACCCAAACTCTGGCGGCGCAATGTAGTACTTCACGCCCAGCGAATCGAGCCGGTCGAGGTCGACTGCCAGCCGGCCCCGAAAGTCGTTCCAATTGCGCTCGCGCTGCGGCGACCAAAACACTTCGGATAGTGCCAGCAGTCTCGGGAAAACCTGTCTATCGGTGTCCGCGGGCTCCGGGGTGAGCTCGGCCCAAATGTTGCCTTCCCCTCCGAGAATGTGCTTTGCCTGCTCGGGACTTAGCTCCGGCGGGACAGGCTCGAACGAGTAGCTCTTCTCGACGGGAGTCGTTTCGTAGTTGTAATCCAAGTAGCAGTGGCTCGTTGGAGAGCTGATTACGTCGTGGCCCGATTTGGCGGCGGCCACTGCCCCATCCATGCCTCGCCACGACTGCACAGTTGCGCCTTGCGCCAAGCCACCCTCCAGAATCTCATCCCATCCCACGAGCCGCCTCCCCTTGCTGGCGAGGTACTTGTCGATGCGACGGATGAAGTAGCTCTGGAGCTCCTCTTCGTTGCTCAGGTGCTCGGCGGCCATTCTGGCTTGGCAACGGGGGCAGTTGTGCCACCGGTCTTTGGGCACCTCGTCGCCCCCGATATGGATGAACTTGGACGGAAAGAGGTCCATGACCTCGTCCAGGACATTTTCAAGGAAGGTGAACGTCTCCTCACGCCCCGGGCAGTACACATCTCCGTAAACTCCCCACAGCGAAGGAACCTTGAATGGGCCCCCCGTACAGGAGTTTTCAGGATAGGATGCCAGCGATGCGTCGCAATGCCCCGGCATCTCGATTTCGGGCTCGACGGTGACGAAACGATCGGCCGCGTACTTCACGATCTCGCGCACGTCGTCCTGTGTGTAGAAGCCGCCATAGGGCTTCCCGTCCTCGATTCTCCAAGCGCCAACCTCGGTCAGCTTCGGATATCGCTTGATTTCGAGACGCCACCCCTGGTCGTCGACGAGGTGCCAATGCAGCACGTTCAGCTTGTGCATCGCAAGCAGATCGATGTAGTGCTCCACAAACTCTTTCGTTCGAAAGTGTCGTGAAACGTCCAGAAGCAGTCCGCGCCAAGGGAATCTCGGCTGATCGAAGATCGTGGCGGAAGGGACATCCCAACCCCTTCGGCCCCGCTCGAGCATTTGCAACAGCGTCTGCACTCCGTAAAACAGCCCGGCCGGCTGCGGGGCGCGAATGATGACGCCGTTCGGGCTCGAGAGAAGCTCGTACCCCTCTGCTCCAAGCTTGGGATCTACTCCAACGCAGGTTAGCGAGATGACGTTGCTCGTGGAGTCACCCACGTGCACTTCGGCCCGCGTCTTGCCCTGAAGCTTATCGGCGAGGTAATTGCCGATTCGGAGCGCCTCATCCGACCCCGGCTGCGCCGCGATGGCGACGCGCGTTCCAAGATCGAACCCCCCCCGCCGAAGCTCCATGTGCGCCGGCGCGGGCACTATGGAAGGACGGCGGGCAGCCCCCGATACGACGACGAAGGGAAATGTGGCGAGCAATGCAGCCCAGAGACGCATCAGATCATGCTAGCATGTCGGCGTCGGTAGAACCACTTGAGTGCTCTGGACACCGCCCACTTAACCCTAAGGGCAAAGAATTACGGGGATTTATCCCCCGCCGGGAACTTTTTGGCATAAATCCTGCTGCACGAAAGGAACTAAGGGTAGATTAAAGACGTCTCAACAATCATCGGGTTTTTGCGGCTGCCCGGGTTTCGCAAGCCGATAGGAGTCCATATCTTATGAGCCAAAAACGAGCCTTTACGCTCATTGAGCTTCTGGTTGTCATAGCAATCATTGCAATTCTCGCTGCCATCCTGTTCCCTGTCTTCGCACAAGCGAAGGCTGCCGCCAAGGGCGCCGCTAGCATTAGCAACGCCAAGCAGGAGACGCTCGCTGTCCTTATGTACAGCGGCGACTCGGACGACGTCCTTCCTTTGGGAACGGCGTGGAACACGGGTCACGACCAACTTTGCTACGGTGCAGGCGCATGCTTTGCGGTCTGGTCCTGGAGCGTTCAGCCCTATATGAAGAATACGGGCCTGTTCCACGACCCGCTGGCCACGCCGAATCCTTCTCGCCCGACGGCGCAGGACAACTTTGACTCGTACTACATCCAGTACGGCTACAACTACACTTGGCTGAGCCCGACCGCCGGCAGCCCGCAGCGGTTCAGCGGCCAGTCGGCCACCGCCGCCGCAGCTCCTGCGGATACGGTTATGATCGGTTCCAAGTGGGCCAACAACGAGAACACCAGCGGATTCGACTGGGGCACCGGCTTCCCGCCTGACGAGGGAATGCTCGCCGCCGCAGCGATCGACGTGCCGGACTGCTGGCACATCGTGCAGTGGTGTCTCGACAGCTGGGGAGAGCCGAGCTTCTTCGCCGATACCCTGCTGAACAAGAACGAGGTCGCCGGCGCTTTCACCGGTGGTAACTCCGAGCGATCGAGCGGTTCCATGGTCATCGGTTGGCTGGACGGCCACACCAAGAAGATGAAGCCGGGCGCACTCGCCGCAGGTACCAACTGGACGCCCAAGACGGCCGACAGCGCCGTCGTGGTCAACGACCCGACCAAGTATCTTTGGGACCTTCAGTGATAAGACTACTCCTAGCTGCCATCGTTGCCTCCGCCGTCCTCGTCGGATGTGGGTCTAGTGAGCCGCCTGCGGCTCCTGTGGGCTCGACCACCGAAAAGGCGGCGCCTGCCAAGCCTGGAGCAGCCAAGATGAAGGGCCTAAGCCCGGATTCTCTGACCGTTCCGCCGGGCGCGACGAGTAACGTCGGCTCGAAAGTTGGCGGGGCCGGAGGCTAAAGCCTTCCCTCGGAGCTAGGAATAGGGCGATTCGTTTCGCCCTAAATAGACTTCGGCGAGTTCCCTCAGTTGGGAGTTCGCCGATTTTATTTCAGTTCTGCCATAGGCTTTGGACCGGTAGCGCCCACAGCGCCCTTCCGAATCGCTCGGCGGAATGTCCTCGATGAAGCACGACTCCGCAGGCGAAGCGGGGGCCAGCGAGCTCTGCAAGGAACCGAAGGCCGACGAAGTCTTCAGACGTGGTGGCTTTCGCGACGCTCACCTCGACACCCGCTACGCCGCGCGGCCCTGCGTCCAACACGAAATCCACCTTGAGCTTCTTCAACGTCTTGAGGTGGGCCAAAGTCGGCCGGTCGTCCGAAGCAGGAGTGAGCTTCTGGAGCTCCATCGCCACCAGATTTCGCAGAAGCGGAAGCAGGCGGTCCGGATCACGAAGCGATCGCTCATCGATCTGCGCCACTCGGCACGCAAGTCCGGTGTCGGTGAGATACAGCTTGGAGGTTTTGGCGGCGCGAACGGAGCCTGCCGGGCTCCACGCCCGAATCGGCGTCAACAGGAAAACGGCCTCGAGCAGATGGACGTATCGGGCTAGCGTGGTATCGGCAATGCCCGTCTCCTGCGAAAGTGCAAGCACATTAATCGGCTCGCCCACCCGCCCCGCAATCGATCGAAGCAGCCGCGGCAGCTTGGTCATCCCCTCGATGTTAGCCAGGTCGCGTACGTCGCGCTCGAGGATCGTGCGGACATAGGAATCGAACCAGGCTCCTCGTCTCGTCACTGAACGTCCGACCGGCTCCGGATACCCGCCCCGCACGATCCGCATCTCGAGCGGCGTTCCGTCGGGGCTGGCATTCGGAGGCTCGGAGCTACCGCCAAATAGCCAGTCGATGAATCGGCCAGGCGCCCCATCGATCTCGGCCTGCGAAAGCGGGAGTAAGTCCACCACCTCCATTCGCCCTGCGAGCGAGTCGGCCATCTTTGGGAGCGCGAGCACGTTGGCCGAGCCGGTCAGCAAGAAGGATCCGGGCGAGCGTAAGCGGTCGACCTTCGCCTTCATCGCCAGGAACAGCCCCGGGGCTCTTTGGACCTCGTCGATCGCAACGGGCGGTTCGTAAGTAGCCAGAAACTCGGCAGCTCGGTCTCGTGCCAGATCCAGCGGCCCAGGATCATCCAGAGTTACCACTCGCCTGCCAGTCTGCGCAGCGATCTGCCCGACCAATGTGCTCTTGCCCGCCTGACGCGGGCCATGCACCAAGACGACGGGAGTGTCGGAAAGAGCTGCCTCGACAATCGGGCGTGCAAATCGCTGGAACATCGGCCCAGCATAGCAGATCAGCCGTTCAGCGCGGAATATTTCCCCACGCAGTGGGGAATCGTGACTATCTTCTCGCCGCTACGAGGATCCGCTGCCAGCGGGATGTGAGGTAGTCGGTCGCAACGCCGTGGTGGCCTCTCGAACTGTGGACGAAGTACCCGTTGCCCAAATAAATTCCGGTGTGGCCGATCTTGCCTCGTTTGGATTCCCAGAAATATAGCCTGTCGCCCGGCTGCAGGTCTTGTAGCCGCTTGATCGGCTTTCCTACCAGCGCTTGCTCGGCGGCGGTCCTCGGCAGCTCTACGCCGCCGATCGTGCCATACATCCTCTTCACGAAGCCGGAGCAGTCGATTCCATTCCGAACGTCGTTGCCGCCCCAGACGTAGGGCGTTCCAAGGAAGTTCAGCGAGTAGTCGGCAATCGCTGAGCCGGTGCGTGATGCGACAAGCTGCCTCCCTCGCAATCGACCGGGTGAGCTCGTTTCGGTGGTCAGCTCATATGGAAGCAAAGCGATCGGCTCCTTGGGCGCGTACCCGAAGATACCGTTTTTCAGGAGCACCATCACGTACTTTGATTTGTTGGATGGACGCACAACCAGGTACTCATACGGCTTGACCGAGTAGTAAATGCGCGAATGCGTGCTCGGAGCGGCGAAAATCTTGGTCGCGGAGGTCGCCTGGCCCAACTGCCCCACGACGACGTTATCGCCAAGCGCGGCTGCCCAACACGCGGCCACGATAGCGCAAATCCCAATTCGAAGCATCTTCATGTCGGTCGAGTTATTGTACGGTCCAATGATAAGACCCGATCCGTCGCCGAATCATTCGGCACAGTATTATTATCGGCTCCCGATGGCCACGAGCTTGAGGCCGTTCAGGATTTGCAAGCCATCTGTGTAACCGAGCAATTGCTTGGTGGCACGTTCCGGATGCGGCATCAATCCCAGCACGTTTCCGGACTCGTTCAGCACACCGGCGATCGCGCCCGCAGATCCGTTCGCGTTG
The DNA here is from genome assembly GCA_025934835.1 of Fimbriimonadaceae bacterium. Taxonomy (GTDB): domain Bacteria; phylum Armatimonadota; class Fimbriimonadia; order Fimbriimonadales; family Fimbriimonadaceae; genus Fimbriimonas. The sequence continues at coordinate 18,171 of JAICWL010000002.1, forward strand.
TGCTCGCTTACTTGGCGTCCATCGGGGGAGACGTACCGGAACGCGATTTGTTCATTGTCTTCGATGCGCCGCATGATCTCATCGTCGACCACATACCGGCCTTCCCCGTGCGCAATCGGAATCCTGAGCACTTTTTCCACTCCCCTCGTCCAGATCGAAGTTCGATTCTCGGCGGCAAGGAACACGTCCTTGCATATGAACTTTTGCCCTTCGTTGAGAACGAGCGCGCCGGGAAGCAGACCGGCTTCGCACAGGATTTGGAACCCGTTGCATGCGCCTATGACCGGCCCCCCGTCTCTCGCAAACTTCACGACGGATTCCATTATCGGCGAGTGCGATGCCATCGCGCCGCATCTCAGGTAGTCCCCGTACGAGAACCCCCCGGGGATAAACACCGCATCAAATCCTGCGAGGCTTCGGTCTTCGTGCCAAACATACTCGGCCCGCATGCCCACGTCGTCGCGCAAAGCCCATAGCGCGTCCTGATCGCAGTTCGACCCGGGAAACCGAAGGACCGCGACCTTCATCGAACCACCTCGAATCGGTAATCCTCGATCACCGGATTGGCGAGCAGCTTGTCGCACATCTCCCTTACGCGAGCATCGGACGGCTCGTCGACCTGAAGCTCGATGAGCTTTCCAATGCGCGCCTGTTCGACCTCATCGAAGCCGAGCTTCTTGAGCGCGACCGCAACTGTTCGGCCGGCAGAATCGAGAAGTGACGGCTTCAGCGTAACGTAGACGCGCACGTTGGCCATGCCTGATTTTGGCATAGCCCGCTGGTCAGTTGCGTTGCCAGGTGCGAGCGAGGCTGACGCGGTCCCTCAGGCTGAGCTTCTGCAGCACGCTGGCTAGGTGCGTCTTTACGGTGTTCGGACTTATGCTCAGTGCGTTGGCAACTTCGGCGTTCGTCATGCCGGAGGCCACCAACCCCGCAATCTGCCTCTCCCTCTCGCTGAGGTCTCGATAAGGGTCGTTGCGCATTGCTAGATGCGGGACGAGCTCCGCGATAGTCTCCGCGACGGTCTCCGAGGCCAGCTCTTTCGTCAGAAATGCGTCTGCCCCGTACCGCTGGGCTTCGGAGCGCGCGCCAGAGCCGTAGCCCGTCATGACTACGACTTTGGCTCCGCCCGATATCTGCTTCAGATTGGGGATCTCCGCGCAGCCCAGAGAGTCTGGGATGCGAAGGTCCATCAGAATCACATCCGGTTCTTTCTCTGCGCAGCACCGCTTGGCCTCGGCCATGTTCGTCGCAGTTCCGACGACCTGAATCCGCCCGTCGAGTTCCAGCACGCGCTGAAGACCACCGATGACCATCCTGTGGTCGTCCACGATTACGACGTTGATCATAATTTGCGCCGCTGAAAGCTGAGTGTGAGCTCGGACCCGCCAGGGTCGCCGGGCAACAGGCTCAATACTCCATTATTGGCTCTGGCGATGGCATCTAAACGGCTGAGGCCATATCCGAACGGTTCGTCCGGCGCCGGCGCCTTGCCGTTCGCGATCAGAGTGGCCTTTGCGCCACGCCCCGTTGCAACGACCTCCATGCGCACGTGAGAGGCGCCGGCGTGCCTCTTGGCGTTGTTCAGACCCTCCCGCAGCATCATCTCCAGCACCTTCCACTGACCTTCCGTAAGCTGGACGTCCTCATCGAACAGGAGCGTATAGCAATCCTTCCAGCGGTCTTCCAGGATTTCGGTAAGCGCGTCCGGTCCGCTGCGACGAGCGACCTTGGCCATATCGACGAACTCCCGGGCTCGCTGCGCGGTGGTTCTAGCCACGCTCTTGATCGACTGAAGCTCCTCGTGCACGCGCTCGCCTGAGTCCGCGCCCTTTTGGAGCACGATTCTGGCCGCCTCGGCGTGCATGTCGATGGCTGCCAGAGTCTGCAGATAGGTGTCGTGCAGCTCATCGGCAAAACGCAGCCTCTCTTCGAGCGCGGCCGAGCGCACGAGCTCGTCGCTCATCCTGGACCTTCGAATGGCTGCAGCGAGCCTGGACGCGCCGACGCGAACCACGTAATCCTCTTCGTTCGAAAGCTTCGACTGTCTCCAAGCCTCGATGCTAGCCGAGTAGCCCTCTTCGGCCTCGACTTCCCACGCGGCGGTTGGAGGCACGAGCTCGGGAGGTCGGCCGAGACACACCTCGGCGTCCCCGGGCCCGGTCATCCGAAGCACGCTCGCGCGCAGAAAGTCGCGCACCTCATGCGTAAAGGACCGGCACGCATCGTCTTCTGAGCGCGCTTCGGCCATCAAGCGCCCAAGGCGCTCGGTCGCCGCCAAGGCGTCGGACTGCCTCACCACGCTTCCCGCGAGCGAAGCGACGAGCGCCGCGAAGCCGAGCAAGTACAGCGTTCCAAACGCGAAGGCGCTGGTGTCGAACCCCGGCGAAGGATGCAGAAACTGAACGGCGCATTGGGCCAGAATCGCCGCGAGCGTGACGGCGAGCGGCAGCTTCACGAAATGGCTGAATCCCGATGCCACGATCGCCAGCGCGAGCCATAGCACGAGGGGGTTGTCTTGCGGCTTCGTCAGACCGATGAGGATCGAGGCGAACATGACGTCGCCGAAAGGCGAAACGAGCTGGTAAGCCCTGGCGGAGAGCTGGCCAGTGCCCAAGGCGAGCCTCAGAACGGCTGCGTACGCCACGAAGAGTCCCGCGGCCCCGAGCGCCATAGCGAAGCCTTGGGGACCCTGGTCGAGAATCAAACCGCGATCCAGCGCGAGCAGCAGCGCGTTCATCATGGTCAGCGCTACTCGGATGCTCGCGATCCGTTCGGCAAGCACGATCTCGTACTGGGGCTCGTGGCGCTCCATCGTCATGGGTAAGAGGCTGCTACGCCAAAAGCGTGCTAAGGCGGTCCGTCCGTGAAAATTAGGCAAATCTCCCCGGCTGCGGTTGCCCTAGCTTTTGTGCTTCCAATCAAAGTGTAGGCCCGGCATCAGCCTTGCGCCCGTGGCCTGCCCCTTCCCCGCGCTTCCTCTAGCGCCGTAGAATCCTACGCCCTGGATCGTGGCGTCCTGTCCGACGCCCTTGGGAGTGCCGTTCGGGTGGAACTTCTGCTCGAGTTCGTCTCGCGTGGCTTTGATTTGGTCGTGCATCGGACTTCCCACACAATTCTTGGGATCGGGAACTTCGACGACGGTTTGCTTTCCTGTTGGACTCTCGACGACCAAATAGTAGTCGCCGTCTTTTCGGAGCTGGATGCTCTTGACCGTGGCGTCGACTTTCCAAACGGTCTTTTCGAATTGCCCTATGCGCTCGTGCTGGAACTTCGGATCGGACATATTGCCCTTCACACCGTCCGGCCACCCTTGGGAGACCATGGCATCGATCGTAGTATCGTGGGGCGCCATATCGATCTGCCCAGCCCCAGCGTCTGTGCCATGCTTCACGTCAGCGCGCAGCGGCCCGTCCTGACCAGCAGGCTTGTGGTTGCCCGCTGCGGCGGTAGATGCGGGAACGCCTGTACTTTGGCCGCAGCCGACAAGTGCCAGCGCAGCGAGCGCGCAGAGCCAAAGTCGGATGTTTCGCACGAATTCATTCTATATCAACTAGGTAGGAAAACGGGCCGCAATTCGTCGCAGCCGACGTATGATGTTCTTGGGTCCATATGTCATGCGGAATGCCTTCACGTTAATCGAGCTGCTGGTGGTGATCGCGATCATCGCCATTCTCGCCGGCATTCTCTTTCCAGTGTTCGCGCAGGCCAAGGCCGCAGCGAAAAGGACTACTTGCATATCGAACACCAAGCAGATCGGCCTCGCCGCCTACATGTACGTCACCGACTTTGACGGCGCTTACCCGCAAGTCAAGCGGACGAGCGTACAACCGGACGTGGACGATGCCGACGGAAGCATCGAGGACCCGGACTACGGCAGCGTGTTCGCGCTGATCTTTCCATACACCGGCGGGGGAAAGATCGATGACGAGGACCTCAGCAACCAACGGCTGTTCGCATGCCCTGCGGACCCGAATCCGTTCGGAACCGATTGCAAAACGATCAACCCAGACGCTCCGCCTATCACGAGCTACTTGATCAACGCCTTCTTTGTTTGGGGCCTCAATGAGTCGGGCATCGACCGTCCGGCGAGCACGATCTACTTCGCGGAACGCAGAAGCGAGGCTGCCGCTAACGCCGACGCGTACTGCGATGACATCTACCACCCGTGGTTCAATGTCGACAACCCTGAAGCGCCGGACAACGAGATGGATGCGGTGACCGGCGCGATCGCGACTACCCGGCACCTGGGGCAGGCGAACTATGTGTTCGCGGAGGGGCATGTGAAAAGTATGCCTTGGGGTCAGACGTACAGCCCGCCTTCGGTGAACCTGCACACGCCTCGCCAGCCCTGAAAGTCGGCCAAAAGCAGGACGGGCGCGAGTGGCGGAAGTAGGGAAAGCTCTCGACTGAGCCAAGTGCCGCACTAGACGGCAAGAAACCCCAATTCCTCGTGTCGCCGGGACCGATCAAATAAGTGTCCCGGCGCTCTTTTCGCTTCTATTGGGATAAGCGCGTGATCACCTCGTTGGCCGTCATCCCCTCCACCCAAAACGTCTTGGCTCTGGATTTCGCGCCACGGATTAGCTCCAAGCGGCGGCGAGGAATGCCGAGCTTGGCTGCAAGCAACTCGGTGATCGCTTCGTTAGCGTTGCCGTCTTCGGGCGCTGCGCGTACGTGAACACGCACCGTGCCCGAATCGACTTCGACCGAATCCCGGCGGCTCTTAGGAGTCGCGCGAATGCGGAGCTCGCAGCCCGCGCTAGGAGTCCGCAAGGATGGGCATGCCCCGATCCGACAGCAGCGCCGCCTCGCGTAAGTGCCGCTCGAGGAACTCCCTGTACTCCTCGGCGAATCGTTTGCGGTCGGCACGCAGCCGCTCGATCTCCCAACGCAGGTCGGACGCCTGCTGCTCGAGGCCGCGCCGCTCGGCAGATGCAGCCAGGCGGGCTTCTTCAACGATTGCTTCGCAATGCTTTTGAGCCGCGGCGCGGGTTTCGTCGGCCGTCTTTTGGGCTAGCACGAGCGTATCGCGCAGGATTCCCTCCTGGGATCGATGGGCGTCGATCTCCGAGCGAAGCTTTTCATTCGCTTCGCGAAGCTTTTCGTTTTCGGCTACGAACGTCGCGATCGACGTTGCGGCGCCTGTGAGCAGTGCGTCAACCGCCTCCTTTTCGTATCCTCTCAAGCTGGTCCGCAGCTTTGCGTTTTCCAGGTCAATGGGCATGATGCGATCCATCGCGTTCACCTCTTGGCCCAAATTGTACGACAAAACCCAAATGGTGTCAGCGGCCGGAATCGAGCTTTTTCTGCACTCTCGTTCGGTTGACCTTGGCGGCATCATCTGCCGGCGCCAGCGCGATATACACGTCCCAGACTCTCAGCGAGTCGGAATATCGCTTCAGGCGGTCGTAAGTGTGCGCGAGGATCCGGTACGCATTCGGGTGCGGATGCCGCGCTCCGGCGATCGCCGGCTCGAGCAACGAGGGGATCTTGTCGTATTGCTTCCGGCGGAAGTAGTAGTCGGCGAGTGCGAGTGGTGCGTCCGGATCATTCGCGTTCTGGGCCTTGTACTGAGCGTACGTGGCTTCCGCGTCCGACCACTGTTCGACGTTCTCCTGCATCCACCCGAGGTTGGTCACGATGTCGTAGTCGTGCGGATACATCTGCACCTGCACCTTCAAAAGCTGAATGCAGGCCGGAAAGTCCCCTTCATCGAACCAGGCGTTGAGCTGCTGGGTAATACGATCGTTCGAGGCGTCCAGAATCGCGGTGATCCGGGGATCGTCCGGCGCTTGAGCCGACAGCCTCGTCGTTGTTGCCTGCTTGGCCTCGGGCGGCGCGGACTTTGGCGAGGCGCACGCCGAGCATAGGCACACGATGGGAACGACGAGCAATCTTGCTTTCATGGTTTATCCAATGTCTCGCTGACGAGCTCCTGAACTTTGCCGGGGTTTGCGCGTCCGTTGCTCTTCTTCATTACTTGACCAACTAGGAAGCCTTTCACGTTCGATTGGCCGGATTTGTACTTGGCTACAACATCGGGATGCTCCGCCAACACCTGTAGGATAGCCTCACGAATTGCTTCGGGATCACTGATTTGCGTTACGCCCATCGAGCGGACGATTTCCGAAGGCCTGCCGCCGGAGCGAAAGCAGTCGGCCAGCACCGCCTTGGAAGTCTTGCCGCTGATAGCTCCATCCTTGACCAGCCGTGTGAGCTCTACAAGCGCGTCGGGGCGCACTTTGCTTTCGCCGATTAGGAGCCCCGCGTCGTTGAGCAGCTTGGCGAAATCCGAGATCATCAGGTTGCAGATCGGCCCAGGCTCGCCTCCTTTTGCGACGGCTTCCTCGAAGTACGACGACCAGGCGGGATCCGCGGCGAGCTGCTCCGCATGCTTCATGCTTAGCCCATACTCCTCGACGTACCGGCGCTCTTTCTGCGCCGGGAGTTCGGGCAGGGTGGTGCGCAACGCTTCGATCTCGGCGGGATCGAAGCGCATCGGCGCCAGATCGGGGTCCGGGAAGTACCGGTAGTCGTCCTCCTCCTCTTTGGCGCGCATGACAAAGCTCGATTCCTTCTGCTCGTTCCACCCTCTGGTTTCCTGGTGGACCTTGCCGCTGTGTTCGAGAATGGCGATCTGCCGGCGGATTTCGAATGCCACGCCCAGCTGCACGCTGCGAAAGCTGTTGAGGTTCTTGAGCTCGGTCTTCGTGCCATATTGCGCGCTGCCTTCCGGCCTCACCGAAATATTTGGCTCGCACCGCAAGGAGCCCTCCTCCATCTTGCCGTCGCAAACGCCAAGGTGAAGCAAGATTTGGCGAAGCTGGGTGAGATATTCCTTGGCCTCTTCGGGCGATTGGATGTCCGGCGGGAACTCGGTGACGATCTCCATCAGTGGCGTTCCTGCGCGGTTGTAGTCGATGCCGCTGCCGCCATCGGGCAAGTGAATGAGCTTCCCTGTGTCTTCCTCCAAATGAACGCGTCGGATGCGCACGCGCTTTGGGGAGCCGGTCGATGCTCCGATTTCGAGCCACCCGGCATAGCCGATCGGGTTTGTTTCGCCGTACTGGCTCACCTGATACCCTTTCGGCAAGTCGGGATAAAAATAGTTCTTACGGTGGAAAACGCTCTGGCAGGCGATCGTGCAATTCAGCGCCAGCGCGGTCCGCATAACCATCTCGATCGCCGCCCGATTCGGTACTGGAAGCGTGCCGGGAAGCCCGAGGCAGATCGGACACACCCGGGTGTTCGGCTCGCCCCCGAAGGCCACCGGACATCGGCAGAACATCTTGGAGCGAGTCGCCAGCTCCGCATGGACCTCCATGCCGATACTCGCCGAGAAATTGGGCATCGGATCGCAAGCAGTGTACCGGCGCGAAACCTGAGCTGGCGAGCGGCGTAATGCCTCGATATGCGTGTCCTTATCGGTTCGTCGGTGCTCCTCGCGTTATTTTGTGCATCTGGGTGCTCCGGAGGAGCGGGCCAGGTGATTGGCGAATGGACCGGAAAGCCCAAGCTCACCGCTGCGCAGAAGAGTAACCCTGTGATGGCGCAATACGCATCCATGATTGGCTCGACAGACCTTGTGGTTGAGAAGAATCACAGCTTCACGATGACCGACCATATCATGGGCAACTCGCTGGTTGTGAAAGGCACCTGGAAGTTCGGCGGCACCACGCTGGTTCTAATCCCTGGGAAGATCGGTGACCGTTACGTCGACGAGCTCAGGAGTAGTTTTAAGGACAACAAGACGATCCCGGCATCCATGATCGGTCAGCAGATACAGTGCGTGCTGTCATCGGACGGCACATTGATCGCGCACTCGGCGTCGCCATCAACGGATTTCGCCCCCGTAGAGTTCACTCGGAAGTAGGCTGACGTCTTTACGGCTTACTTACTACGCTCGGCGGCTCGTAGCCCGATGATTGGGGTTGTGAGCATTCGGCCCGCCCGGCGGGTCCGACCCCTCCCACAGGGGACTGTTTGCGATCCCTCGGCCGGCAGAGGCGCCCCTGCCCTGTCGGCCCCAACTACGGCTAGGCCAAGTTCTCCGGATTCAGCCCCAGCAGCTCCGGCAGCACGAACATGCCGTCCTTGCGAACGAGCCTGTCGTCGAAGTAAACCTCGCCCCCTCCGTACTCCGGTCGCTGAATCAGCACGGTGTCCCAGTGGATCGACGACACGTTCCTGTTGCCACCGGGAGGATCGTAGGAGTTGCCAGGTGTGAAGTGCAGGCTTCCGGCTATCTTCTCGTCGAAAAGCGTGTCCTTCATGGGATGCAGCAGGAACGGGTTGTAAGCCAAACTCCACTCTCCGAAGTACCGCGCTCCTTCGTCGGTGTCCAGGATCTCGTTGAGTTTGTCCGTCTGGCTCCCCGCCGATGCCGCTTCAATTCGACCATTGCGGATCTCATAGCGGATGTCCGAGAACTCGGTCCCCTGGTAGAGGCTGGTCGTATTGAACTGGACGACGCCGTTGACCGAATCGCGGACCGGCGCGGTGAAGCACTCCCCATCCGGAATGTTCCGCTCGCCAGAGCAGGCCACGGCGCCAATCCCTTTAATGCTAAAGCTGAAGTCGGTACCGGGGCCCGTAACTCGCACGCGGTCGGTGGCGAACATCAGCTCTTCGAGCGGCTTTGAAGCAGCGGCCATTCGGGCGTAATCGAGCGTGCATACGTCGAAAAAGAACTTCTCGAACGCCGACGTGCTCATGTTCGCCTGCTGGGCCATGCTCGCTGTGGGCCACCTTAGCGCCACCCATTTGGTGTGCGGCACACGAACGCCGAATACAACGGGAGTCGTGTAGAGCTTCGCCCACAGATTCCGAGTCTGCTCGGGCACGTCTGACAACTCGGCGTAATTGTTTCCCCCGCGCAGAGCGATGTACGCGGTGACCTGCTGCATCTCGTACTTCTCGATGCTAGCGATCGTCTCGATGTTTTTGGCATCGAGTCCCAGTTGAAGCTGTCGCCGGACAATGTCGCTCTCCAGCCTCACGACCACGCGTGCCTGAGAAGCATGCGCGGCGCGAACGACGTCGGCGACTGCCTCATCGGGCACGTCGAACGCGTGGATTAAGACGGTGTCCTCGGGCCCCAGATGGCAAGAGTGGGCGCACAATAATTCCGCAAGTCGGGTCACTCTCGGGTCGACCATTCGAACAGCGTACACGAAAAGAGCCCCCTGTGCTCTTGATCGCAGGGGGCTCGACAAGGTCGGGCCGGTTTACTTGCCGGTCGTTGATCCAGCCGTGGTCGCGCCAGCGGTTGTGGCGCCAGCGGTCGTGGCGCCCGCGGTTGTGGCGCCAGCGGTGGTAGCACCCGCGGTGGTTGCGCCGGCCGTGGTGGCGGTCGTCGCGGTGTCGGTCTGATCCTCAGGCTTGCTGCATCCTGCAATAAGGGCGGATGCAACGGTTGCTACGACGAAAAGAGAAATGATCTTCTTCATTCAGTTGTACTCCTAGTGAGCTCGGGCTTGGCCCAGAGGCTGTCCTATCTTGAACAGCTCGTGGCCAATATACCATCCACCCGAATTGGCAGGGTATTGAGGCTTTGGGCCTAGTAAAGAAACTGGCCCAGAAACGTATCGGGCACGCGAACCTCCGAGAGCCGCCACTTCTTGGTGGGGATTACGAGCCACTCCCGGGCGTCCTCGCGGTGAAACACGAGCGTCGCCTCATCGATGTGCACCTGCTTCTTCACCCCGAGGTAATCGAGGTCGAGATCGACGGGAGAAACGATCCGGGCCTCGTCGCCGGTCACGATCGCCTGCTTGTTGGCCAGGTGCACATCCGGCTTGCTGTTGCGAATGAACTGGCGTACCTGGTTGGTGGCGCCGGCCTGGATATCGTTCACCCGGAGATTAGCGCTGAGAAGGTCCATCACGCCGCCGGGCCGCCCCTCTCGACTGGCTTCGATCGACTCTTGGAGCGCGGTCTGAATTTGCTCCTGGTCGCTGGGCTGATTGATGCGAGTGACGATAAGGCGAATCGCGATCAACGCAACAAGCACGACCCCGATGATGACGAGCGGCTTGGTGTGAGATCTCATGACAGTTAGAGCGAAGGGACCGCCTGCTTGGTTTGCTCGACGTCCTGCTGAATTTGCGATCTCAACGCGTCCAGGCTCGGGAAGTCCTGCTCGGACCGCAGCCTTGCCAGCAGCTCGAGGCGAACGGACTGACCGTAGAGCGAGTCACCGGGATAATCGATGAGAAAGGCCTCGATCGTGCGTGGGCCGCCCCCGACAGCCGGCCGTACGCCGATGCCCACCGCCGCGCGGTAAACACCCGAGGAGCAAGCCAGCCTTCCCGCGTACACACCGTCACCAGGCATTACTTGGTCGAAGGCACGGGCAAGATTCGCCGTTGGAAAGCCGATCGTCCGTCCGAGGCGCTTGCCCGGAGACACGACTCCCGTGATGGCAAACGGCTTCCCCAGCAGCCTCGCGGCCTCTTCGACCCTCCCCTGTTGGATATCTGCTCGAATCTCGCTCGAGCTGACACGTCTACCTTCGAGCTCGAATGGTGGCAGCACGATTGTTGGCATGTGGCTCGAGAGCCACTCGGTGCTTCCCTCGCGATCGTGGCCCATAGCGAAGTCATGGCCCACGACGAGCAGCTCGGCCTTTGCAAGCCCGCGGAGGATCGTTCGCAGGAAGCCGGCGGCCGTCATTTGCCGGAGCTGCTCATCGAAGGGCAGCACGATCGCCACGGAGACACCCAGCTCCTCGAACAGATGCAGATTGTCCCAAACTGCCGAAATCGGCTTGGGCGCTCGCTCGGGCGCGATCAACGTGGCGGGATGCCGATCAAAGGTCAGCAGAACGCTTGGAAGCTCGCGCGAGCGGGCCCCTTGCACCGCCGTCGAAATGACTGCCCGATGTCCGAGGTGGACGCCGTCGAACGTGCCGATGCATGCTACGGAAGCCGACCACTCCGCGATCATCACATTCGGCCCGAACTGGACTTGCATCGCGATAGAATTCTACCGGCGGCTCGGACTAAGGGCCGATTCGCGCCAATGCGACGAGGGACAGCACCAAGAATTGCGCCAATGTCGTCACCGAAAGAAGCGAGGCGTTCACCCACAAGTTCGCGCTGCGAAGGATCTCCGGCGTGGCGACCAGGCCGTTTCCGGTGGTCGTCCACAGCATGACGGTGGCGACGGTCACTGCCGCGAACGCGAGGGGCATCGTCACGTTGAGCGGGAACCGGATGCTGCCTACGCCGACGAAGTTCGGCAGGAGCGCAGCAAGACCGATGAGCAGCAAGGCGGCTGAAAGTGGGATCGCCGCTATCACGAAATAAACTGCCGGCGAGCCTGCCCCCTGCCTCCAAACGTGAAAGCAGCCGACGAAACTCGCAATAGCGAACTGGATGGCCGCGCACTGCCCTGCGACGGCGTACCGGCGTCGTAAGCCGGGGGACATAGGGCTCAAAGCTACCCTGGAATATCTTCCGGCCGCACTTCGGAGGAGCCTTTGTTCTCCTCCTGGATCTGCTCGTATATCTCTTTCCGGTGCACGGACACGTCCTTGGGAGCGCGGATTCCTATCCGCACCTGTTCGCCGCGCACCTCGAGGATTACGATCTCGATCTCATCGCCGATGATGATGCTCTGATGTAACTTCCTCGTCAGCACCAACATTTCTTGTTAAGCCCTCCATGGCGAATGGCGGGACGCAAGCACCTGCCACTTAGCATTGACGAGACTTGAATTGCTCAGATTATGCCGCTACGTTCTCGGTTTCTCGGTCTGCCCTCTGGAATACCCGATGGCGAATAGTATACGCATCGCCCTCCAGAACGACCTGTCTACCCTCGCGAGTGTGCGCATTGATTAGCAAAGGTCCCGCAAGATTCAGCGTCATGTCCTCTGGGTGGCCCTTCGGGATGTTGACGGTAGTGAGAACAGCCACGGTCGACTCGTTGGTCAGGGCGAGGCATTCGGCCGCGCTCTCCGATATCTCCGGCGTGTATTCCGGAACGTATTCCTTCGGGTCCGTCACCAGAAAAGCGAGCGCGGGGTCCTCTGCGGACTGCAGCCATCGGAACGGGCTATTTGGGTGGTTCTCGAGTACCACGAAGCGCTGATATGCCGAGAATCCGATGAGACCCTCGCGGAAAGTGATGATGTCTGAATCGCTGAATTCTATCTCGCCGAAGCGGGTGCCTTGTAATGTCATGCTGTTGTCTGTCCTCCGATGAAGTCCATGAGGCTTAGCCCAAATCCGTGACTGGTAACGCTCAGAGCGGCTTGGTACGCCGTGCTGGCCATCTGATAGTCCGTAATCGCTTGAGAAAGGTCGACGTCTTGTACGTCGGAAATCGATTGAGTTAGCTCATTGATCCGCCGCGAATGCTGCGAATCGAGCGAAGCGAGCTCTTGGAGATGTGCCCCAGCCTGACCCCGGGCGTCCGTAACCGCAGTCAGTGAAGCCTGAACGTCCGGAATGCCATTTTGGGAAATCGTGGCGGGACTGCCGCTTAGCAGATTGTTCTTGAGCTCTTCCAAGTGCTTATAGGCGTCGGTGAAAAGCGGGCTGCCCTGCGTGTTCACTACCATTGTGTTGATCGGGCCCGTCTCCATCGTGATGTCGCCGTTGTCACCGGAATAAGTCAGGGCGCCGTTCGACACTTCGAAAGGAGCCTTGTCCGTCGATTGCCCGGCGAACAGATACTGGCCGTTCGGTCCCTGAGTGTTCGCCAGGTCGACTAGCCGCTTCTGCATGTCTCCGATCTGAGAGGCCATAGCCGCGCGCTGACTGTCCGTCACCGTGTCGGTGGCCCCGCTTACGCCAAGCTGGTACGCCTGGTTCAGCAGGTCTGAGACGTCGCTCAGCGTCGAATCCGTGTAGCCGAGCACCCCTTTCGCGGCCGTGACGTTGGCCTGATACTGGGTAGTCGCCTGCTTGACATCGCTCAAGCGCAGGATCGAGCCCATTCCCGAAGGATCATCGCTCGGCGCGTTCACGCGCCTACCCGTGGTGATCTTCTCCTGGGCATCCGTGAGCCTGGTTTCGGCCGCGCTCACGTTGCGGTTGTAGAGATCGTACTGGTACCGGGTGCTAATTCTCATGACCGCCTCCTAAGCGTTAATGCAAGATCCCAAGTAAATCTTCGGTGGTCTGATCGAACATCGACAGCATCTTCGCGGCTGCCTGATAGCTTCGTTGGAATCGGAGCATGTTCGCCATCTCGTCGTCGAGCGAAACACCGCTGATGCTCTGTATTTGAGAGTCCACCTGCTGTACCACCGAGGTGTTCGTGCTCGCAGCGCTTTGGGCATTTGCAACGTCGCTTCCGATCTTGGTCGCAACGTCGCTGAAGTACTGCCCGAAGGTGCGGGAGTTCAGCGAAGCTATGGAGACCTGCCGAAGCTGAGATAGCTGCAATGCGACCGCGCCGTCTGAGGCATTGCCCGAAGGGCCCGCCGCGATCGAAGTCGAATCCTGTTTGATCGAGTCCTCGACATCGAAGTCGATCGCTCCCGTTTGCGGCGTAGCCGGGTTCGTCAACGGCACATCCTTGAAGAAGTTCTGCCCAGCGAGTCCGGCTTGATTCTTTGCGCCTTGGTACAAGCTATTGACCTGTGTGCGTAGCGAGTTGGCCAAGTCGTCGAATTGGCTCTGATAAGACGTTGTCTTGTTCAGCGCGGCGAACAGCCCCGCGAGCTTGCCGCTCTTGACATCCACGGGCACTTGGCCGCCGGCGAGCTGGGACTTGGAGGCGTCCCATTGCATCGGCACCTGCCTGGCGCCATCTCCGTCGACGAGCGTCATCTGTCCAAGCGTAACGGCGATGGCCCCGTTGCTCTGCTCGGAAGTGTGGATGTCTACGAGGCTGCTAAGGTCCTGGATCGCCTGGTCGCGCTGGTCCTCCAGGTCGTTCGGTTCGGCGCCGAGAGCCTTCGCGTGCACGATCTGCTTGTTCAGATCGGCGATCGCATTCGCTTTCGACTGGATGTCGTTCAGCGTTTGGGTGATCTGCGAGGTCTGCTCCCCCTTTTGGTCCTGAAGCTGAAGGTAGCCGCCGCGGATTTGACCCGCGAGGTTTTCACCCGCCTGCTGCACCTGCAGCTTCAGACCGGTGTCACTGGGGTTGCCCGCCAGCGCCGACCAGGAGTCGAAGAATTTCGTTAGCGCGTCGCCCACGCCGCTGTCCGCCGAGTCGAGGATGATCGGCTGCACGTTCCCAAGCGCCGTGCTCAGCGCCTGCGAGCTACCGAGGTCCGAAGACACCGATAGCCGCCTGGCTTGTAGAAACATGTCCTGTATCCGGTTTACCGAGGACACGCTGACGCCGTCTCCGAGCGCGATCGTGCGCCCTTCGACGAACACCGATCCGTCTCCCGGCGTCAGGTTCGCCGTCTGGCGGCTGTAGCCGGGAGAATTGACGTTCGCGATGTTGTTGCCGGTGACATCCAACTCTCGCTGGAATGTTCGAAGCGCCTGACTCGCGATGTCGATGCCGAAAAACGGGCTGGGCATATTCTTTGTCCGCTACGCGGCCTGGTCTACCAAAACGGGAGTCGCCGCCCTTCGGCGGTACGGCCCGGACGCCTCGACCGCCGCTTTCGCGATGAGGGTGAGCGTTCCGTTCACGTACGTCATTTCGCTCTCGATGAGGGCGCGGTTCTTGCGGATGACCGACTGCACGTTTCGGGCGGCGATCGTCACGCGGTTTGCGAGCCCTTGGAGCTGCTGTGCTTCTGCCTTGTCCAGGACGCCCACCAGGCTTCGAAGAGTGGGCTCGACACCCTGCTCTTCGGCCAGCCTCTTGGCGCACGCCACAGCGGTCTCGTCGATCTCGGTCATCCGACGAATCATTGAATCGAGCTCGGGCTGGATTCGCTCCACGCGAGCAACATCGCGTAGCGTCACTGCCGCAGTCTGTTCGTGGAGAGAGCGGAGCAGCCTCTCGGAGGTGCTCAGCCAATCCCACCACATCGTCTGAAGTTCTCTAGTTTTCATGAGGGTTGGTTATGGATTGCTAGGTCTGTTGGCCGCCCCGATTACTTCGGGAGCCATGCTGTCGTAAAGCGATTGCGAAAGGCCGATGCCGCCCTTCTCGGAGATCGACTTGGCTAGGGCGCCATCCATCACGTCGTCGAACATGTCCCCCCCGAGCGATTGCCCGAAGTGCACCTTGCCAACGGATTGCCGCATCGTTCGGACCATGTCTTTCACGAACACGGCCTCGAACTCGTCCGCAGCCCTTTTCAGCTCGGCCAGCTTGGGAGCCGCTTTAGCCATCGCCGCGGCCCTGGAGGCGAGCGCGTCGATCCGCATTACTGGATCACCAGCTTCGCCTTGAGCGCGCCCTGCTGCTTCATGAGCTGCAGGATGTTGATGATGTCGCTGGGTTTGAGCTTGAGCTCCTGGAAAATCCGGGCAAGGTCCGCGACTGTCGTATTTGGCGGTACCACCGCGATTTGCGCGTTGTCCTCGCTCGCCGACACGGTCGTGTTCGGAACGATCACGCTGCGGCCGCGGGAGAGCTCTTCCGGCTGCGTGACCTCGTACTTCTCTTCAATCTCGACGCTGATGCTGCCGGTTGCGATAGCGACCGGAGCGATGCGAACGTTGCCTCCCATGACGATGGTTCCGGTCTTCTCGTTGATGATCACGGTGGCAGCCGTATCGGACTGCACGACCATCTCCTCGAGCTTGGCCATCGCCGAAATAGGAGTCATGTTCGAAGGCAGGGTCAGACGAATCGTCCCACCGTCCTCGGCGTAAGCCTGGAACTCGGGCGCGTTGGAGTTGATCCGCTGTTCGACCCTGTGCGCGGTCGTAAGATCGGGGTCGTCTAGCTCCAGATAAAGCTTGCCGTCGTAGATGGTGGTTGTCGGAGCGCCTTGCTCGACAATTCCCCCGCCCGGAATCCGCCCCACTGTCACAAAGCCTTTCGATTGGCTGTTCCCGCTCTGGCCCACGCTGTACCCGCCGACGCTCACCGGGCCCGTCGCCGTGGCGTACACGGTGTCCGGATTACCCGCCGCGTGAAGCGCAGTCATGAGGAGCGTGCCGTCCCGTAGGCTCTTGGCATCTCCCATCGACGTCACGGTGACGTCGAGCCGCTGTCCATTCACTGCGAATGGCGGAAGCTCGGCGGTGACCATGACGAGCGCCACATTTCTCGCTTCGAGCTGCGTCGGGTCTACGTCGAAGCCCTGCTTCTTGAAATAGTTGGCGAGGGCCGCTGCCGTGGGGCTGTACTTCTTCGAGTCTCCGGAGCCCTCGAGGCCCATCACGAGCCCGACTCCGGTGAGCGTGTTCGAGCGGATGCCGCGAAACCGCGCGATATCCTTCAGCCGGGTAGGAACACCGTCCTGCTCGGAAGTCTTGATCTTGGCGTCGCGGTCGCGGATCTCCTTCTGTCGCTCGATGAACTGCGTGTGTTCTTGCTGCGCCGCGGTCTTGTCCACCGAAGCAGGCGCTTGAACTTGCGCAAGGCAGGTGGAGCTCGCTGCGAACGCAACCACCAAGACGGCCAGAGACGAAATGCTTCGGTTCAGAACAGCCATTCCAATATCCTCGTGAGAATTCCGCGCCGCTGGCGATCGGTGATGACGCCTTTGCCTTCGGCTTTTATCGTCGCGTCGGCGACACTTTCGCTCAGAACGGTGTTGTCGTCGCGAACATCGTCTCGGCGAACGGTGCCCGTCAGCACGAGCGTTTGAAAATCGTTGTTCACCTTCACGTACCGCTTGCCCTCGATGACTAGATTGCCGTTCGGCAGGACTTCCTTGACGACAGCGGTCAGCCGGGCCGTGAATTGCCCGCTCTGCGTGGTGGTGCCGGTGCCCGAGACACTGGAGTTCGCTCCGGTCGAGTAGCCGTTGCCAAGCACCTTGTTCACAAGCGTTCCGCCAAGGAAGTCCAAGATCGGAAGGTTCGGGCGGTCAACCTGGTTGGTGTCTTTCTTGGTGGCGTTGGTTGTGGCGCTGAAGCTTGCTACCGAGTTCTCGCTCACCAGGATCGTAACGAGATCCCCCTTTGCAAAAGCTGTGCGGGTAGAAAGCGAGCTTCGGTACCCTTGCGTCGGGAATAGCGAGCCGAAATTCTGCGCGGGGTCTGCTGTCTGCGCTGATGCGAGACCGGGCAGCGCCAGCGCTGCGAAAAGCAGTTTCGGGCTCATAGCCGCACCTCGACCAGATTAGCGGTCTTGACAACGCCAACATGCACGGTTCCTGTGTCGGCTTGAACGGTCACCTGGGAACCGACCCAGCCGCCTGTTCGAGCTTTGCCGGCGATTTCCACAACCGCGCCGTTGCTGATGAGCCGGATGCGAACCGGATCGCCGGGACGAACCCCCACCGAGCCCGCAGTCGGCACGAGCGTTACGACTCGAGAACCGATCTTCCGCTCGCCGATCTCAGCCCAGACAGTTACAGTAACCGAATTGCTACCTTGGAGCACGCCGTCGGCAACCACGTGAAGCTCGCCGGTCGGTGCGATCAAATCGGATACAGAGTCCTGCGCTCGCAGTTCGATACTGGCGCCGAGCCGAGTCTTTGCGGCTTCGATCGCAGCGTCTACGAAGCTCGCTCCTGGAACCGTTTGCGACTTTCGAACGATCTCGCAGTGCTCGGGCACGTTCAGCGCGATGCCGTCGGCTTTGATGCCCGCCTGGCGCAAATGCGCGATCACGTACGCCGCCGATACACCCTTGGAGGCTCCGTAAATCGGGCTACGTCCAAGCTCGACCGCCTCGATTTGTGCCTTGAGCCCTGGACTCGACGCACTGATCTTCGCGACGTCGCCAAGTCGAACGATGTCCGAATCGATCTCCGCTCTGGCCGCAAACTCGATCGTCGGCCCGGAAGGAGCCGTAGCGTGCTGTGTTACCGCGGTGTCCGTTCGAATAACGCCGCACAGCCCTTCTCCCGGATTGCCGAGGGACGGATGCGCGCCCGTTTGCGGACCGGCGCCGGTACGAAAGATCGCGAGAACGATGCGCCCAAGTCGGGTTTTCTCGCTCCCTCCGATGGCGCAGATCGTTCCGTCGAGATCCACTTGGATGTGGGCGCCCGAAGGGACTCGCACACGGGGGAGAAGCGGATCTCCGCTTTTTGTGACGAGCTCGCCGTTGGAGACGATGAACACGGCCTGCTTCGCGTAGGCGGGCTTGGCGCCGTGCGCCAATCGAATGTAGCCCTCGCCGTCCACGCGCAGGGTGAGTTGCGGCGTGGAGGCGAGAACCAGGGCGGTTGCCAAAAAGCCAAACATGGTTTATCTCTTGATGCTGTTGGTCGCGGCGAGCATGTCGTCGGCGGTCTGGATGGCCTTCGAGTTGATCTCGTAGGCGCGCTGCGCCATGATCATCTTCACCATCTCCTCGACTACCTGAACGTTCGAGCCCTCCAGGAATCCGGAATTGACGAGCCCGGAACCCTGTTCGCCCGGGTCGGCGTCGGTAGGGTCTCCGCTGGCGCCGGTTTTCGTGTAGAGGTTCTGCCCCACTCGAAGCAGACCGGCAGGGTTCGAGAACATCGTGAGACTGATGCGGCCCAGCTCTGTTGGGCTGGAATCGCCCGGGCGGATGGCCGAAACGACGCCCGTGTTCGAGATCGAGAGCGCTGTCGCACCCTGCGGAATCGTGATCTCGGGCTGCAGCGGATATCCGTCGCTGGAAACCAGGAGGCCAGACGCGTCTGTCTTGAGCGAGCCGTCCCTCGTGTACGCGGTCGAGCCGTCCGGGCGAAGCACCGAAAGGAACCCTGAGCCGGCAATCGCGACATCGAGGGGATTGCCGGTGGCCTGAAGGGGGCCGGGATCGAAATTGGAAGAGTCGGAAGAGAACTGGGATCCCGCGCCGATCTGGATGCTGTTCGGCTGCACAGCGGTGCCGCCCGCGGAGGCCCCGCCAACCTTGAAGGTTTGGTACATCAAGTCCTGGAACTCTGCCCTCTGCTCCTTGAAGGAAGTCGTGTTGACGTTCGCCAAGTTGTTTGCGATGACGTCCAGGTTGTGCTGCTGGGCGACCATTCCGGTCGCTGATGTGCTCAATGCTCGCATATTTAGGGCCCTATGAGTGGTGAAGGAGGAGTGATGAGTTATCGGTGGTCGGTGGTTGCCCACTTCGCACGGCGCTCATCGCTTACCGCCTTTCACGCTTCTTGCCCTTCCTGAGCCTTCTCGGCGTCGCAGTCCGTCGACACCGCTTGCTTCCCGCGCCCTCTGGAGGGCAGGGGTCCAGCCTCTTAGCTCTGAAGGGATTCGATCAGTCGTTGCGTCAGCTCGTCCTGCGTTTGCATGGACTTCTGCGCGAGCTCGAAATTCCTTCCGAGCTGGATCATGTCGATCATCGATCGTGTCGCGCTTACGTTCGATCCCTCGACTGCGCCCTGCTTGATTCGAGGTGCGTCGCTCTGGGTCATATCGATCGCCTTCGCGTCCGTCGATGAGAAGAGGTTTCCCCCTTCCTTGAGATAGCTTCCGTCGTAGAGGCCGAGCTTTGCGACGGGCTTGCCGCCTTGCGAAACCGAGCCATCTTCGGAGATTTGAACCGTCTTGGAGGGATCGAGCGATATCGCAGATCCCGAGTCGTCCAAGACCGCGTAGCCGTCCTTCGTCGAAAGACGCCCGTCGAGAACGGCAAGCTCGCCGTCACGGGTATATCGGGTGCCCCCCGGCGCCTGCACCGCGAGCATTCCTTTATCGCCCTCGATAGCAAGGTCTAGCGGGTTGCCGGTCTGCGTGATCGACCCCTCCGAGAAGTCCGTACCCTCGGCGGTTTCTTGTGCGCCAGAGCCGAGGCTGCCGATCGGCAAGCCGAACCCGCCGTTCGCCCGAAGCTCCCGGACGAGAGAGTCGTTGAACGCGATTCCATCTTGCTTGAATCCGGCCGTATTCAGGTTCGCAAGATTGTTCGCAACGACGTCCATCCATCGCTGCGAAGCCAGCATTCCTGTGGCCGTGGCTTGAATTCCTCGGTTCATCCCCTTCTGAAGTCGGAGATAATTACCGGCTCGCTTAGGCCAAAAGGCTCGCATTCGACTCCAGGTTTTGGGCGCCAGGCCCCGTGTGGCCAGGTTTTTGCTTCCGCTTTCTGCACAGGTCAAACGAAATGGCATGCAATTGGAACGGAATCACGTCGCGGACTCGGACGGGCAGGATCGCTCTCTCGATGGCTCTCTTGGCGGTAGCAGCGCAGTCCGCGCTGGCTAGACCCGAGAAGAACGCTTACCTCAATAGGCCGGCGGAGTCGGTCGCGCAGCTCGTGCATCAGGCCGAGACGGACCGCGAAGTAATGGATCGGTACATGCGGCACTTCGCCATGGACCGCCGCCAGGTTCTCGCCTTGCTAAAAGGTCTCCACGTCTCGAGATTGAAGCAAAGCACCAGATTCGAAATGTACAGCGTCCCGGACGGGGGCGTGCTCAAGATGCATCGCTGCACGCTCCATAGGGGGGAGCGTGTGTTCGTCGACCGAAACGGCCAACCCGTGCTCCGTCTCAAGTGCGGCAACCCTCTGACCTTGGGTCCCCAGCATCCGAGCATGGACCAGCCTCACGTATCGGACGCCGCGCCATTCCAGGCAACAGAAGACGATCAGGTGCAACCGGTGTTTCTTGCAACGACGATCGAGCCCTCGCCGGTAGCCGAAATACCTGCCCCGGTCGTCGATGAGACGCCGGAAGTCAGTGCGCCCGAACCGTTCAGTCCGGAGCCGCCGACGAGACCCATGCAGTTCGCGAGCAGCCTAGGCGGCATTCTCGGGGGGATCACGGCGCTTGCAACAATACCGATTACCCTTGGTTCGCCTCCGCCCACAAGCTTCCCAGTGCCGGAGCCTAGCACTGTACTCGCACTCGGCTGCCTTGTTCCGCTCGCGCTGCTTCGGCGTCGAAAGTGAGTCGGCATCGGGCATACGAAGTTTCTGGGGTTCAAACGAAGCTCAGGCTCGAGCCCTGAGTACCCGCGCTACGCGGCCCTTGCGAACCTCAGAACCTTCCGATCCACCCCTGCTCCTCTAGACCCAGTGCTTCGAACAAGCGGCCTGGTTGGTCGAGTCCAACCTGCAAAGGAGGTTCAAAATGAACTGGGACGTCATTAAAGGCAAATGGAGTCAGATCAAAGGGGACGCCCGATCGGAGTGGGGCCACTTGACCGACAACGATTGGGAAGAGATCAAGGGGGACAAGGACAAGCTGCTAGGCAAATTGCAGGAAAGCTACGGCTGGACGCGCGAAGAGGCCGAGCGCCGTACGAACGATTGGGCGAACCGCCACTACGTCTCGTAGCGTGTAAGATGCCGGAGTGAGCGAGCAGCCTCCCCTCATTCCCGCTCCCGACGACCCGGCCGTTTGGCCCGCCTGGCGGCAGGATCTAGCGAGTTGGCGTGAGGAGGCTCGCTCGAAATACGACGCTGGCGCCTACGCCAAGCCAGAGTTCGAATGGATGCGGCGCTGCCACGTGTGCGCCAAGGTCATGCTGTTCGATCGGGAGTTCATTGATCCTGGGCACAGCAGGTTTCTGGTTCACGATTATTTGGGCCGAATGCACCGCGATTTCGGCGGGATCGATGCGCTCGTGCTCTGGCAGGCGTATCCCCGCATTGGCTTCGACTCGCGCAATCAGTTCGACCACTACCGGCTGATGCCAGGCTTGCGCGAAGCCATCGACGAGTTGCGCGCAGCGGGGGTCAAGGTCGTGCTCGCCTATAATCCGTGGGATGTGGGCACGCGACGCGAGCCTAGCTCGGATGAACACACGATTGCAGGGCTTTGCGCCGAGTTCGGGTTCGATGCCGTATTCCTGGACACGCTGAACCAGGGCCCCAAGGCGCTCCGAAAAGCCCTCGACGCGGCAAAGCCGGGTGTGGTTCTTGAATCGGAGCTGGCCCTGCCAATCACTGGCTTGACGGATCATCATGCCTCGTGGGCGCAATGGTTCGACGATAGCGACGCTCCAGGCGTGATGCGCAATCGCTGGCTCGAGCGCAGGCACATGATGCACTGCATCCGGCGCTGGGATTTGGACCATACGTCCGAGTTGCACATGGCATGGATGAACGGCGCCGGCATGTTCGTCTGGGAAAACATATTCGGTTCTTGGAACCCGTGGAGCTACCGGGACAAGAGCATCCTTCGCAGCATCAGCCCGATTTGGCGTCGCTACGCGGAGCTTTTCTCCGAAGGAAATTGGGAGCCCCTTGTGACGACGACGCTGCCCAGGGTGTTTGCAAGCAAGTGGTCGCATAACGGCGTCGAACTGTGGACTTTGGTGAATAGGAGCGAGGAGACGGTTCAGGGCTCCGCGCTGCCCATTTCGAGCGACGGTAGCAATCGCCTGTTCGACCTTATCCAGGGCAAGGAGATTGACCACGCCGACATCCGGATGTGGCCCCGCTGGCCCGGGGCGATTCTCTCGCTACCCAAGTCGATGGTCAACCAAGAGTTCGCGACGTTCTTGGAATCGCAGCAGCTTGGCTTCCACGGTGGAACGTTCGACACCCGTCGGCTCGAGCCGATTCCGGCGCGGCTGCGCTCGTTCGGAGTATCAGCCCCCGATAAAGAGCTGCTGTGCAGATTCCGCGCTCGCGAATGCGGAGAATACGAAAGCGCGCCGTTCAGCCAGTGCGCCGGCCCGAGGATCCACTACGAACGGAACTTCCTATTGCGAGCGCCGATCGAAGCGACTCAGATCGACGACCACGACGTGACGAACGCGGAATTCGAGGAGTTCATGAAAGCGACCGGCTACCGGCCGAAACGCGGGGAGTCGTTTCTCGCCCAATGGCTCGACCACCCACCACCGCCGAAGCACCACGATTACCCAGTCGGGGATGTAGACAAAGACGACGCGCGAGCCTATGCCCAGTGGAAGGGCTGCCGGCTGCCGACCGAGGCGGAGTGGCAAGAGGCGATGCAATCCGCGCACCTGACTGGACAGAAGGTGTGGAATTGGACGGAGAGCGAGCATTTCGACGGCCATACGCTCTTCGGAATCCTCAAGGGAGGCTATGCGGAGTCGATAACGGGCTCGGACTGGTATGCGGACTCCGGGCCGAAAGCAAACGATTGGTCGGCCAAATACATTTACTTCCACCCTGCGCTCGACCGGAGCGAGGCGATCGGCTTCCGGTGCATTCGCTAGCGCCTCTCGCCGGCGAACGCGATGAAAGTCACCGTGAGTGCGCCGACGGCCCTAAGGCATGAGGCGCATTCCCTGGCCGTTTGGCCGGTCGTATACACGTCGTCCACGAGCAGCACGCGCTTGCCATCGAGCCGGCCGGTGGCTCGGAACGCTCCCGAGAGGTTCTTGAGCCGCTCTTCGCGGCTGAGCCCCACCTGAGGCCGAGTGGCCCTTGTGCGAACGATAGCTCGGCAAGCCACCAGCGATTTCGGAAGGGCTTCGCACAGCAGTTCCGACTGATTGAAGCCGCGATCAAACCGCCTGGTCCAGTGGATCGGCACCGGAACAATAATGTCCGGCTGAAGCTTGCGCGCACTCGCCAGCGCGGCGATCGACTCCGACATCCAGCGGCCGAGTGAGGTCGCGCGCTCGTACTTGAGCCGCCGGACCGCCTGCGCAGCCCGCTGATCATATCGAAACACCGTCGCACTCGACTCTAGCGGACCCGATTCGAAAACCTCGAATTGCGGATCGGACAGGCTGGTCTCTTCGCGGCATCGGACGCACGGCGCTACCGGCGAGAGCTCGTCGCAAAGCGGGCACTTGGAGGGGTACGGCACCGCTAGCGCGGCATTAAAGCAGCTGGTCCATAAGCCGCTGACTCTTCGCATTCAACGCCTCCAAATGGCGGATTTCGAACCGGCCCCCGTCGACGCTGTGGATCAGCCAGCGACCTGGAGCGATTTCGAACCCGTTGTCTCGCCAGTTCCGCACATAGAATTGAGTTTCTCCACGCTGCGTATGCACCACCCACTTCCACATCCCCGCTTCGAGTGTCAGCTCTTCGATCGACAGGATCGAGGGCGTGAAGTAGCGGCGATCGAGCTCCTCTTCGACGAGCTTGCGCGACTGCTCGTCCAAGCCATCGACCGTTGTGAGGATGGCGATCTCCTTTCCTAGGGCGTCCTGCAGCGACAAGAACCGTGCCGGCTCGCTCAGGGGGAATGCACGCTTAACCTTCGCAGCCAGAATCGTCTGCTCGTCGACAATTTCGATTCGCAAATGCACCGAGCCCTCGGGCCGCCAAATGCGAACCTGACTAGGCTCGATATACCTTAGGCTCAACGGAGCCTCGGCAGGGAGCGGGCATGTAGTTGAGATGGATCCAATAATCCAAGATAGCTTTTATCGCTTCGCGAAAGCTGTCGTGGGCCGCGGGCTTCTTCACGAAACTTCTCGCTCCGTGCCGATAGCGCTCCATGATCGGCTTCTCGCTGCTCGAGGCGCTGAGTAAGACGAGCTGAATCAGACCGCTGCGGTCCGGATGGCGGAGAGCTCGCAGCGTTTGGAGGCAACTTATGGAGTGCGTGTTCAGATCGAGC
The DNA here is from genome assembly GCA_025934835.1 of Fimbriimonadaceae bacterium. Taxonomy (GTDB): domain Bacteria; phylum Armatimonadota; class Fimbriimonadia; order Fimbriimonadales; family Fimbriimonadaceae; genus Fimbriimonas. The sequence continues at coordinate 42,642 of JAICWL010000002.1, forward strand.
GTGATAGCTTGCGGCAGCTGTTCGTCGAACATTCCGTCAAAGATGCTGAGCGGCTCCTCGCCATGGTTGGCGACCTGTACGATTACATCGCCGCACGACCTACAGGCACGGCGTAAGTCGAGCAGCTTCAGTTGGCTTCTCTGGCCCGGCCGGAGCCGAGGTCACCCGAACAAAACTGAAAAGGCCCCGCTCCGACGTTGGAGCAGGGCCAATTCGAACGTACTTCGACAGCTTTAGGCTTCGCCGCGTGCGTGGCCGAATGTCGGCTCGAACGGGATCAAACCCAACCGAGTCGCCGCGCGGAACGCCTGAACCCGATTGTTGACCTGAAGCTTGTCGTAGATATTGGCCAGATGAAAATCGACTGTTCGCTTCGAAACGTACAGAGCGTCAGCCGCTTCCTTGCTGCTGTGACCCTGTGCGATGAGGCTCAAGACCTCGATCTCTCGCTTTGTCAGCCGAACGGCTCGATGCGCGGTGTCAGGCCGCGACGTTACTGGCATTGGCATTTAACCCACCCCTCACTGTTGTTCTAACCGCCTAATCCTTTCATTCCACAAAGGCCTGACATATTTGATATGTGTTTCTCCGAAGCGACTTCGGATAGTGATGGCAGACTCCGAACTCGCCTCGACCGAACGACCCTACAATGTATTAACCAACGTGAGGCCGCCGCCGAAAGCCTGATGCGCGCCCTGAATCCCCCGGGAAGAGCAAAGCGCGCGATGCGACCTACGTAACACTATTGACAAGCGGGCGGCCCGGCGTGACCAAGCGGGGCCCCAATGCGCGCATTCGGATCGTTAGCGTCGGTGTCGAATCGCTGCCGCGAGCCTATGGTTCTACAATTCTCGCGCCATCGGCTGCCCGACATGCGCTGGCTTCGCCGACTAATCCCGTGGCTGCGCGATACCCAGCGAGCATGGACTCGCAAAACTCGTTGATGGACTCTTTACGCGCAAGGGCGACGCACGCGCCGCCGAAGCCTGCGCCGGTCATCCGGGCGCCTACGCAGCCGGGAGAGTTCCACGCAGCTTCCGACATGGCATCCAGCTCCTTGCAGCTCACTTCGTAATCGTCGCGCAAACTTTCATGGCTTTGGCGCATCAAGCGGCCCAACTCCGCAAAGTCGGCGCGCTCGAGCGCGCCTGCGAACGCGAGGCAACGCGCGTTCTCCGGTATTAAGTGGCGGGCGCGCCGATAGATCACGTCCGACATTTGCGCGCTAGACTGTTCGAGCATCTCCAGAGTCGCATCGCGGAGCATCGGCACACCTAAAATGCAACTGGCCTCCTCGCATTGAGACCTACGCTCGTTGTACGCGGAATCGGTCAGAGCCCTGGGCTTTCCGGTGTCGCACAGCACGATCGAAAGCTCATCGGGAATTGGCGCGTACCGGATCTCGAGCGATCGAGTATCCAGGAACATGGCGCATCCGGCGCGTCCCATCGCGCACGCCATTTGATCCATGATGCCGCTTTGCACCCCGACGAATCCGTTCTCGCATTTTTGTCCTAGAAGGGCGAGTTCCTTCGGCTGGATCCCGAGCCCGCAATGATGATTCCAGAGTACGCCGAACGCCATTTCCAGCGCCGCGCTGCTGCTCACGCCGCTGCCGAGCGGAATATCGCTGTCTACGACGGCGAGCAGATCGTCAAGTGGGCCTATCTCGCGCAGCGCCCAGGCCATTCCCGCTGGATACCGGCTCCAACTCTTGCATTCATCCTTCTCCACGGTATTCGCACGGAAGGGCGCGCCCTCGCCGGTCTGTTTGGAATACATCTCCGACGGACCCTGCGTAGGCAGAGCGGCGACCAGCATGCCGAGGTCGATCGCTGCTGGAAACACGAACCCGCCGTTGTAGTCCGTGTGCTCGCCGATCAGGTTGATACGCCCCGGAGCTGCAGCTACAAGGGTCGGCATCTGCGCGAAGCGCTCGACGAAAAGCTCCCCTATTTCGTTGGACGTCACGCCTCGGTGTTACCCCGCTTTACAGCCAGAACCCGTCGGATTGCTGGTGTTGGGTATCGCACCCTGTGGAAAACGACAGTCAACAGCGCCGGGCTGGGACTCGAACCGACCGCCCGAGCACCCGCCGGCGCTCGTCTCTTCAGCCACGGGACGCGGTAAAGTCCGCTCTATGCCGGATCCCACCGTTGCCAAGCTTCACGAGTGGCTGCACGACCACGAGCAGGAGTTGTTGCGAGACACGATCTCTATGCTCCAGATCCCATCGCTCGAGGACGTGCCTGGGCCCAATGCGCCGTTCGGCAAGGAGAATCGGCGCGCGCTCGACCTGGCTCTTGAGCTGTCAGGCAAGTTTGGGATGGCCACGAAAGACCTCGATGGTTACATCGGCTACGCGGATTTCGGCAAGGGCGAGCGACTGATCGTCTCGCTGGGTCACCTCGACGTCGTGCCGGTCGGCCCAGGGTGGAAGCATCCGCCGTTCGGAGCGGAAGTGGACGGCGGCTACATCTACGCACGTGGATCGACCGACGACAAGGGACCGACCATGGCATCGCTTTACGCCATGCGTGCAATCAAGGAGGTCTGCCCGGACATACCGGCACGCATGAGGCAGGTCTTCGGATGCAACGAGGAGTCCGGCTTCAGGTGCGTCGAGCGGTATGTTCAAACCGAGGAACCCCCAACTTTCGGCGTCGCGCCGGATTCCGGCTGGCCGCTGTACAACGGTGAGAAGGGGATCGCGAACCTCGAAATCTCGGTTCCGCTGAACTCCGGCTCGATGCGGTTGATCGACATCAAAGGCGGCCAGAGGCCAAATATTGTGATCGACAGCTGTTCGGCCATCGTCCAGGTATCTCCTGGGGCTCGGGCTCACATCGAAGAGAAGCTCGCGGACAATTGGGACCGCAACGTGAGCTTTTCCTGGGCGGGCGACAGGCTGCAGATCGAGGCGGTGGGCAAAGCTTGCCACGGCAGCTATCCGTTCGGCGGCGATTCTGCGGCGATCAGGATTCTTCGGTTTCTGAAAGAGATTTCTCCGCTCGACACCTCCAAATACTTCAACGAGTTATTCACGGTCACGCATATCGGCGGAGCGGGTATCGGCATCGCGGGAAGCGACAGGGAAAGCGGAGACCTCACGTGCAATCTCGGCATCATTGGCGTGACGGACGGCAAAGTCGACTACCTGTTCAACATCCGCTATCCGGTGACCTGGACGGGCGAACACTTGGAGGAGCTCTGCCGCGCCAGGCTATCTGAGCTGGAAAGTGGCTTCAGCCTCTCCGTCGCGCGTGACAGTCCGCCACTTTATTTTCCTCTGGAGCACCCGCTCGTGAAAGCCGTTGTGGACGTGTATCTCGAGGAAACTGGCGAAGACCGGCAGCCGGGCACGATGGGCGGCGGCACGTACGCGCGGGCCATACCGAACACGGTGAGCATCGGAACCGGCTGGGATGGGGATGGGAACGCCCACGAGACGGACGAAAGGCTGAAGGTCGAGAATCTGTTCCGAATGAGCCGAATCTACGCCCATATCCTGTACCGGCTGGCCACGATGCCCGCTTAGCGGAGATTATTTTCGCTAATTAAGGATCTCCTCGGCAAACCTTTTCCCGAAAACCTACTTACACTAAAGATATGGGAACAGGAGCCATGATCCTCGCATTCTTCGCGGCGGCCACAGTATCCGTCGCCTCGACCCACCTTCCCGGACGCTCCGGCGCCCCGGCCTCGATCTACGCGTTCAAGATGAAGGACATCGATGGCAAGACGGTGCCCCTCTCGAAGTACAAAGGCAAGGTGCTCCTCGTGGTGAACGTCGCCAGCAAGTGCGGCTTCACGCCCCAATACAAGGGCTTGCAGGAGCTTTACGAGTCGAAGAAGGACAAGGGCTTCGTGATCCTCGGCTTTCCGGCGAACAACTTCGGCGCCCAGGAACCGGGCACTGATCCCGAAATCAAGCAGTTCTGCTCCAGCAAGTTCGGTGTCACGTTCCCCATGTTCTCGAAAATTTCGGTCAAGGGCTCAGATGAGAACGACCTGTACAAGTGGCTCATCGCGAACAGCCCGCGGCCGCAGGACGACATCGAGTGGAACTTCGCGAAGTTCGTGGTCGGCCGGGACGGCAAGGTGTACAAGCGATTCTCTCCAAAAGAGACGCCCACCTCGCCCGAGGTAGAGCAGGCGATCGACGAAGCTCTGGCGCAAAAATAGACCTGCCCAATCGACATTCCCTGTCAACTTCCCCGTGCAAATGCGGAATAAAAACCCTGCGCACGGAGTTGCGGAGGTTTCACAGGGATGTCGGAAAAGGTTGCGGAGGTTCCGAAGAAAAAGAAGGGCGTGTTGCCCGTTATCGTCGCGGTCGTCTTGGTTCTCGGTGGCGGAGGGTTCTTCGCGTACCGCGCCAAGACGGCCAAGGCGGATAAGCCCGCAATCGTCCTGGCCGACAAAGAGATCGATATCGACGAGTTCTTGGTCAATCTCCAAGGCGGAGCAACCTACCTGCGGACCAAGATCGCGGTGAAACTTCGAAAGGATTTCGACGAGGCCAAGTTCAAGAACAACATGGGCGCCGTTCAGGACGCCATCATTCTCGTCCTTCGCTCGACAAACATCGAAGAGCTTCGAAGTGCAGAGGATATTCGCCGCCTGAAGCGCAGAATCGCTTCATCGGTGAACGCAGCGCTGGGTGAAGCTCCGAGCCCGGCTGACAAGACAGCCAAGCCCGCGGTGGACGATCCCGCGGGGGCTTGGGATTCGAGAACCGGTCCGGTACTCGAGGTGTTCTTCAAGAGCTTCGCTACTCAGTAGCGTTAGCCGCGCGACCGCATCGGCTTGCCGTTCACGGTCATCTTGTCCGTGAGGGAAACCAGCGAGGTAATCATCCACTTCTTGCCGGATTGAATCCAGGTTTCTCTTTGGGTGCCCGTATCTTTGAACTTCGCCGTCTTCCCGTCGGCCCCCCTGGCGCGACCCTCGACGACGTTCTGAGTCACTGCGACGAACGACTTCCCGGACTGCTTGAGCGACAGGAGCCGAGTTTCGACCTTCGTAAACGTCACGGGCTTCATTCCCGCTTTCATGTCCTGGAGGGAAGTATTTCGGTCCGACTTCTTCCCGCTCATGTCTGTTTCGGTGAAGTTCGGAGCGGCCACAGCTTCGAACCAGCTCATGTCTTTGTGCATGAGCGCCTTGCAGAACTTGGCTTCCTCGGCCGTGATGCCCTTTCTGGCGGCCTTGAGGTCCACGGCGCTTACCGTAGCTGCCGTAGCAATCAGCGCCGACACTGCCAAAACAATCTTGAATGCTCGCATTATTCCTCCCTAAATCTCCCTACGAAACTTAGCAGAACCTTCCTCTGGCGTCAAGGAACTAGGACGATTGGCCGTCTGGTGGCAAAATGTCGTCGATGAACGACATTCACTCCTGGGTCACGACCGCTAACGGATTCGACGGATACCATGTTGAGCGCGGCTTCGGAATCGTCCGAGGCATCACCGTTCGCAGCCGCTCGGTGTTCGGCTCCATGGGAGCGGCGTTTCAGCAGCTCGCGGGCGGCAACATCACGCTTTACACCGAGCTGGCAGAGCGATCCCGGCAGGAAGCGTACGACATCATGATTCAGCACGCCGGAGCGATGGGAGCCAACGCGGTAATCGCCATGCGCTACGATGCAACTGAAGTGGCACAGGGCGTGACCGAGGTCATCGCCTACGGAACGGCGGTTATTATCGCTCCCAACGCGGGACAGGCGACGGCGTGACTTATCGCTCCCTCGGAAGAACGGGCGTCCAAGTATCCGCCGCATGTCTCGGGACCATGACGTTCGGCTGGGAGCCGAACGATTGGGGCTCTCCCGAGAAGTCCTCACTCGAAGTTATGGATGCCGCCTTCGAGCTTGGTATCAACTTCTTCGATACCGCAGACGTGTATGCTCGCGGGGTCAGCGAAACCATCTTGGGCAAGGCCCTAAAGGGTCGCCGAGACAGGGCGATTCTCGCCACCAAGTGTCATGGACGGATGGCCGACGACGACCCGAACGCATGGGGCAACACCAGAAGGCACGTAATCGAAGCGTGCGAGGCATCGCTCGCGAGGCTCCAGACCGACTGGATCGATCTCTACCAGATTCACCGGCCGCAGCCGACAGTGCCGATCGATGAAACGCTCCGAGCGCTCGACGATCTCGCGCGATCAGGAAAAATTCGCTACGCGGGCTGTTCGACGTTCGCGGCATGGCAGGTTTGCGAGGCGCATTACGTTGCCCGAGAGCTTGGCGCAGCCGGCTTCGTGTGCGAGCAGCCTCCTTACAATCTTCTCGACCGGCGGATCGAGCGGGAGCTCCTGCCGTTTTGCCGCACCTACGACTACGGCGTGATCCCTTGGTCGCCGCTGGCCGGAGGAATGCTCAGCGGAAAGTATCTCGACCCCGAAACGAAAGGTGCCAGGTATTCGTCGAGCGACCCGGCCGGACGGCTGACCCAGGTGCCAAAGCAAAAACTTCTCCGCCTCAAAAAGCTCGCCGAGCGCAACGACATGAGTCTGGCGCAACTCAGCCTCGCGTGGGTGGCTTCGCGGCCTGGCATCACCAGCGCCATCATCGGTGCTCGGTCGGTCAAACAACTACGGGAGTCGGCTTCTGCCTGCGAGGCACCCGTCAGCGACAAGCTCGCGAAGCAGATTGACGAGATCTTTGAGCCCGGCTCGCATTATGTTGATTACTATTCCGCCAACTTCGGCCCGAATGTCCGGCCGTTCTCGTGAGCTCCGCGAGCGAGATACGCCACTGCACCCGCAATCAGTGACCCGCTCCCGTCGGTGCACACATCGCGCTGGTTGCCGCCCCGGTCTCGGGTGAATGTCTGGTGGAATTCATCGGGGGCAGCGAAAGCCGCACCACGTAGCAAGCCGCGGCCGATCGCGCGGAGCTATTCTTGGTCACGGCTCGTCGAATGAATCCTTGGCGCGAAGAGCACCGCATGCTCGGCGGCGTGCCAGCAATTCACAGACAGCCGCCAATACACGTTCCATTAGTCTGTGAACCGCTCTGGAGTTACCGTGCGCCCAGCATCGTTCGCGACACTTGTGACGAAGCGCTTCGACCGGATGTAGAAGCAGGAAGTCAGGAAGATCGAGCCGGCACATAAGCCGGCCGCGAGCTTCGGCGATCTGACCCAACTCGCCGTTCAGCAAGTGTAAGGACTCTTTAGGGAAAGCGCCAGGAACTCTGTCATGCCGAACCGCCTCGCCGATTCCACGTCGCCGTACCTGCTCCAGCACAGGAACAACCCGGTCGACTGGTATCCCTGGGGAGCGGAAGCGTTCGCAAGAGCGGAGCAGGAAGACAAGCCGATTTTCCTTTCGATCGGATACTCGTCATGCCATTGGTGCCACGTGATGGAGCACGAATGCTTCGAAGACGCTGAAGTGGCTCAGGCGCTCAACGCCGGTTTCGTATGCATCAAAGTCGACCGTGAGGAGCGCCCGGACGTGGACGAGGCATACATGACCGCAGTCCAGCTCTCCTCGGGCCGCGGAGGCTGGCCGATGAGCGTGTTCATGACTCCGAGCCGCAAGCCCTTCTTCGCCGGCACATACTTCCCCAAGCTCGACCGTGGGCAGTCGCCGGGGATGATGACCCTTTGCCGTCAGATCTCAATGAGCTGGAAGACTCGTCGGGAGGAGTTGGAGCACGCAGCGGAACAGTTCGCCCAAGCTATGCGTGAGGCTCTCTCAACGCCTGCTCCGGGAACGTTCAGCCGTCTGGACGAAGAATTCCTGGGTAGCGCGGTAACAGCGCTCGCAACCGATTTCGACCGTGAGAACGGCGGGTTCGGCGGCGCTCCGAAGTTCCCCCCTCATAGTGCGCTCGAGTTCCTCACGGCCTATGCACAGAGGGAATCGGCGCCAGACGAGCTTCGTGAAGCTGCCGTAGCCATGGTGCTCCGCACAGTCGAAAAGATGGTCCTCGGCGGTATCCACGACCACGTCGGTGGCGGGTTCCACCGGTACTCGACGGATGAGAAGTGGATTCTGCCCCACTTCGAGAAAATGCTTTACGACAATGCGATGATGGTGGCAAACCTTGCCCGTGTCGCCGGCATAGCGCACCACGTCGCTCCAGAGGTCGAAAGGGCCCTGCTTGCGGCGGTATCGAGCGCAATCGCATGGCTCGGCCGGGAACTGCGCAGCGGCGACGGGCTCTTCTACTCTGCTTTGGACGCCGACAGCGAGGGTGAAGAAGGCAAGTTTTATGTCTGGAGCGAGGACGAGGTAAAGCGGCTGCTCGACGGGCGGGCGGAGGCGTTCATGAGCGCCTTCAACTTCGAAAGGGAGGGCAATTACCGCGACGAATCGGCCGGAAAAAGGACGGGCGGAAATATTCCGTTTCTCATCGACTTCCAAGGCGCGGCATTCGATGACGAACTCGACACGCTGCTCGAAGTCCGAGAGAGGCGCATCCGGCCCAGCCTGGATGACAAGGCGCTGGTCGGTTGGAACGGGCTCGCGATACGCTCCCTTGCCCTTGCAGGTGTTATGCCCTATGCCGAAAAGGCCGCCGAAGCGATCCTCGCCGCCGAGAGATCGCATGGCCGGCTGCCGCGGCAGATTGTGCGGGGCGAGCCTGCCGGAGAAGGTTATCTGGAGGACTACGCATACTTCGTCCAAGCGTTGATCGAGCTCGCGCAGAGCTCCGAAGTGATCGCGGGCCATCTCGAGGCAGGGGGGCGCGTGGAGTTCGCGCTCGCCCGCGATGCAGGAAGCTGGCTGGCTGAAGCCCGGCGCCTGGGCGCGGAAATGGTGGATCGGTTCTACGACGAGGAGGCCGGCGGCTTTTTTGCCGTGAGCCCGGACCACGAGGAGCTGTTCGGACGCAACAAGCCGGTGTTCGACCAACCGATCCCAAGCGCGAACGCCATCGCCATCCGGTGCCTCATCGACTTAGGGGACCACGAGCGAGCACAAAAAAGCATCGACTCGATGCTCGGATGGATGGAGCGCGCGCCCACTTCAACGCAAGCTCTGTTTCTCACGGCGCTCGCCTTAACCCCGGCAGAATCGGAGCAGCCGGAGCGGCCACGCGAGCCGACGGCGGTCGAAGTTACTGTGTCGACGAAACGGATATATGCGGACAAGAACGGGCTGGGCTCGGGGGAAGTGAGAATCCGCGTGCCCCGAGGGCTTCACTTGAATTCGTCCGAGCCTCCCGCCCGCTGGCTCGTCCCTACCCGGCTGGAGATCCGCCCGCTCGAATCGGAAATCCACTACCCACCATCGGCAGACGGCAGATACGAGGGGGAAATCTCGATCCGATTCGAAGTACGCCTTCCCGAAAGGGTATCGGAGACGGACTTCGATCTAGCAGTGAGCTACCAACCCTGTTCGGAATCGGAGTGCCAGATCGAGCAGGTTAAGTCGTTTTCGTTCGTACTTGCCCGAGGCTAGACGAGCTTTCGGTCCACGTAGCACCATCTCCAGTCCTCACCCGGCTCGAACGACTGGATGATCGGATGCCCGGTCTCGTGGAAGTGGTGCGTCGCGTGCTTGTTTTTGGAGCTATCGCAGCAACCGACGTGGCCGCAGATCAGACACAGACGGAGGTGCACCCAGCTATCTCCGAGAGCCAGGCATTCCTCGCACCCTTCTGCGCTCGGCGTGACGTCGCGAATCTGGCTGACGTGCTCGCAGCTCATCGCACTTGAACGATGACAGGGCCGTCGTCGACGGATGCCTGCGGGAACATCGGCTCAGGCGCGCTGCGCGCGGTAGCTGCAGTACCCGGAGCGTCATACATCGCAGGCACAAGCCGAGGCGTCCCGGTATGCCGAAGCATCCTCAAGAAGCTAAAGAAACCTGCCCACACGACTACCGCGATCACAAGCGCAACGGCTGCGGCGCCCGCGCCAGAGCCGAACCGAAGCCTGGGACGAGCCCTCCGGCCGCGGACGCCGCGGACTGAGTGCAAGAGTTCTGCTGCCTCCTCCTCGCTGACGTGAAGAATGGATGCCATCTCACTCAGCGTCGAGTAGCGCCTCCTCGCGTGAAGGTTCATCATCAGTTCAGCCTCCTCGGGGCTGATCTGGGCCTCTTCACGCTCTTGCTCACGGAATCTGAATTGAATGTCTTGCACGGCTTCCTGCTCCCACTCGCCGGTGTCGGTCGTCTGGGAACACTGTACTACGCGTGGAGGCTGCAGAAGAGTTTCCGGCGACAATGTGGGCCGTCGGTCCCAGGCAGTAAGCTCAGACGAATGGGTGCCGAGCTTCTGGCCGTTGTGTTCGACTTTGATGGCCTGATATTGGACACTGAAACTCCCGAGGTGCTTGCATGGCAGCGACTCTTCGCCCATCATGGATGCGTTTTCCCGGATTGGTGGTGGCAAGACGCGGTCGGGAAAGGGGCAGACCAGATCGCCCGCTCCCCATACGATCTACTCGCCGAGCAACTTGGCTCTCCGATCGACGAGGCCGAAATGCGCTCGTTCCGCCGCAGGTTGCTCAACGAGCTGCTCGAAAGCCGCGACGCCCTGCCCGGAGTTCGAGATCTACTTTCGTCTTGCAGCACAGTCGGCATTCGGGTAGCCATAGCCTCGAGCTCGCGTTACGACTGGGTCGAAGGCTTCTTGTCGCGCCTTGGACTGCTCGCGAGCTTCGAGACGATCGTCTGCGCGGACGACGTGCCGCGGGCCAAGCCGTTTCCTGATCTTTATCGAGAGGCCTTGGACAGGCTGGCCCTGACGCCAGAACGCGCACTGGCCCTCGAAGACTCCCCCAATGGTATCCATGCCGCCAAGGCCGCAGGGCTGAAGTGCTTCGCTGTGCCGAACGACGTGACGCGGCAGCTCGATCTGTCTGCGGCGGACGAGATCCTCCCGACGCTCGAAGGAGCCACGGCTCAGGACCTCAGGGCCATGTTCGAGGCAACGCAATCACAGCTTCGGCGCGTCTAATGGGTTCATGGGTTACGCAAGCTTGGTCGCTATTGTGCTGTTCGCTCAGGGCCAGCAGGTCGTCCCGCCCCCGTCCAAGGTCGTTGCCACCGTCGACGGCACGCCGATCAGGGCGTCGGAGGTCGAGAAGTCGCTCTGGGATTGGTACGGCCCTTCAGTCACTGAAGAGCTGATCCTGAACCGGCAGATCGCGCACTACGCGGATGCTCACGGCGTTCACTTGACGGAGGCCGAGATCCAGCAGGCGTATAACGCCCAAGCCGCGAGGGTCGGGCAGAACCTCAAGCCGGGCGAAAGCGTCGACGAGGCTCTCCGCGCGACCGGAGTGGCGCCTTCGAGACTTCGCTCGCGAGTGAAATCGGATCTGCTGCTGTCGAAACTCGCAGAGAAGCAGTTCAAACAGGCAGATTTCGTCAAGATTCAAACCTTGATAGTCAAGCCGAAAACGGATAGTGCCGCGGACGTGGCTACCGCGATCCAACGGGCACAAGCAGCTTACGACCGCGTCTCCAAGGGTGAAAACTGGGAGGCGGTGCTAAACGCTACGACCGACGACCCGCGCCTAAGAAACAACGGGGGCGAGATCGGATGGAAACTATTTACGGCTTTTCCTGCGCAGACCCGGGAAGAGCTGAAGTCGCTCAAAGAGGGAGGAGTCACCAAGCCGGTCCAAACTGCATACGGAATTCAGATGTTTCGCATCGAGGCTCAGGGCCGTGACCTCAAGGGCGCAGACCTGGACTCGCTTCGGCAGCAATTCGTGGCTGCAGACAAGGGCCGTATTCTCGATGATATTCGGGCGCATTCTAAAGTAGTTCGATGAAACGGTAACGGGTACGCTTCCCTCCGGCAAGTCACCAAGGCTGGTGGAAACACAAGCTTGGGCATGGAAGCCCCTTGCCCTGATACAGCTAATCCGTTGGCTTCCACTCTGCTCATCGCCTCAGCCTCCCGATCCTGGCGTCCCTGGCTGAAAGAGCACCTTGGCGACGCTGACTTGCTTTGCCTGGATCCTGCTGACCCGGCCCAAGGCATACCGGCGAGAGTCTGCCTACTTCGCGAGCACAAACCGGTACTGTGGCGCTTTATCGGTAGCCTGGACCCGCTGCGATCGCCTCACGTCTTGATCTCGGCGGTTCATTGCGCGCTTACGCTCGCCAAAAAGAATCTGACCGCGCAGCTCTTTCCGTACAGGCGCAGTCCTCTGGCGCTGCAAACGATGCTTTTGGTGTCGCAAATGGTCGGGCCCGGCCGCGTCTTGGCCGAAGAGGGATTAGATCTTCCTGTACAGGCTTTCTCCGGAGACGTCGAGCCCGTTTCTTTGGCCGAGGCGCACTCCGCGCCGGTTCAGGCCGCCCAGAGGAAGGCGCAATGGATTCGGCTGCTCGAAGTCTCGCAAGAGCACGACCTCGACCTGCGATCGGTTGCCATCGAGGGGTCGAGACTCGGCGCGGGGCATGCGATCGGGCCAGACGAGCGTGCGCGAATGGGGCTCGAAGATGCGCTGCGGGTCGAACGTTGCGGCCGTTCACTGCTCATCGTTTCGGATCGGGAAATCGACGAGCGCCAAGTGCTTCGCGCCCAAGACCTCTCGCACTGCGACCGGGCTCGCCTGGTCTCGCCGGCATCGTATCGCGGGCTGACTTGCAGCTTCTCCAGAGTGAACGGCGAGGATTTCGGCATGGGGATCATCCGCAGTATCGACTGGGAAGGTTGGCGCGCTTCAGTGCTCGGCGATGCCGTGCCGCCCGCGCCGGCGAGAATCCTTCGGATGGGATCGCTACGGGTCAGTGACGATGGCAGCGAGCTTGGCGAGCTTCGCCCCTGGCAAGTTTGAGCCGGCTGGTACCCTGATTCGAATGCGGCTGTACATCGTCCGCCACGGCCAAACATCTTGGAACTTATCCGGGCGGGCCCAGGGCCACACCGACATCCCGCTCGATCCCACCGGGCTTCTTCAGGCCGAAGCGCTGGGGCGTTCCTTTGCCGGTGTGCATATAGACAGGGTCTTGTCTAGTGACCTACTCCGCGCCGTGGGGACCGCTGAGCCGATCGCGTGCGTGACCGGGGCGAGCCTCGAGCTGCGAACGGACCTTCGCGAGCGGTCATTCGGATCCTGGGAGGGAGAGACTTTCCTTACGGTTGGCGCCGAGCTGATCGAGCGAGCCTGCGCATTAGGGGTTTCCCCACAAGAAGTGCGGCCGCCCGGCGGCGAATCGTATGCGGATGTGTGGGCGCGCGTCGACCCGGTGGTCGCCGAGATCGAATCAGCCGACTGTGCCATGGTCGTAGCGAGCCATGGCGGAGCCTGCGCTCTCCTTACGGCAAAGCTGATCCGCGGGACGCTCGACACGGCCAGGTCTCTGCACTACTCGAATACCGGCGTGACGCAAATGACACGCCGTCCGGACGGCACGTGGCGCCTCGATTATTACGATGACACCTCGCATCTGCGCAAGCTGCAGGCGCTCACCGGTGGCCTCGATGGCGTCCACGAACCCGTCGAGAAGCCTATGCGGACGGAAGCAGAGCGGCAATAGCGTCGACGACCTGCGCAGGGGTCAATCCCGCAGTTTCGATCACCACGGCGCCCGGCGCTACGGTTAGCGGGCTGTCTTTGCGCGTGATATCGCGATGGTCCCGCACTTCCACCTGCTGGCGCACCTCTTCGAACCCATGGTCCGAGCCTTTGGCAGCCAGTTCCAAGTGCCTGCGCTTGGAGCGTTCCTCGAGCGAAGCGGTCAAATACACCTTGACGTCGGCGTGAGGGGCGATCACCGTCGTGGCATCGCGGCCCTCGATCACCACGCCGCCATCGGCGATGAACTCCTGCTGAAGCTTCGCTAGCTCCTTCCGAATTGCCGGATATTGGCTGAGCGACGAAGCCGCTTCGCTGATCTGCGCAGTACGGATCGCTTCGGTTACATCCTCGCCGTCGAGCACTACCCGCTGAGGGTCGCCGACTTGGAACTCGATTCTTGTGTTGCCAATTATCTCCGCCGCGCGCTCCTCGTGAAGTCCCAAGCGCAGGGCCTTGAGAGCCACGGCACGATACATGGCTCCGCTATCGAGATAGCGCAGACCGAGCCGCAGGGCGAGCGCCTTTGCAGCAGTGCTCTTGCCGGCTCCTGCAGGGCCGTCGATCGCGATCACCCATGGCTTGAGATCAGACAATGCACAGCCCCATGAGGTCCTGCTCAAATCTCGGGTAGCTGGTAGATATCGCTTCCGCACCTTCGATCGTCGTTTGGCCTTGCGCGATCAGACCGGCTATCGCAAACGCCATCGCGATCCTGTGGTCATGGGCCGTTTCGATTCGCGCTCCGCGCAACCGGCAGGGCCCATGGATCGCCATGCCGTCCTCGAACGTTTCCACTCGCGCGCCCATCGCTCTCAAGCCGGCGGCCACCATCTCGATTCGGTCGGACTCCTTGACTCGCAGCTCCTTGGCGTCGCGGATCACGCTCATCCCCTGGCACTGAGTTGCCATCACCGCTAGTACCGGTATCTCATCGATGAGCCTCGGCACAAGCGAGCCTTCGATTGTGAACGGCCGAAGAGACGGAGAGAAACGTACGGCGACGTCGCCAACCGGCTCGCCGAGCTCCGACCGCTCGTTTTCCACCGCGCATGGCGCTCCAGCCTGCCGGAACACGTCCAGGATCCCGGTTCTCGACGGGTTTACCGACAGGTCCTCGATCACCAGTTCCGAGCCGGGCAGGAGCGCGGCTGCGACCATAAAGAAAGCGGCGCTCGAGATATCTGCGGGCGCCGTGAAATCAAATCCTCGGAGCGAATAGCCGCCGATGACGGAGGCCGTAAATGGCCCGTTGCCGCTCAGAGTGATTGGCGCGCCGAGCGCAGCGAGCATCCGTTCTGTGTGATCCCGACTCGGCACCGTCTCGGTCACGACCGTAACACCCTCGGCCCTCAGCCCAGCGAGCAGAACACAACTCTTGATCTGCGCGCTCGGCACGGGGGTCGTATACGAGATGCCGCGAAGCCCGCCACCGGCGATGCGGATCGGCGGCGTTTCGCCCTCGACGGTCGCTCCCATAAGCCGCAACGGTTCGGCTATCCGCCCCATGGGCCGCCGAGACAGAGAGACATCCCCTTTCAACGTGGCCTCGATGGGCCAACTTGCGATGAGCCCGCTAAGCAGCCGCATGGTCGTGCCACTGTTGCCGCAGTCGAGGTCGGATGCCGGAGAGTGCCAGCTTTCCGCGGGCTCGAGTCGAACTTTATGCTCCGAGAGCCACGTGGCTCTCGAGCCCATAGCCTCGAGACAGCGCAGAGTGGCCTCGCAGTCCTCGCCGCGAAGCGGATTGCGAACGACCGAAGGCTCGTTCGCCATGGCCGCCAACATGTACGCCCTGTGCGTGAGCGACTTATCGCTAGGTGGCCGCAATGACCCTTGGATCGAGGCTACGGGCACGACGTCGAGCTTCATCTGGTGGCTTTCACCTTGGCTTGGCGCGCGCTCATGAAAAACTCGCGCACCGCGTTTCTGTCTTCTCGCTCCAAGGCGCCTCGAAGATCGGCGAGACGCGCCTCGGTGTCTGCGAGGACCCGAGCAACCTGTTCCGAGTTCCCGACCAGAATCTGAGTCCACAGCTCGGGCTCGACACCGGCGACGCGCGTCAAGTCGCGCCAAGATCCTCCCGCAGCGTCCACATGCTCTAAATCTTTGGCGAGCTCCGCGAGCACCGCGGCGAGCACATGTGGCAAGTGGCTCACGGTGGCGACGTGCCGGTCGTGCTCCTTCACCCCGATGACGACAGGCTCCGCACCCATCAACTTCACGACTTCGCGAACCCTCGCCTTGGCAGCAGCGTCCGTCCATCGGGTCGGAGTTAAGAGCCATCGGGCGCCCCGAAAGAGCCATGCGCTGGCATATTTGGCTCCCCCTCGCTCGTGACCCGCCATCGGATGCCCGCCGACGAACTGCGGCTCCTTTCTCGTTTCAGCCCAGCGCATTACGGCCGCCTTTACGCTCGCGCAGTCCGTCACGACCGTTTCCGGAGGCTTGAGCTGGAACACCTGCTCGAGCATCTCTGGCACGGTGACAGGGGGCGAGGCCACGAACACCACATCCGCCGCGGCAACGGCGTCGAGCGGCGCTATCTCATCGACGCACGCCCGCGATTGGGCTTCTTTGCACGCCTCGGGGCTCACGTCGAAGCCGATGATTCGGCGGGAGGGCTCACGCAAAGCAAGGCCGATCGATCCTCCGATCAAACCCAGCCCCACCACTCCCACGGTCATGCTCATAGTTTGGCCCGTTCCGGGAGCGCTCCGCCCCACCGCGACTCCCGGGCCAAGCCATAATTTCAGCCATGGGCTTCAAAGTGAGCATTGTCGGCGGAGGGGGGCGCGTAGGTTCGGACGCGGCTTACGCAATTCAGATCGGCGGAAAGGTGAGAGAGATCGCCCTTGTCGACATGAACGGAGACATGGCCGCGGGCGAGGCACTCGACCTCCGACATGGAGCGGCGCTGACCTCCAACATCAAATTCACCAGCGCCGCAGATTATGGCGTGGTGGATGGCAGCGACTGTGTGGTCATCACCGCAGGACTCCGCCGAAAGCCAGACGAAACCCGGCTCGAGCTTGTGAATAGGAACGTCAGCCTCTTCAAGGGCATCCTGGACAGCCTGAAGCAAGTCAAACTGAACGCCGGAGCCACGATCCTGGTAGTTTCCAATCCCGTCGACATCCTCACGAATCTCGCCGCGCGGGCGGGCATCGTGCCGTCGAGCCAGGTGCTCGGGCTGGGAACCGTACTCGACACTTGCCGATTCCGTTCTTTGCTCGCGGACCACTTCGGAGTGGACGCTACCGACGTCCAGGCGCTGATTCTCGGGGAGCACGGTGATTCGATGGTGCCGATACTCTCCTCTGCAACGATCGGCGGCGTGCCGATGGCGTCGATCCCCGGCTACTCGGAGCAGGTTCAGGAAGTTTTCGATTTTACGCGCAAGTCGGGTGCCGAAGTCATCCGGCTCAAAGGCGGCGCGGGCCGTGCGGTCGGCGTTTCGATCAAAGAGGTCGTCGAGGCGATTGCTCTCGATACCGACGCGCTATTGCCGGTTTCTACTATTCAAAACGGCGCGCTCGGAATCAGCGGCATCGCGCTTTCGATGCCTACGAAGGTCGGCCGGCATGGCGTGGTGCAGGTCATCGAACCTGCCGTGAGCGGAGAGGAGAAGGCAGCGCTGCACAAGTCCGCGGAATCGCTCAAGAGCGTGATGTCGCAGATCTCCTAGAGGCACGCTTGGTCAGAGGGGGCCCCAAACGCTGCTAAAATAGCCGTGGCGACCCAGCACTTTTTTGGGCATCGATCTGCCTATGAACCTTCTTCCCACCTTGGCCTGCGCGGCCGTATTACTTTTCGGCGGGAGCCCTCAGCGGCAGCCTGTCCGGCTCAAAGTCGGCGACGTGGTCGCAGTAGAGTGCCTCGACAAGGAGTACTCGGGCGATTACGCCGTGCTCAGCGACGGTGCGATCTATGGGCACGGCTTCGGACGACTGCTGGTCGAGGGCAAGACTTGGGACCAGGTGCAGCCGCTCGTCCGAAGGTCCATGAGCAAGTTCGTCAGGCCGGAGTCGGTGTTCGTCACCATCCACTCGGAGCGGCCAGACGTCGTCTACCTCGTCGGCATGGGCTCCGGAAAAGGACCGACTCCTCTGACTCCAGACCTGGACCTTCGCCAGCTCCTCTCCTCAGCGACACTTGGAGAGGATACGGACGAGGTCGATGCGAAGCTGTTCCGAGACGGGAAGCTGGTCCACAGCTATAACGTCCGCGAAGTGCTGCGCGACGACGATCCGGCGAACTCGGTCAAGCTCCAGCCAAGCGACGTCATCTCGATTTCGCCTTCGGCTTTCGTTCGAGTTTGGGTGCTGGGCATGGTGGTGAAGGCCGGCGAGGTCCGGCTTCCGGACGGCAGCGACGTTTACCGGGCGCTCAGCGCCGCGGGCGGAATTCGTCCCGCGGCAGCGGGGGATACCGAGACGAGCATGGTCGATGCGCACCTCGTTATTCGGCGCGGACAGGAGACGATCGTGGCGCCACTTTCTCCTCCGCCCGGCGCGAAACCCGTCCCGCTCGAAGCGAACGATACGGTGTCTGTCGAAGGGCCGGAGCTCAAACGGATCACCGTGGCCGGCGAAGTGCGAAAGCCGGGCGAGTTCATCGCCAGGGGTGACGCCGGCATCGTGAACGCTATTTCGCTAGCAGGGGGCGTAGCCGACGACGGCACTCTGCGCCGAGTGCTCGTCTTCCGAAAGGGTGAAATGCTCCAGGTCGACGCAAGCGGCCCGATCGCCGGCCAGGGCCAGCCGAATCTCAGCGTGCAATCCGGGGACGTGATTTACGTGCGCAAGAATGAGAATTCGATCTATGTCCTCGGTGAGGTCAACAGCCCCAAACGGATCCTGATGGAGGACCATCGCGTGTACCGCGTTTCGGACGCGCTCTCACTGGGCGGCGGCCTTTCCGGTCGCGGAACTCTCCGCCGGGTCTACCTTTCCCGGCCCGGGCCGGATGGCAGAGGCATCATCACAGAATTCAATTTGGACGAGTACCTGAAAGACGGCAAGGAATCGGCGAATCCTGTTCTGGAGCCGGGTGATGCGGTGCTGTTCGGACAGCCGAAGGGGCTGACGCTCGGCTCTGTGGGCCAAGCGCTCTCTTCGTTCGTTTTCCTCGACACGCTGGTTCGGAGGCCCTGACGAATTGGAACTTTTGGACCCCATGACCCAGCGGCCGATTCCAGAGCGCCCCGACGAACTGCCATCGTTTTTCGGCGAGATCTGGAAGGGCCGAAAAATCCTCGCGATATTTCTCGGTGTGGCACTCGTGCTCGGCGCGATCTACACGCTGTTCATCCCTCCCGTATGGGAGGCGAAAGCAACGCTCGTATTCCCAACGCGGCCACCCAGCATCTTGGGCGCATCCGGCTTTGCGGATCAGGCTAGCCTCGCAGCCTCGCTGGTTGGAGGAGCGACGCCCCTAAAGGTTTACACCGGTTTCTTGGAGAGCGACAGGACCCTGGACACGGTATCCAAAGCGGTCGACATGGACCGGCTCACGGTCAAGGACATGCGGGACATCTCGGATTCCTCGACCCAGAGCACCATCACGGTGACGGCGAAAAGCCGCGACCCAGAGCTGGCGAAGAAGGTCGTCGCGCTGCATCTCAAGGCCCTCGACGAGATAAATGAGGATGTCGCGGAGCCGATGTATTCGGATGACCTCAACGTTTTGCGAAACGCGGTGGCCAAGCAGCGAGTGCGGATAACGGACGCTGAGGAGCGCCTGCGAGACTTTCAGAAGCACTCTGAGACTGCCCCAACCATCACGCCTATCGGCACCGGCAAGGACGCCGAAGTCCTCGCGCTGCCAGGAACATGGGACCTGCAGCTTCGCCAAGCCGAGATCCAGCTCGACGGCATCAATGGAAGAATCGAGTCCGCGCAGAGCCGCACTCGGCAGCTCGCCGCAACTTCGGCCGACCTGCCCTCGGATCTGCCTCCCGCCAAGCGTTGGAGGTCGGTGCTGAGCGACCTCGAATACCAGCTGCGCGTCAAGGAGATCACGCTTGCGCCGACCGCGCCGGAGATCGTCAGCCTGAAAAAGCAGATTGGCGTGACCCGCGCGCACCTCAAAACAGAGATCGCGGCGTACGTCAAGGCGGTCGGCAATGGCAACATCGATCCGACGGGCGACTCGACCAGCGAAGCGCAATCCGGGGTCGGCTCGCAACCTGCGAAGGCATCGCTTCCGAGTCTCCTCACAGAACGTGTGGGAGTGGAAGCGCAAATCGCAGCGCTCGATAAGCTCGCAAAGCTCGCCCCGGATGAATCCGTGCAGCTGTCCCGGCTGCTGCGCGATGTGGCGACGCAAGGGGCGATCCTCCAGCAGCTTGAGGCCGAAGAGCAGGTGGCGCAAATTCAGGCAAAGCGCAACCCGAACCACTGGGAAGTTCTCGACACGCCGCGCATCGAAGACAAGGCGGTCAATAAGAGCTTTTCCAAGAATCTTACGGTTGCGCTCGTTCTCGGGCTGATCCTGGGCTGCATCGGAGCGCTTCTCGGTGGAAGATCGAAGAGGCAGCGCCTCGCTTGATATGAGCACTCCGGACGGCCCGGCGCCAAGCAGGCGCAAAGCGGCTCTGGCAAACTTCACCGGGTCCAGCGCCACGACGATGATCGCGGCCGCCCAGATGCTATTTCTCACGCCTGTCGTGCTGTCGCAGGTTAGCGGCCCATTGTACGGCGCATGGGCAGGCTCCGGCGACCTGCTCCTCTGGATGCTCGTGTTCGACTTCGGCTTGCCCAGCCTCATGATCCAGAGAATTGGCGCGGCGCATGCTCAAAAGGACGCGAGGACCGTGGGCCGGTACTTCGCGACCGGAATGGCGAGTCTGATCGGCTTTTCGCTTCTGCTCGTTGCGCTCGTGCTGGCCAGCGCTCCGCTTCTGCCTGGCTTCCTGCATATCCAAGGCTCGGACGCCGAGACGCTTTCGCGCTGCTTCACTCTGGCGGGAGTCGCCACTGCGGCGATTGTGCTCAACTACGGCTTTCAGGGACTCTCTCGAGCGATCCAGAGGACGGGCACCGTCAACGCATTCTCGGTGGCCGGCGCGATTGCAGGCTTCTCGGTCGCTTGGCTTCTGCTGATGCGCGGAATGGGACTCTGGTCACTCGCTTGGGGCATAGTCGCGCGCAGCGGAGTGACATTGCTCGGCGGATTCGTGTTCTTCTTCCGGGACGTGGACCCGGCCGCGCGCAGAAGCTTGGGCTTCGACCGAGAGGTCGCGATCGACTTCGCGCGGGTATGCCCGAGCACTTTCGCAGCCGGCATCAGCAACGCCCTCATGAACGACAGCCAGGCGGCCATCGCAGGCAACGTCATCGGACCGGAAGCGGCGCTAATCCTGGCGATGACCCGCCGCGCTGCGGACCTGATCAATTCGATCCTCGATATCGTGAACGCCTCCACATTCGGCGGGTTCGCGCATCTGTGGTCCGAGAATAGGGCAAAAGCGGCAGCGGTATTCCGCGAGATCATGTCCGTCTTTTGGTCCACTGCCATCAGCCTCATGGCCGCCTATGTCGCTGTCGATGCCGGCTTCGTTTCCGTGTGGGTCGGCCCTGGGCTCTACGGTGGATTCGAGCTCGCCGGTAGTCTCGCGCTCGGACTCCTGATCGCAGGTTGGTCCGGGCTCTCGATGAACCTATACCGGTCATCGGGCGCTCTGGTTGGCGGCTCGCTGGCGATGGTGATCGAATGCCTTTGCAGGATCCCCTTGATGGTGCTGCTCGCGAAGTGGATCGGCTTGCCCGGCATTCCGCTCGGCATGGCGGCTACGGGCATCGTTAGCGGCTACTGGGCCAGGAGCCGAATCGTTCGGATGCTTCCGCAGACTTCGCTTAAAGTGCCCACGATCGTTTTGGTCTGCCGCGCGGCCGTGCTGGTCGGCGCTTGCGCGCTGGGTATTTGGATGTTTCTTCCCCGCTGGCCATTCGTTATCGCCGGCGGAATCGCGGTAGTCGTTACGTCGTTCGCGCTGTTCCTGAGCGTGGACCCGGTGCTCGCCCATGCCAGATCCACCTTGGCGCAGGCGATCTCGCCGCGTTTTCGTGTCCGCCCGGCGGGCGAAAGCTTGGGAGGCGGATAGTGCGCAGACAAGGCTGGGCGATTCGCCTGTTCCCCATGCTGCTGCTACAGCTCTACCTGACGATTACGGTCGTTATGTTCGCATTCGGGCCGTGGACCTATCCGCTGCGCCATCCGGTCGAGCTTTACGCTTTCGTCGCTGCCAGCCAGGTCGCTCTGCTCATCGGATACCTGGCGGTAGCGCATCGGCGGCCCCGGCCGGCGCCGGCAGCAAAGCCCCCGACAACCTATGTCGCAGTCGGACTGATCGCGACAGTTGCCTTCTTTCCGCTTGTATCGTACGCCGAGACCGGCCGCTGGGCGCCGAATGTGGTCGGGGCCATCATGAACCCGGCAGAGGCCTATGCGGCGTCGATCCAACTGAGCAGCGAGGGCGGCAATTTCGCGACGTACTTGCGCATCTTGGCGGCGCCCGCGCCCGCGCTGCTCTTCCCAATGGCGGCTTTCTACTGGTCCCGGCTGGGCAAAGGGCTGAAGGTTGCGTTTTGGATCATGCTGATCGCTTCCGTGGCGATGAGCGTTGCCGTCGCCCGTCGCCGGGACATTGCCGACCTCGTAATCATGCTGCCGCTGATCGGCATCGGCTCGCACTTTGCCGGTGTGACAGTTCGGAGCACGCGAAGGATTGCGACGTTCGCGTTGGCGTCAGTGGCCGGGCTTGTTTTCCTTCTTGGCTACTTTGTTTATTCTCACGTGCAGCGCGTTGGCGTCGAAGCCGCCAGTTACGGCGTTCATCCGATCCTCTTGACACCGCCGGACACAGACAACTTCATGCTCAAGAGCGCGCCCGCCGAGATCCGCCCAGGGCTAGTCGGATTGATCAACTACCTTTCTTCGAATTACTACGGGCTTGCGCTCTGCATGGACCGCGACTTCCGGCCGACCTACGGCGCCGGTCAAAGCATCTTCCTCACGCGTAACGTGGCGAAATACCTGCATGACCCGGAGTTCGAAACCAGACCGTATCCGGTGCAGATATCAGACCTCGACGGCTACCGCTTCCCCGTGTTCTGGACTACTTCGTATCCATACTTCGCGTCGGACGTGACGTTCCCCGGAACCGTGGTCCTGATGGGAGTGTTTGGAGCGCTTTTCGCCATGGCCTGGGTGGATATGCTCGGCGGGAAGAACCCTTATGCAGTCGTTGCGTTCTCGCTCCTCTCGCTCCTGCTGTTCTATCTTCCCGCCACGAACCGTATGCTCCAAGACGGCGACGGCGTGTTCTCGTTCTATTACTGGATCGTCGTGTGGCTTTGGAGCCGACGCGCCAGTCCGCTCGAGGTTCGGGGTGCAGCATGAGCCGTCAAGAGCCGCTCGCAATTCTGTACCTAGGGCCGGTAACGCCCAATGAGGCTCGGTACAAGAATGCGGCATTCAGCACGGCCGGCAACCTCTTCCAGCTCAATCTTCTGCGAACTCTGGCCAGCGATCCCAGCGTAGAGCTCGAGGTCGTGGGCTACGCTCCGGTTCCATCTTTTCCCAGAGTTAAGAAGCTCTTTTTCGGGGCCACGAGGGCGACGCTCCCTTGGGGTTTGCAGATCCGATTCCTTCCGCACGTCAATCTCGGCTTCTTGAAGATCGTCTCGATGGGCGTCGCCGAGTTTTTCTGGGCGCGCTCATGGGCGCGCAGGAACCGAGGACGCGAGAGAATTCTGCTTTGTTACAACCTGAACGCACCGCCGGGTTGGCCGCTGTATTGGGCCGCGAAAACGACCGACGTGAAGATCGTCACCTTGCTCCAAGACATCAACACTCCGGGCGAAATCGTGGCCGACACCTTTCTGCGGCGCTTGGAATTTCGGTCACAGACTGCGCTACTTCCGAAGCTTTCCGGCCTGATGGTCGCCAGTCCCCACATGCAGGAGGACTTCGCACCGGGCAGCCACTACCTCGTGCTCGCGGGCGGCGTGCCGGAGAGCTATCTCGATAGCTTTCCGGAGCCTGAAAAGCCGAGTTCCGGTCTGTTTGAAATCGTGTCTGCCGGAGCACTTACCAGCCTGAACGGGATCGACCTTCTTTTGAAAGCGATGAGCCTCGTGAAGAATCCTTCGATTCGGCTGACGATTGCCGGCAAGGGGCCACTCGAAGAGGCCGTGCGAGCGGCCGCTGCGCACGATGACCGCATCCGGTTTGCGGGGCTCATACCGCACGAGGCTGTCCGCGACCTGTACCTCGGGGCAAGCATGATCGTGAACCTGAGGGACACTTCAGCGCTCGGCCAACGGTACGTATTCCCTTCCAAGCTGATCGAAGCGATGTCGACCGGAAGGCCCGTGCTCAGCACGCGAGTGAACGGCTCTGGCGAATTCGCCGAACACCTGTTTATGCTCGACGACGAGACCCCCGAGGGATTGGCAGTGGCCATCGATTGCCTTGCGACGCAGCCATGGGAAACGCTTGCGGCGCGGGGCCGCGCCGCGCAGTCTTACGTGCGAAGCTGCAGGACATGGGAATCGCATGGAGGGCGCATGATGACCTACCTGCGCGAGACGGTCTTATGCCGAGAGAACACGGCCAATCCTGCCGGGTAATGTTTGAGCTATTACTGTGCTTGCTATTCAAATTCGGAGACTGGCTAAGACCTCATGAAAGTACTCGTAACAGGAGGCGCCGGATTCATCGGCTCGAACCTCGTTCGGTATCTCTTATCGGAAGGGAACGAAGTCACCGTTCTGGATAACCTCCTGTCCGGTTATGCCGAGAATCTGAAGCCTTTTCCAGAGGTCCGATTCATCGAGGGCGATATTCGGGACGGCGCAGCGCTCTCTTCCGCTGTGCAGGGAGCCGAAGTCGTGTTCCACCTCGCGGCGTCCGTCGGAAACAAGCGGTCCATCGACTTTCCGATTGACGATGCGGACATCAACGCGATGGGCACGGTGAAGGTCCTGGAAGCGGCCCGGAATGCTGGCGCGCGCAAAGTAGTCACGTCATCTTCCGCAGCAGTCTTCGGCGAGCTAAAAACCCTTCCGATTGCCGAAGACCACCCGATCGACCCCGACTCGCCGTACGGAGCGACCAAGCTCTGCGCTGAGAAGCTTTCGCTTTCGTACCACAAGGTATTCGGCATGCAGATAGTGTGCCTTCGCTATTTCAATGTCTACGGGCCCAATCAGCGATTCGATCTGTATGGCAACGTAATTCCGATATTCGCTCACATGATGATCGAGCACAAGCCGGTGACGATCTTCGGAGACGGCGAACAGACTCGAGACTTCGTGAATGTCGGCGACGTAGCCAGGGCGAACTACCTCGCTGGGGTCTCCTCAGCGAGCGGCGTATATAACCTGGGCAGCGGCTCGCGAGTCACCATCAACAATTTGGTCGACATCATGGAAAGCGCCTCCGGCCTCGACGTCAAAAGGCTCTACGGGCCAGAGCGCAAAGGGGATGTCCGGCACAGTCTCGCGAACGTCGACAAGATTCGGCACGAGCTAGGGTTTGAGCCGTCCGTGGGCCTGCGCGAAGGCATGAAGGAATACTTCGCCTGGCTCAGGCAATCGACGCCGGTCGCAAAATGAGCGCGCTGGAAGCGACCTCGGAACAGCAGGTTCTCATCGACGGAAGACGCCTGCGAGTTCTCGTGCTCGCGGATTACTTTCTGCCCGGTTTCAAAGGTGGCGGCCCGATCGTTTCCATCAGCCGCTTGCTGGATCGGCTAAGCGACCAGGTGGATTTCTTCGTGCTCACGAAGGATAGGGACCTGGGAGATTCGGAGCCGTACCCCGGAATCGAGACTGGCACATGGGTGAAGACCCCGGCCGCCACGGTGTTTTATGCTCCGAGTGACGGCCTTGGACCTAAGCTCGCTTTGAAGGCGATCCGTACAGTCCGGCCCGACATCGTGTATTTGAACAGCTACTTCAGCATTTCCTCGCGATCGACCATGTTGCTGAAGCGGCTGGGGCTGCTGCGGGGGATCGGAGTCATCATCGCTCCAAGGGGGGAGTTCTCGCCGGGCGCGCTCGCGCTCAAGCACGCCAAGAAAATGGCGTTCATCCGATTTGCGAACAGTATCGGCCTGTACTCCGGCTGCCTATGGCAAGTTTCGACGGACCGTGAGCTGAAGGAGTGTCAGGATGTCGTGCGAGAGCGCGAGCATTTCTTCGTTCGGGCGCCCGACTTGCTCGACCCGGAATCGGTGCGCTCGTGCGCGGTTTCTCGTCAGCCCAAAGTGCCAGGTTCGGCTCGGTTTGTATTCCTTTCGCGGGTCTCGCCCAAGAAGAACCTGCTCGGCGCTATCGAAGCGCTCGCCGACGTTCGCGGCGAGGCTACGCTGACCGTCTACGGCCCCGAGGAAGACGCGGCGTATGCAAACGCATGCAGGAGCGCTGCGGCCAAGCTGCCCAGCAACGCAAGAGTGGAGATCAAGGGACCAATCTCGCCACTGCACGTTCCCGAAGCGCTGGCCCGAGAGCATTTCTTCCTATTTCCCACATTGGGCGAGAACTTCGGACACGTTGTGCCCGAGGCTTTGTCCGCAGGTTGTCCGGTACTGATCAGCGACAAGACCCCTTGGAACGACCTCGGCGAACGAGGCGCCGGTTGGGTCCTACCGCTCGACGACCGCGACGGCTGGAAGAACGCTGTTCAAGCTTGCGTGGATATGGATGCCGATGCCTACGCCCATAGCGCCGAGTGCGCGAGAGGGTACATCGTACGTTACATCGAGGCGAGCGGCCAGCTCGGAAGGAACCTCGAGATGTTCCGCCAGGCCCTGCTGCTGAGCCATCGCTAGAGCTCCCGGCCCCGCTCGTTCCCCCGCGCTTATACCGGTTGTTCGGGTAGAATCCCGTCTGCTTTGCCCTCCATCGGGCAACTTGAGGGTCCTGCGGAATGCGCGTTTTGGTTCTCGGCTGCACCGGGATGTTGGGTCACAAACTGTACCAGCAGCTTTCCGGGTCGGCTGAAACTTGGGCCACAGTGCGCGGGGAACCGCAAAGCCTCCAACGTTTCGGCTTTTACTGTCCGGACCGTATCATAGGGTCAGTAGATGCGCGACATCCTGAGACGGTGCGCCGGGCAATCGACCTCAGCCGGCCCGATTGGGTAGTTAACTGCGTCGGCATCGTCAAGCAGCTTCCTGCCGGCAAGCAGCCGATCCCCTGCATCTCGGTCAACTCGCTATTTCCGCATCTGGTCAGCGAGATGTGCGCGAATGCGGGCGCACGCTTTGTCCACATCAGCACCGACTGCGTGTTTTCCGGCGTCAAGGGAGGCTACACCGAGGACGATCCCACCGACGCGGAGGACCTTTACGGGCGATCGAAAGCCCTGGGCGAGGTGACCGACAAGCACGCCATCACGCTCCGAACGTCGATCATCGGACGGGAGCTCAGCTCCCAGTTGGGGCTGGTCGAGTGGTTCCTCGCCCAGAGCGGATGCGTCCGTGGCTTCACTGAGGCTTACTTCTCCGGGTTGACGACACTGGAGCTCGCGAAGGTTATCGAGCGCACGATCCTAGATCCACGCGATTTGAGCGGCGTGTACCAAGTGTCCGCAGCGCGCATCGATAAGTACAGTCTCCTGGAGCTGCTTCGGGGTGCTCTCGGCCACGAAATCGAGATCGTTCGCGACGGCACGGTAAAGATAGACAGAAGTTTGAACAGCGCTAGATTCAGGACGGCGACGGGATATGAGCCGCCCGGGTGGGAAGAGATGATATCGGCGATGACGGCCGACCCCACCTGTTATGGGAAGAGGGTAGGAAAATGATATTTGAAGGAAAGCACATTCTCGTCACCGGGGGCACGGGCTCGCTCGGCCGCACTATCGTCGGGCGAATGCTCACCGGAGAGTTGGGGCAGCCTAGGGCCATCACCGTTTTCTCTCGTGACGAAGCGAAGCAGCACCACATGCGGCTCGACTATCTCCACGCGGGTAGGGCGACAGACGACGTTATTTATCACCGCGTAAACGAGACACTTCGGTTCCGTATAGGCGACATCCGAGATTACGATTCCGTCGCACTTGCCATGAGGGGAGTCGACATCGTCATCAACGCCGCGGCCCTGAAGCAAGTCCCGACATGCGAGCATTTCCCCTACCAGGCGGTGCAAACGAACATCGTCGGGGCCCAGAATGTCGTCCGGGCAATTCGCGAAACTGCTCCACAAGTCGAAGTCGTGATCGGCATCTCCACCGACAAGGCCTGCAAGCCCATCAACGTCATGGGGATGACGAAGGCGATCATGGAGCGCATCTTCATCGAAGCGAACATGCAGTGCGACCGGACGCGCTTCACGATGGTCCGCTATGGGAACGTCATCGCCTCGCGAGGTTCGGTCGTTCCGCTATTCGCCGAGCAGATCAGCAACGGTGGACCCGTGACGATCACTCTCAAAGAGATGACCCGTTTTCTGTTGAGCCTCGATCGCGCTGTGGACACGGTATTTGCCGCACTTCAGCTGGGTCGCGCGGGCGAAACATTCGTGCCCAAGGTCGAAGCCGCTCGCATGGTCGATTTGGCGAAGGCGATGATCGGCGAGCAGGACATTCCGATCGTCTTCACCGGCATCCGGCCCGGTGAGAAGGTCCACGAAATCATGGTTTCGGAAGAGGAGCGCGCCCGCACCGTGGAGCGAGGCGACTACTATGTCATCGAACCTATGCTCGACAACCTCCACCCCATGCTCCCCGAGAAGTCGTGCTTGGACGATGAGTACAGCTCCGCCAAGGTCACGCTCAGCATCGAGGACATCCAGCAATTACTCGAGCCGATCTTGCGTAAGAAAGCTGCCGTAAGATTTATGGCATGAAGGTCGCGATCATCCTTGGCACACGTCCGGAGATTATCCGACTCAGCCAGGTGATCTCGCGCCTCGACAAGGCTTGCGAGGTCAAGCTTATTTACACTGGGCAGAACTACGATCCGAACCTGAGCGACGTGTTCTTCCAGGAGCTCGAAGTTCGCGCGCCGGACGAGCACTGGGGCATCAGGGCGAGCGGCTTTGGGGGCCAGATCGCAGAGGTGATCCGGAAAACCGAAGAGTCGTTCCTTGCGGATCGGCCCGACAGGCTGTTGATCCTCGGCGATACCAACAGCGGGCTTTCAGCCGTGGTGGCGGCCCGAATGCGGATTCCGGTTTTCCATATGGAGGCGGGCAATAGGTGCTACGACGACCGCGTGCCGGAGGAGATCAATCGCCGAGTTATCGATCACTGCAGCGACGTGCTGATGCCGTACACCCATCGGAGCAAGGAGAACCTGATGCGCGAGGGGTTCGAGCGGAGGCGCATTTTCGTCACGGGCAATCCGATCTACGAGGTGCTGCGGGCGAACGAGAGCAAAGTCGATGGTAGCGACGCGCTTGAGAAGCTCGGTCTTGGCCCGGGTGGGTACTTCCTGGTCACCCTCCATAGAGCGGAGAATGTGGACGACCCCGCGCGGCTTTCGAAACTACTGGAGGGGCTGGACGGCATCGCCGATAAATACGGCCGGCCCGTCATAGTGAGCCTGCATCCGCGCACGGCCGACAAGGTAGCCAAGGGCGGCCTGGCGCCGAAATCGTCCCTCGTGCGATTCCTCACCCCCCTAGGCTTCTTCGCATTCGTGAAGCTGGAAAAGCACGCAATGTGCGTCCTGACAGATAGCGGCACGGTGCAGGAGGAAACGGTGCTTCTTAAAACGCCGAGCGTGATCGTACGCGACGTGACCGAACGGGCTGAAACCCAGGAGGCAGGCTCGGGCATCCTTTCCGGCGCGGACCCGGAGGACATCGTCCGCTCGGTGGATACCGCGCTTCAATGCGGAACCGACTGGATTGCGCCCACCGAGTACCTGCAAGAGAACGTTTCCGCAGTGGTGACAGGGATCGTGCTGGGCTATAGATACGCGGGAGGATCCAGGTGAAACGGCGCTCCGGAACCGATTCACCTCGCATGAGACTGCTGTTCCTTTCGATGCATTATCGGCCCGAGCCGTGCGACACCCGCACCTCCGAGCTGGCAGCGGCGCTCGCTGCGAAAGGGCACCAGTCCACGGCGCTGACCTCATTTCCAAACTACCCGTACGGGCGCGTCTACGACGGCTACCGACAGAGGCCCTGGCGAGTGGAAACGATCGACGGCGTGAAGGTCATCCGTGTGCCGATGTTTCCGGACCATAGCAGGTCGGCCAAGCGAAGGGCGCTCAGCTACCTGAGCTTTTGGGCGAGCGCGTCGTCGCTCGGTCCGGCTCTTGCTCGGCGCCCGGACCTACTTTGGATCCATCATCCGCCGCTCACTACCGCGGTCGCCGGAGCATGGCTGGCACGCCTTATGCGCGTGCCGTTCGTACTCGAGATCCAAGATATCTGGCCCGAGACCCTGGTGAGCTCCGGCATGGTGCGAGAAGGCAGGCTGACGCAAGCCGTTAGCCGCGTGTGCCGCTCGCTTTACCGCCGCGCGGGAGCCATCGTCGTGACGTCCACCGGCATGGCCGACAACCTGGCCCGCAAGGGAGTGCCCGAATCGAAAGTGCACGTCCTGCCGCAATGGGCCGACGAGGAGATTTACCGGCCCTTGCCGCGAGACGAAGAATTCGGAGAGCGCTTTGGATTGAAACGAGCGTTCAACGTAATGTTCGCGGGCAATATTGGGGCCGCTCAGAACCTCGAGACGATGGTTCAGGCGGCTGCCCTGCTTCGCAACGAGCCGGATGTGCGGTTTGTCGTGCTCGGAGACGGCTTGGAGCTTGCCCGCCTGCGCCAGATGGTCGACGGCCTCGGGCTCGAGAACGTGTCATTCCTGGGCCAGCACCCGAAGGAGTCGATGCCGATGTTCTTCGCCTGGGCCGACGCGCTGCTCCTGCATCTACGCGATGACCCGCTCTTCAGCATCATGGTTCCGAACAAGGTCCAGGCATATATGGCCTGCGGCCGTCCGCTTCTTTGCGCGATGAAGGGGGACGCTGCCGCATTCATCGCTCAATCCGAAGCCGGCGTGGTCACGTCGCCGGAGGACCCTCGCGCCATGGCGGACGGCGTGCTGCGCCTAAAATCCGCAAGCATCGAAGAACGCGAACGCATGGGCGCACAGGGCCGGCGCGCTTTCGAGAGGCTGTTCGCCAAAGAGGTGCTGGTCGATCGATATGAGGCGCTCTTTCACTCGCTGCTCGCGGGCAAGGGCTCAGTCGCGAGATCGCTGGCGGCTGCCGAGTCGCAAACGGTAGGCTGATCCACCCGCTATTTCGCTTGGAAGTGCGGGTTGTACATGAGGCCCAGAACATTGCCGAAAGGATCGATGATGGAAGCCGCCACGATCCCATCGCCAACGTCCACGGGCTCGAAATGGGGCTTCGCGCCCTTTGCGATAAGCCGGTCGTACTCGACGCTGACGTCATCGACTCTCCAGTAGGCCACAACGGCTCCGGCGCCGGGGTGCTCGCCATCGTGCGGGTGAAGGCCGAGTTCATAGCCCGATATGTCGAAGCCAACGTAGAACGGCTCGTCGAAATAAGGCGGATGCCCGATGACGTCCTGGTACCAAGCCTTCGCGGCATCCAAGTCTTGCACGTGCATGACGACCGATCCCAGTCCCTTCAACACGCGCCATTTCTACCCTATGGGACCTGCATTTGCAAAGTTGCGAATGCGAGCCCGCTGTCCTCCATCGGTTCGGCGCCATTTGGATGCCGAACGTCCTCATTGCCGACCGCTCGGGCCGCGAGCAATGGAGGCTCGAAGGTTATGTGCCGCACGATGAATTTCGCACCGAGCTCGAAAGGGCCCTTGCGCCCGGCAACCTCACCTCCAAGCATTGGCCCGAATCCGAAGGGCAGTGCGAGCAGATTCACGACAGCGGCCCGAAAGGCTGGCACGCGCCGGAAGCGCTGTACCCGCGAGACGTGAGCCACTACGGCGCCACTCGGGAACGTGCCCCCCTCACCAAAGTGGCCGCGAACCTCCAGGAGCGTTTCCCAGGGAACGAGTGGACGGTGAAAGCTTCCGTGTGGCTTCCCGGATCGTCAGCGGTAGATGAGATATTTCTCGCGCAGGGCGCCGAACGCGCGAACGGCTTCCATCGTGCTGGCTTGGACCTCTCTTGGATCCTCACCAGCGGCGATCCTTCGGATCACGTCGTTGCTTCCGATGAGACGCTTTGCGCCGGCAGCCTGCCAGTCGATCTTGCCG
>JAICWL010000149.1 GCA_025934835.1 Fimbriimonadaceae bacterium
ACCGATGTTTCTGAAGGGGGAATGGCCGAACCGCGCGATGGCTGCTGACCCCGTCCGGGGGTCACTTCACTGCTCGCCAGTGCAAAACCCTGACTGCGGAAAGCGCACCTCGCGTCGGAAGCCCGCGGATCGTGGGTGTGGGGCTTCCATTGGACCCAAGTATAGGCGCAACCGGGCGAGGTGGCAATGGGGATCGGAGCGGGGACAGCGGATAGCCGATAGCGCATACCCGACAGCAGATAGCAGATAGCAGACCTGGTCGGCTGCTGTTCGCTATCTGCCAGCTGCTATCTGCGGTGGTACCTACCCCTTCTTCTGCATCTCGTTCAGGGTCGAAAGGACCTCTTCGCTGTGGACGTTGGGGTTGACTTTGGTCCAGACCTTCACGATTTTGCCTTCGGGGTTGATCAGGAACGTGTTCCGGGCCGCGATCTGCATCGGGCCGTAATTCGTGAGCGAGCCGTATTGCTGAACGACCTTCTTGTCCGGGTCGGCGAGCAGGGTGAAGGTGAGCGAGTCCTTGGTGCAGAACTGCTTATGGCTGTTCACGTCGTCGACGCTGACGCCCAGGATCACGGCATTCACGGCCTTGTACTTGTCGAGGTCGGCCTGGAACTTATGCGCCTCGATGGTGCAGCCGGTGGTCATGTCCTTGGGATAGAAGTAGAGCACGACCCACTTGCCGTGGTACTGGCTCAGGTCGACGGGCTGGCCTTCCTGGTTGGGCAGGGTGAAGGTGGGGGCGGTCTGGCCGACTTCGGGCATAGCGGCATTGTCGGCGGCGTAGCTGCGCTGCACGGCATAGCCGGCGATGACAAGCACGACGACGGCCGCGATGGCGATCAGTGACTTCGGCATTGAGGAATCTCCTTGCGTGATGTTCGGAAGAAAAGCGGGAGCACGGATGGAGCCGTGCCCTGACAAAACCGCATTGGATCGCTGCGGATCGGATTCTGGGGATCACGTACCGCGAGCGGGGCCGAAGACGCGCGCTTCAATTATGCGTTTTCGAGGGCGATGACGGCAATGCCGGCCTGGTCGGCCTCGGCGCGGACGGCCTCGCGGTCGAAGAGCAGGGTGCGGTGGGCTTCGATGGCGAGGCAAGTGGCTCCGGCGGCGCGCATGGTCTCAATGGTGCGGAGGCCGATGACCGGGACGTCGAAGCGGAGGTCCTGTTTGGGCTTGGCGACCTTGACGACGGTGAGCGAGCGGTCGAGGGTGGAGGCGGGATCGCCGAGGGAGCCCATCAGGGCGCCGGCGCGCTCGATGGTCGCGTCGGTGCCTTCCATGGCTTCGACAGCGACGCAGGCTTGGGCGGCGATGACGACGGTCTGGCACAGATCGTACGCTGCGAGGTGGCGGGCGACTTCGCGGCCGTAGGCGATGTCGCGGGTCTCCTGCTCGCTGGGAGCGCGGGTGGTGAGGACGCCGGGTTGGGCGAGCAGCGGTTCGAGGTAGGCGGTGGAGGGGATCAGTTCGATGCCTTCATCGCCGAGGACTTTGGCGACGGCGCCGAGGAGCATGTCGGTGTTGCGGGTGCGGAGCGACAGCAGCAGCTTGGCGAGGCGCCAGTCGGGGCGGATGCTCGAGAAGATTTGCTTGTGCTTCACCTGTCCGGCCATGACCGCTTTGTGGACGCCTTCGCGCTGGAAGGTTTCGATCAGGCGCGATAACTCGCCGAGAGAAAGCCAGTAGACGCGCACGCCGGAGTCGGTCTGGGCGCGCAGGTCCATCTCGGCGTCCGTCTCTTCTTTGATGGCGGCGACGACGACTTCTGTTCCGTGCGCGCGCGCCGCGTCGAGCAGGAGGAAGGGAAAGCGTCCGTTGCCGGCGATGAGGCCGAGACGATTCATGCTTTTGACGTCGTTTCCGGGTTCCATACCTCTTCCCAGGCTTTGAACTCGCTCGGCCGAATTTGGTATCGTGCGAAGTTCCCCTCGTGCAGGTTGAGAAGTTCCGTTTCCGCCATTTGCCGGAATCGATCCTGATCCGCAGTTTCGACGTTCCGCTCGGCGAAGCTGCCGAGGTAGCTGTTCGCGGTGGGCCGGTTCAGGCGGCCGCGCACCACCTCCTGCACCAGATGGCGCAGAGTCGAGGCATAGCGGAAGCGGAACGGATCCGGCTCACCCAGCGATTGCCGCACGGCTGTGTATTGCTGGGCCGAGCGTTCGTAAGCCCACAAAAACACGTCTTTCAGCAGATCAACTCGATTCAACTCGTAAATCCCGAGAATGCCGCTGGTGTAGAGCGATTGCGGAACATCGGTGAAGGACAATGGCGAATAATTCTGCCGGATGAACGGGATGTTCGCTCCGAGACGTGAAACGCGCTTGTTCACATCGTCGAAGGGCTGCAGATAGGGGAGCTGCACCATAAAGAAGAAAGCTTGCTCGAAGGGGTCCTGAATGGCGGAGGCCTTGCGAAGCAGTTCGTTGAAGCACTCGTCGATGAGTTGAGGAACAGCGAGGGGATGAAAGGTCGACTTCTCGATACCGACGGCGATCTGGCGCAAGCGGCCAGCGGCCGCTTCATCGCGCAGGAGATTGTGGGCGAGGATCGCGTGGAGATTGAGTATGGTATATCGGTTGAACCCGATCTCATCAGCTTCACTGACGAGAAACGCGATGGCCTCCTTATGGTTGACGATCATCTGCGCTTCGAGACGATCGCGCCCTTCGGCTTCAAGTCCGAATTCGATCAGTCGCTTCGTATCGAGGAGCGAATAGGTATTGCCCTCGAGCCGGCTGGAGTTCCACGAGAGATCGATGAGGAGACGGCTGAGGACCTGTTTCGCGTAGGTGCCGGCCGCCTGCGCTTCGAAGTTGGGCCGGCCTGCGGTTGCGAGGCGGGCGCGCTCTTCGGCCGGGAGGTAGAACGTGACGTTGGGCTGGTAGGCGTCGAGAAATTCGCGGTTGTAGCCGACGGGACGGCGCTTTTCCAAAGGCTGACCGACGGCGTCCTGGATTTCGAGGGCTGCCGCAGATAAAGGAATCGCACCTGCCGAACCTGCGTGCTCGTTCTTCGGTTCAGCGCCAGCCTGCACATCCAGCGTGGCCGGAGCCTCCGGCAGCCGGTAGCGAGCTGTACGTCTTGCGCCCTCCCGGAGGAGCCTGCCTTGATCGACCAGGCGACGTAGCCGAAATTGAAGAGTCCTCTCGGAAAGGTGCTCGGGCAGGTGTGCGGCGATCTCTTTTTGGCCAGCGACTCCGCCGTGCTGGCTCACCGCTGCCAAGATGGCTGCGGCATCGGGTTCCCTGAGCTGCTGAGGCATGTTCCTGAAGGACGGTGACGCCCACTGTTATCCGCAATAATAGCATATTATCCGCAACAATCATGGATTAATCCGCAACTATCGTGGTAATCCGCAATAATGCGGTGCAAGCCGCAAGGATTGAGCGATATCCGCAACGAGGCAGGCCCGTTCTCGTTATCCGGTCTCCTTCCCGGCTCCCGCTCCTTCACTCCTGCTTCCGCACTGCGAGGTGGTCGAAGTCCAGGATGGCGTTGAAGACCAGGGCGTAGCTGCCGATGGTCTCGCCGCGGTAGATCGGGTTGTTGGCGAAGAGCAGGACATTGCCCTTGCCGTAATGCGCGTCGACGACGATGGGCTTCTCGGCGATCGAGTCGCCGTTCTCGAGGAGGCCGGAGAGCAGAAGGTTCTTGGCCGAGGTGAAGCGCAGGATGACGTCGGGGCGATCCTGCTCGGGAATGACGTAGGGATTATTGCGCGCCTCTTCTTCGTTCAGC
>JAICWL010000166.1 GCA_025934835.1 Fimbriimonadaceae bacterium
ATAGGACGGCGTGAGTGGCGTCTTTACCAGCTGGGCCAGGGCGACCGCTTGGTACGCGCGGTCTGGATCGAGTTCACTGTGGTCGAGGCGCTGATCGGACTGCTGGTGGTGCTTGGACTGGGGTTGTACTGGCCGGTGCCGGGCCAGGAAAACCGACCGCAGGCTCGCACTTACGGGCGACGGCGCGACGACCGGGCACCGGATCGGCTCCTTGACATGGTCGGACACGATCTGCGCCAGCCCCTGCAAGCCATGGGCTCGTTCGTCTCCGCGCTGGAGCGCCAGGCCGCCCGGCCGGAGCTCGCCTTGATGATCGAAGGGATGCGCTCGGCCACCAAGTCGATGGACCGGATGATCGGCGGCCTCCTGGACATGTCGCGGCTGGATGCGGGACGCATAGTACCGGAACCGGCCGAGTTCGACATTGCCGACGTCCTCGACCCGATTCGGCGTGAGTTCAGCGGCCTCGCCGCG
Source organism: Fimbriimonadaceae bacterium (assembly GCA_025934835.1). Lineage (GTDB taxonomy): Bacteria > Armatimonadota > Fimbriimonadia > Fimbriimonadales > Fimbriimonadaceae > Fimbriimonas. Next base: position 475 of record JAICWL010000166.1, read on the forward strand.
GAGAAGAACCTCGATTTCCGCGTCTCGCTCATTTCCACAACGGTACGCACCGACCCGATCCTTATCGAATCGATCTTGCGCAACCTGGTCGTCAACGCCATCAAGTATACGACCACCGGCCAGGTGGAGCTTCGGGCCAGCACCAGCGGGTCGGAGCTGACGATCGAAGTCGAGGACACCGGGCCGGGAATTGCAGCGGCAGAGATCGACCGGATCTTCGAGGATTTCTATCGTTGCAAGGAAACCCAGCGGACCGCTGACGGCCTCGGACTGGGTTTAGCAGTGGCGCGCCGCATCGCTGCGCTCCTGGGATCCGCAATTCGGGTCCATTCGTCACCCGGGCAAGGCAGCGTCTTCTCCCTGAGCCTCCCGCGTGTCGAAACCAGCCCTGCTTCATTAATTCCCGGCACAACTTCGCGTGTCGCGCCGCGAAAAGCCGAAGAGGCTCTGCGCGGGCTACGGGTGCTGGTGATCGATGACGACACTCGCATTGGACAGGCCTTGCGCGCGGATCTGGAACCGTTCGGAGCTCTGGTGACCGTCGTTTCCAGCCCGGAGGACGCTTGCGCGCGGGTGGCGGCGGGCTCCAAACAGCGTGAGTTCGATTTTGTGCTGGTCGATCTGGACCTCGGACCGGAGGTGACCGGCGTTAGCCTGCTCGATCGCCTCGCGAGCGAGTACGGCGTTGCCGTTCCGGCACTCGTCATGACCGGTTCAACCGACCACGAGTTGCTTCGCGAGCTGACGCGTGCCGATTATCCCTGGGTCCGCAAGCCCGTCTCACTGCCGGATCTGGCTGAATGGGTAGTGCGGCTTCGCGGCTTGGCGGAAGCAGAAATCGTGGAGCGGGCCTAGCAAGTCGGAACCGGCGGTTCAGGCCGCGACGAGTCGCCCCGCCTTGACGATCGCCTCCATGCGATTGCGGGCACCGAGCCCTTTGTAGATCCCGGCGAGATGGACCTTGACGGTGCCAATCCCGAGATTCATCCGCCGCGCAATCTCCTTCGTGGAGCATCCCTCGGACAGCAGTTCCAACACTTCGCGCTGGCGCTCAGTAAGTGCGGAGCCGAGGGGGGCGATCGAGGGCTCATAGAGCGGCTGTAGCGCCGGAACGGCGGGGGAGATCTGCCAGACGCTTGTGAGGGCGGACGGAAGATAGATGCCGCCCTCGAGGACGATCTCTAAAGCGTGTAGGAGATGGTCGGCAGCAGCGGATTTGAGGAGATAGCCCCGCATTCCGGCGCCGAGACAGGCGACTATGGAGGATCTGTCGTCCGAACCCGTAAGTACAACCACCTTCACATGCGGGAAACGTCGAAAGATCGCGAGGGATGCCGGGCCAGACATGCCGGGCATTCCCAGATCGATAGTGACAAGGTCGATCGGCTCGTGCTCGCAGTACTTCACTGCTTCTTCAAGAGTCCCCGCCTCGCGGCAGTCCCAGTCAGGGTGTCCGGACCGAACGAGTTCGGTAACCCCCCTACGAACAAGAGGATGGTCATCGGCGATCAGAACGCGCATGGACGACAATTCCAATCAAATTGTTGTGATGCCGACTACCACGTTCACCACGGCCAGATGAAGTTTTTATCCCGTCAATTCGGCGGTAAAGTCGAGCTTCAAAGAAACGGTTGGACTTCCTGTTTTGAGCCGGCTTCGACATGATCGTCTAGCGACTGCCCGGACTCTGCTGAAGCGGGCACCCCCAGCGCGGCTTGTCCATTCTTGCAGCAAAAGGCCAGCGCCTTAAGCCGCGCCGGTAGCTGGTTGGCATGCCGGACCGGACGGCGCGAGCGGCCGGTGAACGCCGCTGCAGCGCCTCCTTGTTAGCGCCGCTAAATTCGAAGCCTTGAAAAAGTTAGTCCGCTCAACGTACATTGATGTCGAAAGCTGGCACCATGGCTACGGGAATGCGCGACCGATGTCTGAGAGAGGAGAGGCTGGGGTTTCGTGTCGACGAGCCCCCAAAGAAGCTAATCGAGCGCGGCCCAGCTCGAGCGGCGAAAGCTAACTGACTTCTGCATGACGGCGCTGACGGAGGCTGCGCGCAAAACGATCGCCGAGCACGAGACTTTAGTGTTGTCTGAGCGTGACCGTGCGGTCTTTTTCGACACACTCGTCAACCCGCCGGCTTCCAACGAGCGCCTTCAACGGGCGTTCACGGAACATAAGCGCCGGATCGTGCTGTGAATGGCGAAGCGGCCATCTGCGGACCTGCGCATTGTGCCGCTTGGCGAGGTACACGACCGTGCCGGTTTTATATGCGAAGTGGGGAGCCTGGAGCGCTATCTCAAGATACAAGCCGGGCAGGATGTCCGTCGGAAGGCCAATGCTGTCTTCGTCCTGAGCTCGGAGTCCGAACCGGAGCGGGTGCTAGGCTATCACACGCTCTGCGCCATGGCGACCTCGCAGGGCGAGGTCCCCGCGGCGGCCCGGAAGCACGTCCCTCGATACCCGCTCGTCAGTTGCACCGTGATCGGACGTTTGGCGATCGCGAAGGATCAGCGAGGCCAGCGTCTTGGTTCGATCCTGCTTGCCAATGCACTCTCCGAGCGTTCGAGAGCGC
>JAICWL010000078.1 GCA_025934835.1 Fimbriimonadaceae bacterium
CGGCGACGAATCGACCGGGCCTCATCGGCGCGCTCAGCGTAGGGCTGACGGCCGCCAAGGCGATCGCATTCGAGCGCAGGCTTCCCTTCATCGGCATACACCACTTGGAGGGGCACATGTGCGCCGTACTGGCTCAATCCGAGCCCGTTTCATTTCCGTTCGTGGGATTGATCGTCTCAGGAGGTCATACCGAGCTTGTCGAGGTCGCGTCGTTCGGCGACTACAGCTTGCTGGGCCAAACACTCGACGATGCGGCTGGCGAGGCATTCGACAAGGGCGCCCGCTCGCTTGGGCTCGGATACCCCGGCGGACTTGCCGTCCAGGTGGCAGCAAGCACAGGTGACTCCGGCCGATACCATCTGCCACGCGGACTCCGGGGAGAAACTGCCAACTTCAGCTTCAGTGGCCTGAAGACCGCCGTGGCCCGCCTAGTCGAAGCCGAAGGGGATCGGCTCAGCGTGCCGGACGCCGCGGCTTCCTTGCAAGAAGCTATCGTTTCCGTCCTAGTCGACCGGGCGCTCCTTGCCGCGACCTCGCACGGGTGCGGCAATCTGGCGCTCGTCGGCGGAGTCGCGGCCAACCTGGCGCTCCGAGAGCGGCTCGCCGCAGGATGCCACCGCGAGGGGCTGCGGCTCCTCCTACCGCCTATCGACCTGTGTACGGACAACGCCGCGATGATCGGTCTTGCCGCATCCGTGAGGCTCGCACGAGGAGAGCGCGACGGTTGGGACCTTGATGCATACGCGAACGCGCCCCTGCCCGGCCGCTAGCGACTACTTTCGGGGATGCGCAGACACGTATTTCTTGCGCACCTCGTCCATGTCGAGCTGCGTGTAAACCTGCGTAGTCTGAATTGATTCATGCCCTAAGAGCTCCTGAACCGCTCGAAGGTCCGCTCGGCCCTTCAGGAGGTGCACAGCGTACGTATGCCGGAGCGTGTGCGGGCTCGTGCCGCGCGGGAGACCGGCAGCAGCCGCATACCGCTCCAGCTTCGCGTATGCCGTCTGCCTCAGAAGCTGCTTGCCTCGATCGGAAAGGATGACCAACGAGCTTGGCTTCTTCGCCAGTAGTGGACGCGCCTCCTTCATGTACCTGTCGAGCCACTCCGCTGTGCCGTCTGGAATAGGCACTCTCCTGGTCTTGCCGCGCTTGCCGGTCACGCGAAGCGCCAGCTCACCTAAGTCCAGCGCCTCACGCTCCATTTCGACCGCTTCGCTGATTCTGAGCCCCGCTCCGTAGATCAGCTCGAGCAGCGTGCGATCCCTGATGCCGCCCGGCGTCGATAGCTCTGGCTGGCTCAGAAGCCTCTCGATCTGCTCGATCGACAGCGCCTTCGGAAGCGTCTTGGGCTTACGGAATCCTCCGGTGGAGGGTAGCTCGGATGTTGGGCCCTCGCCGTTGCGCTTGAGGAACTTCAGGAACGATCGTATCGAGCTCACATGGCGCTGCGCGGTCGACCGAGCCATCGGCGGACCCAGGCTCGATTCAAATCGGATGAGCATCTCCGATTCAAGCTGCGACCAGTCTGCCAAGCCCTGCCGACGGAAGAACTCCGCGGACCGAATCAGATCGTGATGGTACGCCGAGAGCGTGTGCTCGCTCGCGCCACGCTCGACCTTCAAGTGGTCCAGAAACCACTCGATCGACTCCATCAATGGGCCGTCTTCAACCGCCATACATAAACCGTAGGCTGGATGTACTCCAGATCCTCGATGTGAAGCGTAGACCTTCCGAATTTGGCCTCCAGCGTGTAATTCGATTCGAGCGCCCGCTTGAATTCCGCTGCCTGGTTCGCCATCGCTTGCTGGTCGGGAGCAAGGTCTTTCAATCCTGCCAAGCGGGACAATGGGTCGTATTCGAGCGAGGTGTAAGCGATCATCTCAGGCTTCATATCCCGAGGCAACCGAATGTCGAGCTGAGTAGGGCTGCCGTCCGGCGCCAGCGCGAATAGCGCCGGCGGGTTGCTTTGCGTCTGAAGCTGCGCAAGCCGAAGCGGCCAAGGCACCGAGCGTGGCTCGGGCGCATCGGGAAACATCGGCACGCTCCAATACCACGGGTCGACGATGAGTCCGACGTTCTTCGGCGACTGAGCCCGAAGATATCGGATGGCCGCGTCGCGTGGATCTTGGCCGGCCATATAGCCGGTGGTTTCGACCGCTCCCCGCAGCCCGCCGAACGGAATGCCGCCCAGCGCCAGCATCGACACGCCGACTGTGGCCTGCCCTACGCCCTTCTTCTTTCGCCACCCGGTTTCGAACGCGTATCCGAATGCCGTGGCAAGCGCCACATACATTGGAAATGTGTACCGCAGGAACTTGACCTCGGCCCTCGCGATCATCGCGTAGTACGGGACCACGAAAGCGAGCAAAGCCAGCGCCCAATAGTGCCGCCGAAAACTGGCCCAAAGCAACGCGAGCACCGAAATGACCGTGAGAAGCGGACCCATTCCCACCAGCAGATTGACGATGTGGAACAGGTAGCCCGGCGCCGTGCCGGCGAAAACAAATCCGTGTCCGGTAGCCGTGTGCTGCATTTCGTATGAGAAATCCTGCCAAAACTTGCTGGAATCCAGTACGAAGCCCGGAGTGCTGGCAACGAAAGCCGCCAAAGCCGCCAAGCCGCCGGTAGCTGCCTCACGCAGCCAGGTCGGCCTTTGCGCGAGGCCGATCGCCGCGAACAACGTCAGCAACGCGAGGATGCCGGTGTACTTCGTGCCGGCGCTGAGTCCGGCGAAGACGCCCGCAAGTGCTGCGAACTTCAGTCCCAGCTTCGCATCGGGCGGCCCTTCTTCCCTTCCCGGCAGCAGCTTGAGTGCGTAAAGCGTGCTTAAGGCTATAAAGAAGGTCGCCAAGATGTCCACGGTCTGAAACCGGGAATGAATGACGTGCGCCGGCGCAATGGCGAGCATGAATCCCGCGATCGAGGCGCCCAGTAAGTCCAGAAACCGGAGTGCGAGAAAGAACACAGCCAACGCAGTGCCCGCCCCTGCTACCGCGCTAATGATCCTCCCGGACAGGTCGCAGCGCGAGACCCAATCCCAGTCGGTCGCGTCCGGGTTCGTCCACGACCATCCGGGCTGAGTCTTTGGGCCACCGCTATACGTTGTAGTGATGTCGCTCGATATCCGCAGTAGTGTTAGATACAGCGTGCCGTAGTTGTAGAAATGCGGAACGAATTGCCCTTGGCCCGGAACGATCGCTCGGCTGTATCCGAAAATCACAGCCTCGTCCGGGTGGTAGCTCGGGTTATGAAGGTCGTTCCTGAGGCCCCACGAAATGCCGACTAGCCGAATTCCCAGCGCAAATGCGAAGAGCACCCAAGGGAGCGCTTTGCGCCAGCGACTATACAGCGACTTTGGGCCGGGGGTCTCCGCCACCGAAAGAATGTAGCACACCGTCGAGCTTCTCCGTAATCTCGGCGTTCAGACCCGAGCCCGCCCGGCGTCGCACCTCGTCCATAGCCAAAATCCGTCCATAGCGCCGATCGAGCCACACGAACGTCGCCGCCGTGTCCAAAATCTTAGCCTCGAGGCAGCGATCGTCTCGGCCGTTCGCGTCCGTGGCGGAGTTCAAAATCGGGGCCAGGTGCCGAAGCGATGGAACCAACTCGAGCATCGCCTTGCTGACCCGAGGGTAATCGAAGAACATTTGAAGCTCGGCTTCCGACCAATGCAGAATTGATCGTTCGTTGAGCGAATAAGGCATTGCGCAGGTGCCGATTAGCGACAACCGCGCGGAAAGCTTCAGTTCGGCGATGCGGCCGCTTGGCAGCCCCATCTCCAGGGCTATCCCCTCGGCAACTCTCGACACTTCATCTGCAAAGCCGTCCAACATAGGGAACCTGAGCTCCACGGCCTTCGTGAACACAGTGACCGACGTCTCGATGCGGTGCGTCCATCTCCCGGGAAGGATCACATGCACATACACGAACGTGACGACTGCCACGAGCGACGCAAGGATGAGAACTGCCCAGGCGAGCGCGTCCATTAGAGCACCGCACCTTCCTTCAGCAGTTCGCCGAATACACCCACGACTTGCTCATCGAACTGCGTACCGCTGCATCGTTTGAGCTCGACGAACGCTTCATCGCTTCCAAGAGGCTGCCGGTAGGGTCGGCACTCTCCAGGCGCATCGCCTCCGGTCATGGCGTCGTATGCGTCCAACACCGCGATGATTTTGCTTTCGATGGGGATTTTGTCGTTGCTCAGCCCCTGCGGATAACCAAGTCCGTCGACACGCTCGTGATGGTGCCGGATCCACTCGGCCATCGGTCGGTACTCTCGGACCGGACTCAAGATCTCTGCTCCGGCTTCCGCGTGCTTCCGAACGTGGGCCAACTCAATGGTATTCAGCCTCGCCGGCTTGTCGAGTATCCGCTCATCGACCGCGATTTTGCCGATATCGTGAAGCACAGCCGCCTCGCGAAGAAGCCGCGCCCGGGCCCGAGAAAGCCCGAGCCTGCGGCCAAGCTCTTCGGCGGTTCGACCCACTCTGTCCATGTGCCCCTGCGTGTAAGGGTGCGCTCGCTCCAGCATGAGCGTGAGCGCAGTGATGGTCTCGTAGAAGTTTTCGCTCATGCGGAGCTTGGTCGCAAGCCCTACCCGCAAGCTCAAGATCGGAATCAGAGCGAGCGGCATCGCCGTCCACATGTTCTGAAATATCAGCAGTCCAGCGGCAAGGCCGGTAAGCACATACGCTCCCAGACCAAGTGCGCCAAGCTGCAGCGCTCCTGCTGCAAGGCTTCGTTCCAACGGAGTTTGGAACCGCTGCGCCATTTTCAGGGCTGCCACGCTGTGCCCGGTCATAAAACCGAGGATGCCCAGCAGGACCCCGACCGAACCCGCGGGCAGTACGGCACGAAACAAAATGAAGCCGGCGCCACCAAAGCTAGAGCAAAGCACTGCCTCCAGGACGACTCGCGCCGGAGCTTCCATGCGATTCCGGCCACGGGCAGCGGAAGCAACTGAGGCGCGCATTAGCGCAAGGAGCGCGTCGAGCATGATTGCGGCAAACACGCCGCCGGCAAGGCACATGGCTGCGACGAAAGGAAGGCTGAACCCGCTCTGCACTCGTCCGGAAGGTGAATCGACCGGCACACATTCGGCCATGACCGCAAGACAAAGAAGGCAGGCCCAGGTTGCTGGTGGTTGAACGACGGGATCCCATCCGCGCGCGAAAATCAGCGTCGTTCCGACCAGAACTACGACACCGAGGCCCGCAAGCCCCAAATACTGTCTCGATTCCCTCGTGTACGCGGCTAGAGCCAATTCAACCCGCCAATCCGATGCGCGGTGGTGATCACCGTGCCCTCTTCACCCGAGAAAGCAGAACCCGTCTCGATAGGTGAGAAAAAACTAAACGAACCGAATTATAAAGCTGGGGCAGAACGGATGGTACAATTGCCGGTCATTTGCGCGTGAAAGCACAAGTTTGCAACCGTAAATATGCCGTTGACGGCACTATTGGCAGCTCAGTGCGATTTGCCCACCGTGGGCGCTTTCCCTACTCCGATGAGGCGCATGGCGGTTTCCCCCTTGATCGTCTGCTGGATGATCGCCTCGTCCGTAGAGTCGGTGGCCCATATTTCGAACCCGCCGTCGGTGTTGGCCTGAGCCAGGATGGTCCGGTGCGTAACCGGATCAAGATCGAAAGCTATATGTGCCTTGATCTTCAGTGGTAGCTTGCTTAGGCCGGTCTCTTCCGCAGTAGCATCCTCGGCTTGATTGACGAACGGCGCCAGATCCGTCGACAGATCGAGGTCCGCATCCACACGCTCGATCTTTCGTCCCTCGGACACCATGGGCCCGCGATATGTGTACACATAGTCCAGGCGCTGGACAGCTTGCTTCCCTTCTTTGCCCTTCAGGCTCTGCGGTTGGTAGCCAACGGTCTTGCGCCAGGTGTCGCCTACATTAACGTCATCTAGCGACATGCGCGGCGCGAAATCGAGCGCGCTGTCGAAAGACCCGACGAACAACGACAGCCGATAGATTTCGCTGATAAACCGGCCGATCGCCTCAGCTCCGCCTTGGCGCGCTCCGGCGAACGCTAGGATCGAGAAGCCGAGATCGCCAGCCCCGCCTTTCTTCTTCTTGGTAAGGTCCTTCATTCCGAGGATCTCGTTGATTGGGGAAACGGTCAGTTGGAAATCGAGATTTGCCTTGTCAACGGTGGTCTTGGGCGGCGAATTGAACGTCTCTCCCCGAACCTCGGTAAACGTCGGGCGCAAATAGTGAATCACTGCGATCCCGTCCGGCTTAAGCTGCGTCACCTCGGTCGTAAACCCATAGCTTAGGTCGAGGTCTTGCGGTACCGCAGTATCTAGCCCTTTGAGCTTTTGCTCGATGTGGATCGTGGAGTGAACCTTGTACGCCAGCTTTTCGCCGAGCTTGAAAGTTCGTCCCAGGTTCACTGGGGCAGCGGAAGGTCCGAGAAGTAATCCGGCGACGAGAGACGCGAGCATGTGTGGGTACGGTACCCGATGGAAAACGGCTTAGCTACTTCAGGACCTGCTTCGCAATCACTAACCGCTGAATTTCGGAGGCGCCTTCGCCGATTTCCGTGAGCTTAGCATCGCGCCACAGCTTTTCGACGAGAAAGTCTGGAGTCATGCCCCGCCCACCATGAATCTGGATCGCACGGTTGGTCACCCGGTTCGCGGTTTCGCTCGCGAAAAGCTTGGCGTACGAGGCTTCCTTGACGATCGGCAACCCGGCATCGTACCGGCGGCTGCCGTTTTTCAGCAACAGCCTTGCCGCTTCCAGTTCCATCGCCGAATCCGCGATCATATTCTGAACCGATTGCATATCGGCCAGGCGCCGATTGAATTGCTGCCGCTCCTTGGCGTACTCGATAGTCAGCTCGAGGGCCTTCTCCGCTATCCCGACGGCCATCCCAGCGATAGCCAGCCGGCCGCGGTAGAGCAGTCCGATTGCATCGTCGAAAGTGCATGGCGTGTGCCAGCCCACGGCGTCGCGAAGTGCGAATTGGACCGTATTGGATGCGCAAACTCCAACAGTGTTGATCCGCCTTTCGAGCTTGAAACCTGGCTGATCCGTCTCCATGAGAAATGCCGACAGCTCGGTGTCGGAGGTCCGCGCGATCAGCACGATGAGGTCGGCCTTTCCACCATTCGTGATAAACATCTTTCGGCCGTTGATTTGGAAAAACCCCGGCCTGCCATCCATTGGAATGGCGTGAGTCTTGACACGCCTGGCGTCCGAGCCAGCGTCAGGCTCTGTAAGGCCCCATGCGAGCTTGATTTCGCCCTTTAGGATCCCCGGCATGTACTTGTCGAACTGCTCTTCGGACGCGAAGCGGTCGAAGTGTCCCACGCACAGCGCATTGATGGCCGCCACGTTCATCGACAGGGCCGGGTCTCCCTTGGCAATCTCCAAGCAGGCGTCGCAATATGCTTCGCAGCTCAGGCCGGTGCCCCCCTTTTCTTTCGGAAGGGTCATTCCCAGGACGCCGAGCTCGCCTAGCCGCGGCCAAATCCAATCCGGGAATGCGGCGTTGCGCTCCCACTCGCGGGTGTTGGGGAGCACCTCCGTCGCAACAAAGTCCCGAAGCCTATCCAAGAAAATCGCGTCGTCGGCTCTTGTCTCCACAACCATCCGGTACATTCCCTCGCCTTTGAGAAAATCGGCGCAAACCGATCTCATTGTACTTACTCGGAATGTTTGGATAGGAATCTGGGTCAATCCGGCAGGTTCTGCTGATGCTCCGCCAGCATGTTCCCGATGACGTCGGAGACCACGCTCATATACTCGTCGAACTCTAACGGCTTTCGAACATGCGAAATTGCCCCGAGTTCAAGGGACCTCGAAACGTCCGAATCTTCGTCTGAGCTGGAAAGAACGACTATCTTGATCTGGCGAGTGTGCTCGTCTGCCTTGACAGCCTTCAGAAGCTCGTGCCCGCCGATCAAAGGAATCTTCAAATCTAGGATCATGATTTCGGGCAGGTCCACATTCGCTTCGGCGCCGTTCAAGCCAAGCACCCGGAGTGCGTGGGCGCCGTCTCGGACGACAGAAACCGAGACAGTCGGGCCGAAAGCTCGCAACGCGCGAAGCGTAAGTGCTTCGTCGTTAGGATCATCCTCAACTACGAGGAGACGAACCTGCAGCATAGCGATAGTGTAGATACCAGTAGCGCCAGAATTACAGGATGCTATCCGTCATTGCTACGCAGACAACAAGGAAGCACTATCGCTTCTAAGCAGTTTCGATATTTAGAAACTTGCAAGTACCGCGCCGAGTCCAAATTTGTCGACGCGATACTTCTGGGGTCGGGCTATGCCTTGGCCGTCGACGCTCGCTCGGCGAGATCCTTGAACGCCGCCATGTCCGCTATGGCTAGCTCGCTGAGCATTTTGCGGTTGATCTCGATGCCCTGGACGCTCAGCCCATGAATGAGATCGGAGTACTTGACTCCGCATTCCGAGCAGGCGGCGGAGATTCTCGCGATCCAAAGACGCCGGAAATCTCGCTTTTTCGCGCGCCGGTCGCGAAAGGCATATTGACCCGACTTCATGACCTGCTCGTGAGCACGGCTAAAGACGTTTTTCTTGCGTCCCCAATAGCCGGACGCTCGCTCGATTACCTTCTTGTGGCGCTTGTGGCGCATTAAGCCGCGTTTGACGCGTGCCATCTATCTTTCTCCTTGTTTTGTTCGTCCAGACCGGGTCCCAGCCCTTTGGGCGGTAGCGGTAGAGACTGGATCTTGAGCGTGCCTACGAAACGAGAGCGACCAGCTTGGCCCGGTCCTTAGTCTCGACGTTCGTGGTGCTCTTCCTGGCCTTTTGGCTCTTCTTCGTCAACCCGATGACGAGCAGGCGGCGCATGCGCTTCTGCTCGCCGTGAAACACTTCAGGCTCCAGCTCGAGCCGTCTCTTACGAGACCCGCTCTTGTGCAGGAACTGGTGATTGTTGTACGACCGGGTGTGGGTGATCTTCCCCGTTCCCGTTATCTTGAACCGCTTTGCCGCCGTCTTGTTTGTTTTGATCTTTGGCATCTTTCTTCTTTGGCGCGGCCTTCGGAATGAGCACCATGATCATCAGGCGTCCATCGAGCGTCGGCACGCGCTCCACCGTTCCGTAGTCCGCCACTCGCTCGCTGAAGTCGTCAAGCTTCTTGCGGCCAAGCTCCGGATGGGTTATTTCCCGCGCCTTGAACATGCAGGTGACCTTCACCTTGTTGCCTTCTTCCAGGAAGCGGCGCGCCTTGTTGACGTTGGTGACCAGGTCGTGCTCGGCAATGCGCGGACTGATCTTTATACCCTTTACGTCCTGTTGCTTGCTCTTCTTGTCCTTGCCTTGCTTGCCTTCGAGGTATTTGTGCTTTCCGTAATCGATGATTCGAGCTACGGGTGGGTTGGCCGACGCGGAGACCAGAACGAGGTCCAAGCCCTCATCACGGGCAAGTTGGAGAGCCTGGCGGCTCTGCATGATTCCTAGCTGCTCGCCGTCCGAGCCGATAACTCGGAGGTCGCGATACTTCAAAACTCGTTGGTTGATCTCTGGGCCCGGTTCTGGGCGGGGCGGCCTTCTAAATCCTGCTATGTTCGTTCACCTCTATCTGCCACATATGGCCAGACACACAGTATATCTTGGGCTGAATTCGCCGTCAATGAAGCGAATATTTGCATCTTGTACGACGCGAAGCGCTTGGGCGGGTTCCTTCCTACGCCGAAGACTCCTCGATTGGATGAACGTAAGGGCCACGCTAGGTAACCTTCGCCGGGAATTGGAACCGATTGCATGAGCAACCAAACTCAGAATTCGACGGCCTTGCCCATCCGAAACGTGTGCGTTATCGGCGCCGGAACCATGGGCGGCGGTATCTCCGCCCACCTTGCCAACCTCGGCTTCGACGTTACGCTCCTCGATGCTCGCCTCGATATCGCGCTGGCAGGCTTGGAACGAGCGCGCCAGGCGCGTCCACCGGCCTTCTACATGCCAGACCGGGCGGCCGAGGTTCGAGTTGGCGACACTGAGGAAAACCTCCAGTGGGCTGCCGAAGCCGACTGGGTCTGCGAGGCTATCTACGAGAACCTCGATGCTAAGAAAGCGCTCTTCGCCCGACTGGACCCGGTCTTGCGCCCCGATGCGATGGTCTCGACGAACACCAGCGGGCTCCAAATCCAGATGCTCGCTGAGGGCCGCTCCCCAGAATTCCGCCGCAAGTTTCTAGGAACCCACTTCTTCAATCCGCCCCGATACTTGAAGCTCCTGGAGCTCATCCCGACCGCCGAGACCGACCCTTCCATCGTTAGGGCAATGGGCGAGTTTCTTGAGGATTTCTGCGGCAGGCGGGTAGTGATGGCGAAGGACACGCCTGGTTTCATCGCCAACCGCTACGGCATGTGGGCCATGTTCAAGGCGATCCACGTAGCCGAGAGATTGCACCTCACAGTCGAGCAGGTGGATGCGATCACCGGCGTCTTCCTCGGCAGACCGCGAAGCGGTAGCTTCCGCCTGGCCGACATCGTCGGCATCGACGTGATGCGAGATATCGCCGCAAACTTGATCGAGCGCTGCAGTGACGACCCGTTCGTCGAAACGCTGAGGCAGCCCAGCTCGATGGTCAACCTGCTTGCTCGCGGCTGGATTGGTGATAAGACCGGGCAGGGCTACTACCGAAAGGAGGGCAGCGAGCTGCTCGCCCTCGACTTGCAAACATTCGCCTACCGCCAGCGCCGGGAGCCCGATATTCCTTCCGTCGCTGCGCAGCAATATCTTCCGCTCGCAGAGCGGGTTTCCGGATCGCTCGATCTGCGAGACGAAGCCGGAGAGTTTCTCCGCGAGTACTTGCTCCCCGCGCTTCGATACGCGAACTACCTAAAGGATAAGATCAGTTACTCCGTCGAGGATTTCGACAACGTCATGCGTTGGGGCTTCGGCTGGGAGCTCGGGCCGTTCGCCCTGATCGACGCAATCGGCAGCGACCGGGTAGGAATCGAATCCAAGCCGTTCTACAAGGGAAATACACTCTTGGGATTCGACGGCAAGTACCACAAGCTGCGCTCCCCCGAAAAATATGCTCCGTTGAGCGATTACCCCATCATCGAAACAGGCGCCTACCTGACGTTGCGCGACCTGGGAGAAGGCGTCACTTCGGTAGGGCTCGCAAGCAAGATGGGAATCATCGGCCCAGAGCTCATGGAGGAGCTAGCCGCAACCCTCGAGGGCAAGGTGCAAGACCGATTTGTGCTCACCAGCGAGGCGCGATCGTTCTCGGCCGGCTTCGACCTCAAGTATTTCGCAAATCGCATCCAGGTCGGGGACTACGCAGGCATCGAGCGCGGACTCGAGGCGCTACAAGGCCTTGCAGCGTTGCTCTCTTCGCGCAAGTGTGTCGCGGCTGTTTTCGGTCACGTGCTCGGCGCAGGCCTCGAACTAGCGCTCGGCTGCCCTCGAATGGTTGCCGCGGCCGAATCGCAGATCGGCTTTCCCGAATCTCGTGTCGGCTTGCTTCCGGGGGGCGGGGGGACGACGCAAATGCGGCTGTATAACCAGCACAGTGCCAAGCGGCTCGCGGAAGTGGTCTTGAACCTCGGCCTCGGGACCATATCCCAGGGCGCGGATCACGCTAGAAGCCTCGGATTTCTTCGAGCGACCGACGATACCTGTAACCACCCGGACCGGCTCATCCACGACGCCAAGAAGCTCGTGCTAAGCCTGGAGGAGATGACGGCGCCGGAATGGCGAGTGATTGAGGGTCCGCTGGTCGGCATCATCGATCGAGAGATCGAATCAGCTCGAGCTTCCGGGGCCATGACCGACTACGATGCGGTGATCTCGGACAAGATCAAGCTGATCTTCGCCAAGTCGGCGAACGCCGAAGTTGCGCTCACCCGCGAACGGGCGGAGTTTATCGACCTGTGCTCCAAGTCTCTGACTCAGGCCCGGATCAGACATATGCTCGAACATGGAAAGCCGCTTCGGAACTGAGCGGGCTAATCTCTAATCGTGCCGCGCAAACCCACGCTCAGCCCGACCAAGATTACGACGTACCTGGCGTGCCCCACCAAGTACCGTTGGACCTATGTCGACGACCGGGGCAAGTGGTACCTGCGCTCGAAGAGCTACTACTCATTTGGCCTGACCCTCCACCGCGTCTTGGAGCGATTCCACGACCAGGGTGATACGGGAGTTTCGACCACCGACGAGGCGCTAGCCGCATACGAGGAAAGCTGGATCGACGCAGGTTTCAGTTCGCCGGAAGAGATGGCCGAGGCGTACGGCGAGGGTAAGGAGATCCTCGAGCGACACGTCGAGGTCGTCCTCAAGAAACCCTCCCGCGCTAAGACCCTATTCGTCGAGCGGCAGTTTCGAACTGACATGGGGGAGTTTGCTCTGATCGGCCGCGTGGACCGGGTGGACGAACATGAAGATGGCACGATCGAGATCGTGGACTACAAGTCGGGTCGCCAGACCGTCACCACGGAGGACGTTGCCTCTGACATCGCGATGGCCTGCTACCAGCTTCTGCTTCGCAACCAGTTTCCGGACCGACCGATTCGAGCAACTATAGTCGCTCTTCGCAGCGGCGAGGAGGCTTCATTCGCGATGGAAGAGGCCGATTTGGCGCAATTCGAAACCGATCTACGATCGCTCGGAGCCGAAATCCTGCACGAAGACTACGCCGAGATCATCCCCGTATACAAGCCCCTTTGCCCTCGCTGCGACTTTCTGCCGCTATGCCGAAGGCACCCGGAATTCGAGGAGCTATGAGCCTGTCGCCGGCGCCACCGGTGCTTCAGAAACTATCGGCTGCGGTGCAACAGGTCGGAAGAAATCGTGGTAGACGATTCCAACAGCGACATAAAGGATCGGCATCGTAAACAGAATCCCAACGACGCACAGGAGGACGCCAAGGCCGGAAACCAATGCACAAAGGAACATGGCAAGCCATGCCTGGAATCGCTTCCCCGCCAACGCCTGATCGCTCATGATCGCGGCTTCCGAAACAGGCTTGCGCTGATCGATGATAATGACAGGCGTAAGGAAGTACCGCGAATAGAGCATCACCATCGTGACGACGACCACGACGAGGTTGATCGTCGGCTGTGCTGTGGCGACGCTAATTGCCGATCCCACACCCATGATGATATTGATAATCAGCGAGAATAGCGCGACCTGGCCGATCATTCCATTCTGCTGGAACACCATTCCGATCGAGATCGGCTCTCCGCGAAGCTGCCGGACCGCAAGCCACGATACACCAGCGAGGACAGTCATCGATGCTGTGCCGGCCAGGACATTGAGCACAAAATCGACAATCACCACGTCGAGGGGGGCGGCGTTGACCGCTCCTCTTGCAGCGGTATAAACCAGAACCAGCACGCCGGCGCCGACCGAGAGAAGCACGCCCAACAGCGTCGACACGATGTAGGTCCCCAAGTCGGACTTGGTTACCCGCCAAGCGTTATCAATGAGCCTCGGACGGATGATTCGAGGCGCAGGGCCCATGGGGTCCTGGTCGCTCGACCTCGGGTAGGCAGCATATCCGGGTGGTACTTGCACGGCGCAAGTTTAGCAATCTTTGCGAACGCGCGCAAGAGCCCGGTCGAAGTTCCTCGTCAGGCGTTGACCTGAACCATTTCGTAAGCTTCGAACGTGTCGCCTTGGGCGAACTCTTCCCACCCCTCGAAGGTGACGCCGCATTCCATTCCCAACGTAACTTCTCGCACGTCGTCCTTGAAATGTCTCAGCGTAGCTACGCGGCCCTCGTGGATGACTTCCTTACCCCTGCTGACCCGCACCATCGCGTTTCGGGTCACCTTGCCGTCCGTGATGTAGCAGCCGGCGATTACTCCCTTCTTCGAGAATTGGAGTCTCTGCCGAACCTCCGCTGTTCCGAGATACTGCTCCTCGAACTTAGGCTCGAGCATCCCCTTCGCTGCGGCTTCGATGTCCTCGATCAGTTCGTAAATGATCGTATAGGTCCGAATCTCAACCTTGTGCCGCTCGGCCTCGTGCTTGGCGCCAGGCTCCGGCTTGACGTTGAACCCGACTACTATGGCGTTCGATGCGCTGGCGAGCAGCACATCGCTTTCCGTGATGGAGCCGACTCCGCTCGACATGATCTTTGTCTCCACTTCGTCGTTTCGAACCTTCTCGAGCATGCCTTTGACCGCTTCGACTGAGCCTTGGACGTCCGCCTTGATAATAAGCGGCAACTCCTTGAGGCCCTCCTCCTGGATGAGGTTTCGGTAATCGCGCAGGGTGATGCCGCGTGCCTTCACCACGATCGTTCTCGCGCGCTCGTCGTCGACTCGGCTCTGTGCGACCTCGCGCGCCGACCGCTCGTCCGACTGAATCTCGATCCGATCACCGGCTTGCGGCACTTCGCTGAGGCCCAGGATCTCGGCGGGCGTTGAGGGACCCGCCTCGGTGAGCTTCTCACCCCGGTAGTCGGTCATCGCCTTGATCTTTCCGTAGGTTTGGCCCGCAACGATTGAGTCCCCGATGCGCAAAGTTCCGTTCTGAATGAGCACGGTAGCCACGGGGCCTCGCCCCTTCTCCAATTTGGCTTCGATGACCACTCCCTCGAGCTTCGCCTTCGCGTCGGCGCGCAGGTCCATTACCTCGGCTTGGAGAAGCACCATTTCGAGCAGGTGCGGAACGCCTTCACCGGTCACCGCGGACACCGGCGCGGTAATCACCTGTCCGCCGAAAGCTTCCGGAATCACGTTGTACTCAGGCAGTTGAGTGAGCACCCGCTCTGGGTTCGCACCTGCTTTGTCGATCTTGTTTACCGCCACGATCATCGGCACTTCCGCGCTCTGAATGTGCTGGATAGCCTCGATCGTTTGCGGCATGACGCCGTCGTCGGCTGCGACCACCAGAATCGCGATATCGGTGACCTGCGCGCCGCGTGCCCGCATATTCGTGAATGCCGCATGCCCAGGCGTGTCGAGGAAAGTGATCTTCCCTTCCGGAAGCTCGACCTGGTACGCGCCGATATGCTGCGTGATTCCTCCATGCTCCCGAGAAGCCACGTTCGTTTTCCGAATGTAGTCAAGAAGCGAAGTCTTCCCGTGGTCGACGTGTCCCATGATCGTCACGACCGGGGGGCGGGGCTGCGCGCCGGACTTTCTGGCTGCGCCGTTTACCGCAGCTGTAGGGCCCATCTTCGGCTTGGGCGCATCTGCCCATCGAACTGTGCTGTCGAAAAGCTGAGCAAGCTTCTCGGCGACGTCCGCCTTCAGGCTTGTGGTCAATGTCGCCATAACCTTGAGCTTGGTAAGAAGCGCCTTCTGAACGTCGCTCTGGCTGACCCCGAGCGCGGCCGCGATATCGCGAGGAGTCGGATTTGGCCGCAGCACGATCTCTTTCGAACCAAGGTGCTCTGTAAGCGCATCACGAACCAGTTCCAGCGTATCCGGGTCCGCTTCGAACGTCGAGCCATCGTGCTCGATGCCGAATTCGTCTAGGACGCCGAAGACTTGGCCGGGCTTTAACTCGAATTCTTGAGCTAGCTCAGCGATGTTGTTCGTCATGCCAGTTTTATTCTTTACCTCAGTTTGCATAATTCTTCTTGCAGGTCGCCGAGCTCGGCTTGGTTCAGTTTCTGCTTCAAAGCGCGCTCCAATCTTCCCTTGGTGAGCGCTTCAGCGATGCACTCGGGCGCCGGGCAAACATATGCCCCGCGCCCAAAGCCCGCGCAAAGTGCCAAGTGGCCCATCGCATCGCGGGCAATGCGAATCAGTGACTTCTGGTCTTTCCTACGCCTGCAGCCAATGCAAGTTCGTTCGGGCATGCGTCGGTAGGGGGATGTCGAGCTTACTTCTTTCCTTCGGCTGCCGCCTGGGTCTCGCTTCGGATGTCGATCTTCCACTCGGTGAGCCGCGCGGCCAGGCGCACGTTCTGACCACCCTTGCCGATGGCGAGCGAAA
>JAICWL010000062.1 GCA_025934835.1 Fimbriimonadaceae bacterium
CAGCGAGTGCAAGTGCGACAACTGTTGCTAACATCATTCGTCCTTTAAATCCCTTGGTAGAGACGGTTGAGCGTGCCCAGCAGCAACGCTGTAGTCGCCCACAAACAATGAGTGCCGAAAAAGGCCGTCACCGTTCAATAGAACGGCGACGGCCCGACAGCGAAGATTCTTCGACCGGCTAAGCTTCGACGGCCTGAGGCTCCTCGGCGGTCTGCTCGGGCGCCTGCTCTAGTTTGGGGGCCTCGACCGGCGCGTTCGGATCGAACACTTCTACGGTGATGTGCGCATCGACTTCCCGGTGCAGATCGAGATCGACAGGGTACGAGCCCAGCCTGCGAATCGGCTCCAACAGGCCGATGCGCTTTCTCTCGATGTCATGACCGAGCTGCGATTTGATCGCGTCCGCAACGTCTTGGGTGGTGACGGCGCCGAAGAGTCGCGTGCTGTCCCTGCCCACCTTGGCCTCGATGCGGACCGATTTGCCGTCCAGATCCGCCTTGAGCGCCTCTGCGGAGGTCTTCTCGCCGGCGGTCTTCTCAGCGACTTTGGCGTGGCGCTTTTCGAGCGCTGCGATCTGCTTGCGATCGGCGAAAATCGCCAGTTTTCGGGTGAAAAGGAAATTGCGGGCGTAGCCGTCGGCCACGTTCACGACGGTGCCGGCCTTGCCCAGCTTGGGTACTGTCTGCAATAAAATAACTTTCATTGGTAACTCCGTATGGTCTAGTTCGGCAAGGCTTGCCTTGCCACCCTCGCGCTCACTGCGCTCCTAGCGTCGGATTCCGATGCCAAATGCGGGCGCGTTGCGCTTGAATATCTTTTCGAGCCCGAGCCAGCCGATCAAGCCGTCCCCGAACTCATAGCTCGCGCGCAGGTCGAGATTCAGAGCGTTGATATCCCAGAGGTCGCCGGTGAATCTCAACCTGCGCGCGACAGAGGAGTCTACCCCGACTCCCGGTTTGCTGGCATAGATCCCGTAGCGGTAGTCGAACGAGGAAGAAATCGGCTTGCCGAACTGCACGGTCAGCTTGTTCGTCTCGAAGGCGTCGTACACCCCAAAATTCAGGCGGCCGTCGGCTATCGGCAGCCGGAAATCGATGTCCGTCCGCCAGTGGCTGGGATCGGTCTGGCGCAGGAGGTCCATTTCGGTTTCGAGGTTGGCGAGATTGGGCCCAGGCGACTTTTTGCCGAAGAACCCTCCGACCTTGTCGAGCACACCCTTGAGCTGATCTTCGATCTCCGTAGCCTTTTGGGCTACGTCGGTGGCTTTGTCGGTGAGAGTGATCGCCTTTTGGCTGACGACCGCGCCATTGGCGGTCATTTGCCGGGTGTTCTCCGCGATCTGCTTGCCGGTTTCGGTGATCTGGGCTACGTTGGCGGCGGTCTGATTGATCGGCTCACGGAGCCGGGGGTCATTGACCAGTCGGTCCATGCTCGCGACGAGCTGATCGGCTTGGCGGCTCGTCTTCTGGAGCTCATCCAGAATAGCGGTGGCGTTGTTTTGAATCTTCCCGGATTCCACGAGACGTGCGACCTCGGTCGTCACTCGGCGTACGTCCATGACGGCCGCCGTGCCCTGGCGTACGGCCATGTCGATTTGGCCCTGGTTCCGGGCGAGCAGCGCATTGGTTGCGCCCGCCACTCGGCCGAACTGCTCGAGAGTCTTGTTGCTGGTATCGAGAAGGGTTACGACGCGCTCCTGGAGCTTTTGATTCTCGAGGAGCTTGCGGACGGCCACAAGCGTTTTCGTCAACTCGGTGACGGTTCCCTTCGCGTTCGGCAGGATGTTGTCGAGGGGCGATGGCTTGAACCCTTCCATCGTAGAGCCGGGCGGCAGGACCTCGCCGCTGGGATGCTCCGGAGGCACGATCTGCACCACGGCTTGCCCGAGCCCTATCAGCGAAGTCGGGATCGACGCGGTACTGCCAGCCGGGATGGCCGTGTCCGAGCGAACACTTAGCGCGAGCTGGGCCTGCTTCGGGCTCACCAGCCGAATGTGCGACACGACGCCGATGTCGACGCCCGCCATTTGAACGGCAGCGCCTTCGGCGACGCCCGAGACATCCTTGAATTCCGCGAAGTACGGTTTCGTGTTGCTCGCAAAGAGCCCCTTCCCGAGGAACGAGAGGCCCGCCAGCACCAGAACCACGAATACGACGACCAGCAGCCCGACTTTCGCGGCGCTTTGCATGCCGGTAGTGTAGCAAACGAAGGGCGAGGGCAGGAGTGTTGGGCTGGACGAGCGTTGGAGTCCTCCAGCATTTGGACGCGCCAGCACTCGGAGATTTGCGCCGACGCCCGTACCAATCACGCATCACCTTCCGTCCAACACTCCGACACGACATCCCACGAAGAACTTGGGGGGGGGGCGAAAGTCGGGTTTCGCGCGCAACCCGGGACTTTGGACGTGCCGAAAACTGCTGCGAACGTGGAAAGAACCACCCGACAATTCTCGCGGGAACAAACGATTGGAAGGGTAGTCTCCATCAAATCAGGAATGCCACGAGGGGCAAAGTCGTCGTCCGGAAGACCAACGAGCGAAGACCTGGCGCCAACCCAAACAAGGGGCAGAGCCAGGACGTAGAAGTAGGCAAGGACGGTGCGCTCGAACCGAGGGCGCCGTACAAGGGTGAAAGCTAAACAATATGTGGCAACGCTTTACTGAAAGGGCTCGTAAGGTCGTTTTCTACGCCCAAGAGGAAGCTCAGAAGTTCGGGGAAGGCTACGTGTCGACTGAGCACCTGCTTCTGGGTCTGGTCAGGGAATCGGACAGCGTCGCCGCACGAGTGCTCGAGAAGCTCGGAGTGAGCCTCAATCGCATTCGGGCAGAGGTGGAAAAGCAACTCCCCAGGGGAGATGCTCGGCCCTCACAGGACATGACCCTGACGCCTCGGGCCAAGCGGGTAATCGATTTGGCCTATGACGAGGCTAGAAACCTCAACAATAACTACATCGGCACAGAGCATCTTCTTCTCGGTCTGATTCGCGAAGGCGACGGGCTTGCCGGCAGGGTTCTAGCCAAGCTGGGAGTAGAACTGGAGAAAGCCAGACGAGAGGTCATGGCGCTCCAGGACAACGAAACCCAGTCCAAGTCCGGCAGCAGCTCGAGAGCGAGCTCTTCCGGAGCGAATAAGACCCAAACTCTCGACGAATTCGGCCGCGACCTGACGGAACTCGCCAGAGACGGCAAACTGGACCCCGTCGTAGGCCGCCAACCGGAGATCGAGCGGGTCATGCAGATTCTTTGCCGGCGCACGAAGAACAACCCGTGCCTCATCGGCGAACCCGGAGTTGGCAAGACGGCCATCGCCGAGGGCCTCGCTTCGCGAATCGTGAGCGGCGATATCCCCGACATTCTTCGGAACAAGCGGATCGTTGCTCTGGACCTCGCCGGTCTCGTCGCTGGAACCAAATACCGCGGCGAATTCGAAGAGCGGATGAAGAAGGTGATGGAGGAGGTTCGCAAATCCGAGGGAAATGTGATCCTTTTCATCGACGAGCTTCACACGCTGGTCGGAGCCGGCGCCGCAGAGGGCGCGATCGACGCTTCGAACATCATGAAGCCCGCGCTGGCTCGCGGCGAACTCCAATGCATCGGCGCCACCACCCAGGACGAGTTCCGCAAGTACATCGAGCGGGACGCGGCGCTGGAGCGCAGGTTCCAGGCCGTCAAGGTGAAGGAGCCGAGCGAAGAGGAGGCGATCGACATTCTGAAGGGCTTGCGCGAAAGGTATGAGGCGCACCACCAGGTCGAGATCACTGACGACGCCATCAACGCGGCAGTCACGCTCAGCCAGCGGTACATCTCCGAGCGAAGCCTGCCCGATAAGGCGATCGATCTGATCGACGAGGCGGCATCGCGCGTAAGGCTCCAACAGAGTCTGCCGCCGCTCGAAGTCCGCCAGGACCGCGCCAAGCTCAATCGCCTCAAGAGCGAGCTCGAGCACGCGCAGAAGCGAGCCGGCGAAGACGAAGAGCCCAGCAAGCTCCAGACTGAAACCGATGAGCTGGAAGCCAGTGTCACGGCCAGGGAGGAGGAGTGGCGAGCCCTGGAGAAGCCCGAACCGATCGTCGGCGAAGCCGAAATCGCTTCGATCGTCCAGTCTTGGACCGGCATCCCCGTTACGAAGCTCGTCGAGGCCGAGAGCCAGAAGCTGCTCCGCATGGAGAACGATCTTCACCAGCGGATCATCGGCCAGGAGGACGCGGTTACCGCTGTCGCCAGAGCGATCCGGCGCGCGCGTTCCGGTCTCAAAGATCCGAAGAGGCCCATGGGAAGCTTCATCTTCCTCGGCCCCACCGGAGTCGGTAAGACCGAGCTTGCCAAGGCGCTTGCCGCGTACCTGTACGAAAAGGAATCCAACATCGTACGGATCGACATGTCCGAGTACATGGAGCGATTCGCGGTCTCTCGGCTCGTAGGAGCGCCTCCCGGATACGTGGGCTACGATGAGGGCGGCCAGCTAACCGAGCAGGTGCGGCGCAACCCGTACTGCGTGGTGCTGCTGGATGAGATCGAGAAGGCCCACCCGGAGGTGTTCAACATCCTTCTGCAGGTCATGGAAGACGGACAGCTCACGGACAGCCAAGGGCGCACCGTGGACTTCCGCAACACGCTCCTCATCATGACTTCGAACGTGGGCGTCCGGCCAATCGAAGCTGACAAAGGGCTCGGCTTCCGAGACACTCGGCAGGACTTCAACGACCCGAAAGTCTATGAGTCGATGAAGAACAAGATGATCGACGAGATGAAGAAGCTCTTCCGACCTGAGTTCTTGAACCGTGTCGATGAGGTGATCGTTTTTCATCACCTCAAGCGAGAAGAGATTCTGGAGATCGCCGAGCTCTACCTGAAGCGGGTGAACGAACAAGCGGCCTCGATGGGAATCAAGATCGCACTCAGCGAGCGGGTAAAGAATCTGCTCGTCGACAAGGGCTACGACCCGAACCTAGGGGCACGTCCTCTTCGTAGGGCGGTTCAGCGGTTCATCGAGGATCCTCTCAGCGAGGAGCTGCTTCTTGGACGGTTCCAGGCAGGGGACGAGGTCCTCGCCGACACGGAAGATGATACGAGCGAAACCATCATCTTCAAGCGCCAGAACTCCGAGGGCGGCGAAGCGCCGCAGAAAGAGCTGGTCAAGCACTGAGACAAACAGGAGCCCCGGGCGATTCCTCGCCCGGGGCTTTTTTGCGCCTCACAGGAGGGTGGCTTTCCCGGCTTCATCCCGATTCGATTTGGTCGGCGAGACGGCGTTTCGTCGTACGTTCTCTAGCCACGGCTCTTCTTTCCATCTAATCTTTGGAGACGGAAATGGATAAGAAATACACATTTGTGACGTGTGCAGTGGCTTTGCTGTGTTTCGCGGCCGTGACTTCCTCGCGTCAAGAGCCGAAAGCCGCGCCCCATTACGAACTGAAGCTGATCGACGCGGCGACCTACGCACGCGAAGGCAGCCACACATCGTATTGGTTTTGGGACGACGGCGGCGAGGCCAGCTATAACAAAGAAGTTTCCGACTCCCTCGCGGCAGGTTGGGAGCCTTTCGCGGGCGGCAAACTCACGACCGTGAACAACCTCGGGCTGCCCTATGTGTACATGAGAAGGGCCAAGTAAGCGCCGGTTTAACGTCTCCATAACACAGCCTATTGATCCAGGTTGGGGAAAACAGCTAACGTACATCCCAAGCTTTGGCTCGTGTGATGGATTGATGAAACAGACGCTCGCTCTTGCAATCTCACTATTCGCTGCTGCCTCGTTCGCTCAGTTACCACCGGCTCGGCAGGAGCAAATCGCTGGCAAGAGGATTGAAGTCAACGCGCTGAAGGTGAAGGCCACTACGATTAGCAAGGCTATTCGCAAGCTCAGCGCAGAAACGGACGTCACCAGCAGCGACGACGCGCTGAAGCTGCTGAAGCAGTACGTCGACGAACTCGGCGAGGTGCGGGACCGACTGAAGCAGGTCGAAGACCAACTGGGTGAGATGCAGGGGCTGAAGAAGTCGGTGGAGAGCACCCGAGCCGACGTAACGAAGCTGAAGAGCACGCAAATCGGCGGACTCGTGCAGTTCCAGTATCAAAGCACGGACAAGAAGGGCGCTTCGACGTTCGACGCATTCAGGCTTCGCCGAACCCGGCTTATCGTCCAGCATCAGGTCGATCCGCGAATCTCGGCCAAGATCCAGGAGGAGCTGACGTCGGGGACGAACACCGAGCAGGCGTTCTTGAAGGATGCCGTGGTCACGTTCGACATGACGCCGCACGAGCCCCTCGGAATCTACAAGCTCTACGCGGGCCAATTCAATCTGCCTCTCGGATTCGAGCTGGAGCAGTCTGATTTCGACCGCCAACTGCCGGAGCGCTCGATTTATAACCAGACTTACAACTTAGGTGAGCGCAGCAGAGGAGTCAACTTCCGAACTACCATGCCGAGCGGCCTCATCGCGCAGCTTGGACTTTGGAACTCGCTCTCCACCGAGGACCCGGAGCAGGTCAACCTAGCGGCCGGAACCGGGAATCGGCTGGCCGTAACCGGCGGCCTCAGGCAGGTAGCGCCCAAATACTCGATCGGAGTTTCCGGTCTCGTTGGCCAGCGCCCGTCGTACACCTCGACTGCCGGCGACCCGACGACGACCTCGCCTGAGACGGATCGGCGGCTGCTGTACGTAGATGGCGAGCTGAAAAACGTGGTGCCGCGGCTAAACTTCCGAGGCGAGGTCGTGTTCGGCCACGACCGGATCCCCAATGCCGTCGGCGCACCCAGCCGGGACGGAAAGAACCTGCGCGGGTTCCAGCTTCTTTCCAGCTACAACTTCAACGCGATGAACGAGCTCA
This sequence comes from Fimbriimonadaceae bacterium, assembly GCA_025934835.1. Classification (GTDB taxonomy): domain Bacteria; phylum Armatimonadota; class Fimbriimonadia; order Fimbriimonadales; family Fimbriimonadaceae; genus Fimbriimonas. The sequence continues at coordinate 6,829 of JAICWL010000062.1, forward strand.
CGATCCGTTGGGACCAACTCGATCCGGACACCGACACGGGTGGCAACGCTGTGAACGGGGTGGGACTCGCTTACCGGTATCGCTTGAATCCGGACGCCAATTTGACGCTGTCGCAAGAGGTGTATACGGACGAGTCTCGCGCGGCGCTCGGGCAGACGCGCTACGAGCTGACGACTTTAAGGCTGAACGTCAAGTTTTAGGCTTGGGCGCGTGGATCGGCGTGAAGAGCTGCAGAAGTCCGATCTGTTCGTAGCCCAGCCACGGATACAGGCGGGCTCCTGCGGAGCTGGCGAGGAGTACACTCGTGCGCACTCCCAAGCGCTCGTCGTCCTCTAGGAGCTTGCTCATCAGACTCCTTCCGATTCCCTTGCCACGGTGCTCGGGCTTCACGTAGCACCCGGCGACGTAGGCGTTAGGTCCGTGACGAATGCTCCTTGCCCAAGCTAGCGATACGCCATCGCACTGCGCCGAATACAGCCTTATGGGGGCGTCGTCTACGCCAATATGCTCGGACAGGATCAATCGGCGACCGCTGCCGCATTGCGCCGCCGCGAGAGCTTCCTCGGTCGTCTCCACGCGCCTTATCGGCGTCTGGCACTCGTAGCGCTTCGCCTGGCGAAGAGGGCAAACCATGAACGGTTCCGAGCGCAGCAGGCGATAGCCGAGACGCCGGTACTCGTCCCGGATGGCCCGGGGATGGTCGCGAGGAGCGGAAACGACGCTGATCGCATATCTTCTATCTGAATGGCGGCGGATTCTATCTACGGCCTCTTCCGGCTCGACGCCGTAGACGATGTACTCGGAGCCGCGATAGGCAGATGCCTTGCGCGGAGCGTCCTGGCAAACCCAGATCGGACCTATTTTCGAAAACTGGCTCGGATGCGTGAAACTCCTGGCTGTACTGTAGCCGTGGCCGAATGCCTCGATGGCTTCGACTATGTCCATCACGCCCAATTGTAGCGCTACTTGCGCCTGGCAGACCCGTAGTGCGCCTTGCGCGTACCCCGGCCACCCGAGCGGCTCGTGAGGCTGAACGGGCGGTGCACAGGCGGCATCGGCGGCTGGCTCAGGCTCGTGTCGGCAAGATAGTCCTTGCGGTACTTCATGGCCACGTCGATGTCGCGCTCGTAAGGCGCGAGGTCTGTCATTGCCTTGATCTGCACCTGTGTCGCCGAGAGCTGCGCCACAAGCTGATCGAGAACCGTCTGAAGCGGATCGAGCTTGCCGGTATTTACCTTGCGGTCCATGAGTGTGGCCATGCCGGCCTCCGAGTGGACGAAGTCGGAGACTTTCCCCGCAACGGGCTGCCCGGCGACGTTTACGGAAACCGGGTCGTCGGCCGGATAGAAATCGTCCTTGGCCGTGCGAAGCTGCGCGATACGGAACGGCGTTCTCTGCCCTGCTCGCTGAAACGGCGCGGTCAGCCGCTTGTCGTCGATAACCTTGCGTACGGCGTCCGGACCCGTAAGCTCCACGCCTGTTTCGGGGTCGACTACGTCGAGCAGGCCGGCGTCGGATACGTCGATGCCGAATCGCCTGAAATCGCGATCGAACGCCTCGTGTGTGTCCTTCTTCATTCGCATCATCACATCGCCCAGCGATCCCCCGCCGCCGCTGAGCGTGGCAAATTGAATGAGCCCGACTGAAAGGTAACCGGTGTCGTATGTGTTGATCGAATCAAATCCGCCTTCGAGGAGGGAAACAGCCTTCATGACCCGGCCCTGCGATTCGTCGATCCCAGCGTCTTGAAGAAGCGAGTCGAGCTCGTCGGCGGGCATATCGCGCACCGGACTTCCTGCGGACATCACTCCTTGCGGGAATCGGAAATAGGCGTACCGTGCGCGCATCGGCACTTGGTCCGTGTAAGAGATCTCGAGACCGTCCTCGAACTTGACCGTGTACTTTAGCGGCGCGGCGGCGCAGGCGAACGATGGCGCGTTCCCGGCCAGATCGATCAACGACTGAGGCTCGGGGCCCGGATCGGGTGGCTCAGGCTGATCCTGGCTCACAACGCTCATCACCTGTGAGTTCGCGAGCTTGGCTGTCTCGGCGGCCTCCCAGCGATCGTGGGCGACTTTGGCATCGATCCAAGCGTCCCAGTCGTGCTGCAACTCGTTCTGCGCCGCAGGGATCTGCGTCGGCGGGGTTTTGCCCAACCCTCTCGCATGGTTGTAGTTCCACAGCCACTGCGAAGCCTCCGCGGTCAGGCGCACTTTCCAAACGCCATCGCGCACGTCGTCCGGGGCGGAAACGCTGAAAGTGCCCGGCTTTCGCCAGAGCTCGACGACTGCCTGACGCTCGTCGGCGCTGAATCCGGCATGGTGCGGTCCTGCGCAAATAAGCGCGGCCACTGCCGCAAGAATGGTTTTTCCTAGCATCCTGCTGCTCTCGGTCAAGGGACGTCCCCGTCCCAGGGATTCGGCAACCGGACGATCCATCGTTCTCGCGCCGCACCCCTGACCGGTGATACCCGCAAAACGGGCCCTAGAGGATATATCGGCTCAAATCGACGTCGCTCGCAAGACCTTCGAGGCGGTCCTTCACGGAATCGGCGTCGAAGACTACGGACTTCTCGGATGTATCCGGAGCTTCGAACAGCACGATTTCAAGGAGCTTCTCCATGAGAGTGTGCAGACGCCGCGCACCGATGTTCTCGGTCTTCGCGTTGACCTCTGCCGCAAGCCGGGCGATCTCGTCGAGCGCCTCTTCGGTGAACTCGACCTGAACGCCCTCGACTTCGAGCAGGCTGATGTACTGCTTGGTCAGCGCGTTCTTGGGCTCGCGGAGAATCTTGCGGAAGTCCGCTTCGGTGAGACTCTCGAGCTCTACCCGAATCGGTAGACGGCCCTGCAGTTCAGGAATCAAGTCGCTCGGCTTGGCGGAGTGGAACGCTCCGGCGGCGATGAACAGGATATGGTCCGTGCGGGCGGGCCCGAACTTGGTGGCAACGGTCGAGCCCTCGATAATCGGCAGCAGATCCCGCTGCACGCCCTCTCTGGACACATCCGGCCCGGCGCCTCCGGTCTTGCCGGCGACCTTGTCCAACTCGTCCAGGAAGATAATGCCCGTCTGCTCGGCCCGAATGACGGCTTCGCGGTGGATTCCGGTGCGGTCGATCATTTTGCGCGCCTCCTCCGCCACCAAAAGCTCGCGAGCCTCGCCGACGGTCATGCAACGTGTCGTGCGACGAGGCGGGAACGGGCTGCCTGCCTGGTTCGTGTCGATGCCCATCTCCTCCATTCCCTGCGGAGTGAAGACCTGGACGAAAGGGTTCTGCGCCTCCTCGGTTTCGACCTCGACTTCTTCCGTGTCCATTTTTCCTGATTCGAGGTCGCGGGCAAGCCGGCGCCGCCGCTGCAACCGGGACTTCCTGTCGCGCTCCGTCTCGTCCGTCTCGGCTTCCTGATAGGCGTCTTCGAACTTGAGCCCGAACGACTCCATTGCGCGCTGCACGATCGGGTTGTTCGCCACCTCGGGCCTCTTTCTGCGTCGCCTCGGGCGGTCTTCATCGAGCATGTCGACGAGCCGGCTGAGCGCCTTGCGCTCCGCTTCAGGCCTCACCGCCTCGATCTTTTCATTTTCGACCAGCCGAACCGCGGCGGCAACCAGATCGCGGACCATCGACTCGACATCTCGTCCGACATAGCCAACCTCCGTGAACTTTGTCGCTTCGACTTTGATGAACGGGGCGGAAGCAAGCTGCGCAAGCCGGCGGGCGATCTCGGTCTTGCCGACTCCAGTCGGCCCGATCATCAGGATGTTCTTGGGAAGGATGTCTTCCCTTTCCGCCGCTGGCAAGCGCTGCCGGCGATAACGGTTCCTCAGAGCCACGGCCACGGCCCGCTTGGCGCCAAGCTGCCCCACGATATACCGGTCTAGCTCGGCGACGATCTGCTTCGGCGTCAACTCCTCGATTGGGAGCCCCATGGCGGCTAAGTTACCCGCGCTGAGACCCAGATGGGCGGTAACGGCAGCGCAACCCTCAGCCGTAATACAGTTCCATGAGATACTTCTGCGCGTTGCCGGTCGTGATCTGCCTTGCCATTTCGGTCTGCTTGGCCGAGATCGGCCCGAAGGCGGGGACCAAAGCGCCCTCGTTCACCGTGACCGGTAGCGATGGGAAGACCTACGCGCTGGATCAGATTTCCGCATCGCAGCCGGTTTTCCTTTACTTCGTGAAGTACAACTGCGGGTCGAATCCGATCGCTGTGAAGTATTTCAACCGACTGTACAAAGCCTACAAAGGCAAAGTGCAGTTCCTGGCCGTGTGCGATGCCGATGCCAAGACTTACCAGAAGTTCGCCGCCGAGTATGCCGCGCGGTTCGCGGGCCTGCTCGATCCGGATGAGAAAATCATCCACGCATACAACATCCCGGCGTCGCAGTGCGCCGTGCGAGTGGACAAGGGTGGCATCGTCGGCCAAGTGTTCAAGGGGTTTGGCAAAGAGTCGCTGACCGCCCTGAACCAGTCGATGGCTCAAGCCGCTGGTATTGAGCCCGTTGCGGTCGACCTTGCCTCCGCGCCTTCCGGCATGCGTTTCGGGTGAGCCTTCTAGCTTGTCGGCTCCCGGTCGGGGGTCTTTGCTAAGGTAAACAGCGGGCGTGCTGGCCGCTCAGCTTTATACGCTTCGCGAAGCGACGAAGACCCGCGAGGGGTTCGTGGATTGCCTTCGGCGCCTAGCGGAGATCGGCTACCAAGGTGTGCAGCTCTCGGCTGTGGGGTGCATGGCGGGGGAAGCCCCCGAGGTCGACGTGCGCGAGGCGCGTGAGCTGCTCGACCGATTTCACCTAAAGTGCGCGGCGACGCATCGGCCCTGGCCGCGTTTCCTGGCGAACCTTTCCGAAGAGATCGAGACCCACAAGGTTTTGGGGTGCGACTACGCGGCGATAGGCTCACTTCCCGGCGAGTACGGGTCGGCTGAGGGCTATCGTCGGTTCCTGAGCGAGGCCGCCCCGGTAGCCCGAAAGCTCGAGGAATCAGGCATCTCATTCGGCTACCACAACCATTCTCACGAATTCGCCCGAGATGCGGCAACCAGGGAGCGCCTGATCGACATATTGATCGATGAAGGCGGGCCGCTTATCATGATGGAACTCGATACGTACTGGGTGGCTCATGCCGGAGCGGACCCGGCGCTGTTCGTTCGGCGCTGCGATGGACGGGTACGGGTGATCCATGTGAAGGACACGGAGGTCGTGCCCGGCGAAGGACCGGTTATGGCGCCAGTGGGTGAGGGAAATCAGAATTGGAGCGCCATTATCGACGCGGGGCTTGCCTCGGGCGTGGAGTGGTGGACCGTGGAGCAGGATGAATGCCGCCGCGATCCGTTCGACTGCCTTAAGTCGAGCTTCGATTTCCTATCCGCTGCTCTCGGCAGCACCTAGGTGACCATGCCCTCGACACGATTCCGGATCTGGGTGCTGCTGCTCTTGGCGCTGTCGCCTGTGCTCGCTCTCGGCAGGACGCTTCATTTCTGGGCGGTCACCGGGAGCGTGCTCGACGTGAAGATGTACCGCCAGATCGCGCGCGACTTCACGAAGCAGACGGGAATCGATGTGGAGGTGACGCCGCTCGCCTGGGGAAATTTCGCGACGAAGTACTTCGCGGCAATGGCGGCAGGGCTGCCGCCGGACATAGGCGTCACGAATCTCGGAGGGCCGTTCGACTACGGCAGCGTCGGCGGCATCGTCGACCTCCGCTCGGAGTTCCCAAACGAGATTGGCCGGCTGGAATCGCAGTTCGACCCCGCAGTGCTGAAGATGTTCACCATCAAGAACAAGCTCTTCGGGATACCGAGCGACCTCTCGACGCTCGTGATGTACTACCGGACGGACACATTTCAGAAGCTCGGGCTGAAGCCTCCGCAGACTTGGTCCGAGCTGAATGCCGTTATCGGGGCGCTCGAGGCGCATGGCTACCGGTATTACTTCGGCTTCACCTCGGGCGCACAATGGGCGCTCGGCATATACACGATGCCGTTCGGGCTGCCAGGCTTCGCGTTTGACACCGGCGGAGCCCCGGTTGTGAACTGGGTGAATCCCAAGTACCAGGCCGGCGTGCTCGAGGCGCTGAACCTGTGGCATATGCACGACTCGCCGGGGCAGGACCTTGGCAGCCGGGTGCAGGGGATGTTCCGGTCGGACGACCCCGGCACGGCCGTACCCTTGATGCTGGACATCCACACGGACTACAGCCAGCTTCCCATCAGCGTGCCCGAGATCAACGGCAAGTGGGACGTGGCCCCATGGCCCAAGGCGGACGATGGCCGGCCGTACAACGTGATGGGCGGCACGTCGTACGTCATCTTCCGACAGTCCACGATGAAGCGCGAGGCGTTCCGCTGGCTCGAATACTTGAACAGCCTGGAAGTCCAGCGGTACATCGTGCTCGATCACCTCAATCGAGCGGATGAAAGCTCGTTTACGATCTCGCCGGTGAAGGCGATGTGGGCGCCATCGAATGACTCGTTTTGGGCTCGTCCGGAATTGAAGAGCGTGCGACGGCTGCACGACGTTCTGGCGAAGGTCGTTCCGACTTTCAGTTCGGTGCCGAGCATTCACGGGTCGACCGAAGCCGCGAGGCTCGAATCGGACCTTCTCGATCAGATGGGCAGCTTCATTCGCGATGGCATCGACGAAATGGCCCACAAAAGAGGGATCAGTCGGTGGCAGCTCGTGCAGGATTTCGGGGCCGGCAAATTCGCATCGGAGCGCGAGGCGTTCGAGCAGAGCATTCGCGAGCGGCTGCGGGCCGGTTACGCAGCGATCACTCCACAAGCGCAGGACCTCCTTACCACCGAGACCGCGCGGTACGACTCGCATTACGGAAGGATCATAGGGCGCCTGCCTGAGCTCGAGCGGCAAAGAAACGTTCTGAATGTCGTTGAGTTGATCGCTGCGGCGATCCTGTTGGCTGCGCTGGCGACCGTGTGCTCATTCCGCAGAACGCGCAAGCACCTGATCTCCTACGGGTTTGTCGCGGCTCCGTTAATTCTTGCGCTGACGTTCGTTTTCGTGCCGGCCGTGGTGGCGCTCTATCTGTCCTTCACCGAATACCATCCGGTGCTGCCTCTATCTACCGCGTCGTGGGTCGGGCTCAAGAACTACTCCGACGTGATCCATTCCGGCGACCTCGCTCAAGCACTCTACAAGACGACGAAATACGCGGTCATCACCGTGCCGATCGGCATCTTCCTTTCGCTGATCCTGGCCTTCCTGCTCAACTCGAACCTCCGAGGGGAGCGTTTCTGGCGGTTCGTTTACTTCTCGCCGATGGTCACCAGCGTCGTATCGATCGCGCTGATCTTCTCCCAGCTCTTCCTAGACGCGAAGCAGGGCTGGCTAAATGCGCTGCTGCTCAAGCTCGGACTGATCACCGACCCGGTCCCGTTCCTCAAATCCGACCGGACCTTCCTGGAGTGCGTGATGGTGCTGGCGATCTGGCAAGGTCTGGCGTTTACCATTCTCGTGTTTCTCGCCGGCTTGCAGCAGATTCCGGCGGCGCTTTTCGAAGCGGCGGCCGTCGATGGCGCCGGGCCGGTGAAGCGCTTCTGGAACGTCGCGGTCCCTGGCCTTCGACCCCAGGTGCTGTTTATCTCCGTTCTCGGCATCATCGGCGCCTACCAGGTGTTTGAGACGATCTACACGCTGGCCAACAAGAGCGGGGACGCCGGCGCAAGGTTCGGACCGAACGACTCGGCGCTCACGATGGTGCCGCTGATCTACCACACCGGCTTCGAGACGTTCGAGATGGGCAAGTCGTCGGCGATCGCTTACATCCTCTTCATCCTAATCTTGGGCCTGACCGTCGTTCAGTTCTTCTTCTACCGGAGGAAAGAGGCTTGAGCCGCAGGGCTTCCTCCGCCAATGCCGCGATGCGATCGCACCTGCTCGAGCGAGTGGCGATCTATGTGGTGCTCACCTTGGTCGGCCTGGTGATCGCGCTGCCGTTCTATTACATGGCGGTCACTTCGGTGAAGCCTCCCCAGGAGATCACGGACCCCAACATCAGCCTGATCGTCCACCACCCCACACTCGAACCGTACACGGGGCTGTTCGATGCAGGGCTCGTGCTACAGGCGTGCTGGAATAGCCTGTTTGTGGCGGTATGCCTGACGGCCGGCACGCTACTGCTGTGCCCGCTCGCCGGCTACGCTTTTGCCAAGCATCGCTTCCCTGGGAAGGATGCGCTGTTCTTGGGCCTGATGGCCACGATGATGATCCCTGGAACGGTCTTGCTCGTTCCAGGCTTTCTACTGTTCCGCGACTTCGGATGGCTGGACACCTGGCTGCCGCTGATCGTGCCCGGGCTCGCAGGGGCGTTCGGCGTTTTCTTGGCGCGCCAGTTTATCGAGAGGATTCCGGACAGCCTGGTGGACTCCGGCAAAGTGGACGGCTTCTCCGAGCTGCGGATCTTCTTTTCGATCATCATGCCGCTCTCCAAGCCCCTGCTGGCGACGCTTGGAATCCTTACGTTCCTCGGCTCGTGGAACAGCTTCCTCGGTCCCCTCATCATCCTGCTCGACGAGAAGAAGTTCACGCTGCCGCTGGTCGTCGCCATGCTCCAGGGGCGGTTCCCCGGCAAAGAGAATTGGCAGATGGCCGGGGCGATGATCTCAATCCTGCCGGTGCTGATCTTGTTCTTCATCTTCCAGCGACAGCTCGTTCAGAGCCTCGCCGCAACCGGGCTAAAAGAATAACCTGTAATTGCCAGATTATATCTTATAATGGAAGAGAGCCTGTAAGGCTGACGGGGCAGCGACCCTGTCGGCGCGGTTCGAGAGTCCGAAAAGGAGCACGATATGAACATCGGTGTGCGCGTTGCGACGTTCGCTGCAGTTCAAGCGGTCGCACTACTTTCGACGGCGACTCCTCTTGGCCATCAGACCAGGGCGAGCTTTGAATACAACGGCTCGTATGTCGAGGGGTGTAGCTGTGCCTCGCCCTGCGTATGCGAGCTGACTGGCGCCGAAAGAGGGTGCCAAGGCGTGGGTGCGTTTTCGATCGACTCGGGCAAGTACAACGGCCAATCCCTCGACGGCGTGCGAACCGCATATGCGGCGGCGCCCGGCGAGTGGGTGACGATTTATGTAGATGCCCCGACGGACGAGAAGCGGGCTGCCGGCGAGGCGTTTATGCGAGCGGCTCTGAACGGCTTCGGGCCGGTGGCGTTCGTCAAGCCGGCCAAAATCGTGATTGCCGGAAGCGCGGGAAGTTACGACGCGATGGTCGACGGTGGGTCGATCATGGAGCTGAAGACCGTGCCCCTGATGGGTGGCGACGGAAAGCGCGCGATCTCGATCTCGAACATCCACGATATGGTTCATCCAACGGTGATGATGGGGCAGACGACCTCGGCGAAATACATGGACGGCGACAAGTCGTTCACGCTCGAAAAATCGAACGCGTATTACAACAGCAATCTGCATTCGCACGGCGACATGTAGATAGAGAGGGTAGAGGCCCCGGCTCACGCCGGGGTCTCTAGGATTCGGAGTCGAAGTCCAGAGTGTTCTCGCCCAGCCTCTTCGGAGGGGCGAATCCCAGATGCTTGTACGCGGAGTCCGTAGCGGAGCGCCCTCGCGGGGTCCGCTGAAGCATTCCGATTTGCAGCAGAAACGGCTCGTACACGTCCTCGATCGTCGTGGCGTCCTCACCGGTGCTGGCGGCGAGAGTATCGAGGCCGACCGGGCCTCCGCGATAGCGCTCGATCATCACGCGGAGCAGCGTCCGGTCGATTCGATCCAAGCCCAAGTCGTCGACTTCGAGTGCTCGGCAGGCGGTGTCGGTGATCTCGCGATCGATCGAGCCCTTACCTTCGACCTGCGCGAAATCGCGCACTCGTCTGAGCAGCCGATTGGCGATTCTCGGCGTGCCTCGCGAGCGCCGCGAAATCTCCGAGGCGCCGGACTTCTCGATGTCGAACCCCAAAATGCCTGCCGAGCGGACGATGATTTGATACAGCGCTTCCGCGCTATAGAACTGGAAGTGCGCGATGATGCCGAACCGGTCGCGCAGGGGCCCTGTCAGCAGGCCTTGCCGCGTCGTCGCTCCGACCACAGTGAATCGCGGCACGTCGAGCCGAATCGAGCGGGCGGCCGGACCCTTGCCGATCAAGATGTCGACTTTACAATCTTCCATCGCCGGGTAGAGGATCTCCTCGACCGGGCGACTGAGGCGGTGTATCTCGTCGATGAAGAGGACCGCCCCCGGTTCCAGGTTGGTCAGGATGCCCACCAAGTCACCGGGGCGCTCGACCGCCGGGCCGGACGTCACATGGATGTCGGCCTCCATTTCGGCGGCGACGATGTGCGCGAGCGTGGTCTTTCCGAGTCCGGGAGGTCCATACAGAAGCACGTGGTCGATCGGCTCGTTTCGCTGCCGAGCGGCTCGAAGGAACACGGACAGATTCGATTTGAGCTGCTCCTGGCCGATGAACTCCGACAGCCGTTTGGGCCTCAGGCTCAGGTCGTTCTCGTCGGTTGGAAGCCTCTCGGGGCTTAGCTCGTCGTCTCTCACGGCTCTCATCGTTTCAATACCCTCAGCGCGTGCCTAAGCTGGTCTTGGACGCCGTCCGCTGCCGTGCGGGCGTCGATCGCCGCAGACTCGGCTTCGGCCCTCCGGTAACCGAGCGCGAGCAAGGCGTCGACCAGCTCGTCCTCGCGTTCGGGCTTCCTGGATTTTGCCGTCTGCGTCTCGATTTTGCGGAGCAGGGCTTCCTCATGGATGCGGTTCTTGAGCTCGAGGATGATGCGCTCGGCCAGCTTCGCGCCCACGCCCGTCGCTCGCATGAGCATTCGCGAGTCCTGTGCGAGCACCGCAGTGGCGACAGCGTCGCAACCAACTTGGCCGATGAGCGCGAGCGCAGCTTTCGGCCCGCAGCCGTTCACACCGAGCAGGAGGTCGAAAATGCGTCGCTGAAACGGCTCGACAAAACCGTACAGCGTGGTTCCGTCCTCGCGAAAGATCTGGCGAACGATCAAGGTCGTCGGCTCGCCGATTCCCGGCAGGGCCGCCACCACCATTTCCGGCAGCATCACCTCATATCCCACACCGTTGCAATCGACGAGGGCCAAGTTTCCTTCGAGTTCTGCGAGGTTCCCGTGCAAGCGGCCAATCATGCTGATTTATGTTACCCTATGTCTACCTAATTTGTCCTTATCCGGTGCTCTGCATCGCAGCCGCGATGCCCGCGATGCTCTGAAGCATCGCCTCGCGCCAGACTCCGGATCGCTCCTTCTCGCTCAGCGTAGCCCACCGATCCATGAGCGCGACCTGCAGTGTGCTCAAGGGCGCAACTTCCGGGTTACGGAACTCGACCGTCCTCTTCACGACCTTCGCGTTGGCGAGCAGCTCCGAGTGCTCCGTGATCGAAAGGATCATCTCGACGGTCCGAGCGTATTCTTGCTCGATCTCGCCCTCGATTCTAGCGCTGAGTTCGGGCGGCTTGACTCTGGAGGCGTAGAGCCGTGCCGTGGGCAGATGCGCCCGAACGACTTCAAGCTGGGCATTATCGACGACAGTCTGGAAAAACGGCCACTCGCGGTACATCGCGCGCAGAAGCTCGAGGCGCTCGGGGCCCTTCTCCGCAAACGACGCGAGGCCCGTGCCCATGCCGTACCAGCCGACGAGCGTGGCCCGGCTCTGCACCCAGGCGAAGTTCCACGGAATAGCCCGCAACCCCTCGACTCCGCTGATCGCTCCTCCGCCCCGGGAGACCGGCCGCGATGCGATCGGCAGGAGGCTGATGTGCTCGATCGGCGTGGCTTGCGTGTAGAAGGCCCAAAACTGCGGGTCGTCGTAGACCAGCGCTCGATATTTGGCTTTGGAGAGCGTCTCCATCTCGGCCATGGCAGCTCCGAAGCGCTCCTCGGCGCCGGGCGAGCCCGTTCCGCTGGCGGCGAGCAGAACCGCGCTGACGATCTGCTCGAGATGCCGGTGCGCGATCGGGGGGAGCGAGTACCGGAATGAGATGACCTCGCCTTGTTCCGTGAAGCGGATCTTTCCGCTGAAGGATCCGGCAGGCTGCGACAGGATGGCACGGTTGGCGCGGCCGCCTCCCCGGCCCACGGTGCCTCCGCGGCCATGGAAGAGGCGGATCGGTATGCCCGTCTCGCGGCTCACCGCCGCCATGCTGGCGATCGTGGACTGGAGCGCCCAGTTCGCCGCCAGATAGCCGCCGTCCTTGCTCGAATCAGAGTAACCGAGCATGACCTCTTGCTGGCAGCCGCGCAACTCGAGATGCTTCTTATAGGCTTCGTTCGCGAGAAGCTGGCGCATCAGATCGGCGCATCGGTGCAGGTCGTCGATCGTTTCGAACAGCGGCACCACGTCGAGCTCGCCTCCGAGGCCCGCCTCCTTCATGAAAAGCAGCACCTCGAGCATGTCGCTGACGCCGTGCGTCATGGAGATCACATACGATTCGACGGATTCCGGGGCCAGCTCTCGCTTGGCGCGATGGATAACGCCGAAAACGTCGAGGACCTTACGCGTGCCCTCCGAGACAGCGTATTCGAACGGGAGCAGCGGCCGGGGATTGGCGAGCTCGGCGGTGAGCAAGGCGAGCTTCTCTTCCTCGGCCATGTCAAGGTACGCGCCCGCCTTTGGCAGCACTCCGGCTGCTGTCAGCACCTCATCCAGGGCCCGGCCGTGCTCGTCGCTATGCTGGCGAACGTCGAGGGTTGCAAGGTGGAAGCCGAACGCCTCGACCTGGCGGATGAGGTGAGGCAGGGCGCCGTGCTCCGCGACCTCGCCCGCTCGGTTGTTTTTTAGGCTCGTCTGGATCAGCCGCAGGTCGTCACGCAATTGGTTCGCCGACGCATATCCGCCCGGCTCGCTGAGAACGGCCCGACGGAGCTTCTCCTCGACGGCCAGAAGCAGCAGCACGTACGGCTCCTGGGCGTAGCGAGCGGCATGCTCCGCCCTTACCAGGCCGGACTCGATTTCCCCACGGACTGCGCGCTCGAGCGCTTCGTCCACGTGCACCAACTTCACGCTTTGCGTCAGCTCCCGGCGCAGCGCTTCGGCCCTGGCAAGGAACGTTTCCAGGGCGAGCGTGCGGTGAGAAACGAGCGTGTTCCAAGTGACCTCGGCTGTGACGTTCGGATTGCCGTCGCGGTCGCC
>JAICWL010000175.1 GCA_025934835.1 Fimbriimonadaceae bacterium
GTAGATGCAAGTATCGACGGCCGTGTTCCCGTTATCCCGACGCTCACTCGGCTCGCCGAAGTAAATCCCTCCAGTAAGCTCGCGCACCACCACAAGGTCCACCGCTCCCCTGGCGCCTTTGAGCGGACTGGCCTTGATCAGCGGCTTCAGCGTGTGTGCCGGGCGAACATTCGCATAGAGGTTCAGCTCCCTGCGCAGAGGAAGAAGCGCGCCGGCCTCCGGGCGAAGCGCCGGGTCGGGAATGTTGTCCCATCGGGGGCCGCCGACTGCGCCCAGAAGCACCGCGTCCGCCCCTTTGCACAACTCGAGAGTCTCCTTCGGCAGCGGCTTGCCCATTTCATCGTAAGCCGCTCCGCCGATGAGGGCGTGCTCGACACAAATCGAACGGCCCGTGGCCTCCAGGGCCTTGACGGCCTCCGCGGTGACCTCGGGTCCAATGCCGTCCCCAGCCAGCACGGCAATTTTCTTGGGCATCGTGAGAGTATACGGTCCCGGCGGCCCGCTCCCGCCCGTTCACCGTTTGCGAAGTTGGCTTGCCATCCAGACCAAAGAGAGTGCGGGAAGCACCGCGGCGAGGGCCAACGACCACGCGATCGTCGCAGGAAACTCACCGATAAGGAGCCCCGCGCTCCCGCCGAACAACGTCAGCAGAATGTTGAAGAATCCCCAAAGACAGCCGTCGTTCGGCGCTGCGTTGCGGCCCCCGATCGTGGCTGCCAGGAAATAGCCACAGGCGGCGATCAGTAGCCATCCCAGGAAAAGCACCGCATAAGCGCCCCCATGAGTGAGCCAGCTTTCGTTCGAAACTACCAACGCCGGGCCACAGCCTACCGAACTCTCGGCGTGACCTGATCGGCCCTAAAGCGTCGTATAGGTTATTGGGCTTGGCTCTGCGTCGGCCCTTTGAACCATGCTGCCCACTCTTCTCGCATGCTTCGCTCTCGGTCAACCGCTTCAGTCAAATGAAGTGCCTGCCGCCCGAATGGAGCGACTCTCGCACGGCCTCAACATCTCGTCCTGGTGGACACAGCCGGAGAGCGTCGAGGACATGGTCTCGCGGGTGAGGGAAGACGATCTGGACAAGATTCAGCAGGCGGGCTTCGATCACGTCCGGATCGCCCTGGACCCGTACAGTCTTTGGGATGGCGGAATGCCCGTGATCCTCAACAAGAAGAAGGTCGCCGCGTTTATCAAGTGCCTCGACCAGGTACTGGACCACGGCCTGGCTGCCATCGTAACCGTCACGCCGGGAGTGCGGTTCGGTCCGATCCTTCCGAAAACCGCTCCGTTCGACCGGTACCGCTCGTTTCTACTTGCCTTGGCGGGTGCGATGAGGGACACGGATCCGGACCGCGTTTTCTTGGAGGTGCTCGACGTGACTGCGGTAGGCAAGGCCCAGGAATGGCACGACGAGATGACCGACGCCATCGAATGGGTGCGTCCCATGATGCCCAAGCACACGCTCATCATTCCCGGCAGGCGGGACGTGGCAATCGATTCGGCCGAGCTGGAGCCGCTCGCGGATCGAGACGTGATCTACGCATTTCACTTCAGCGACCCGTTCCCATTTACTCACCAAGGGTACGCGGCGCTCGCGGGCCCAGTCAGGTTTCTGAAAAACGTGCCGTATCCCAGCAGCCCAACGAATGTGGCGCCGCTATTGCCCGACTTGGACAACGACCAGTCGAAGAAAACCCTTCACGACTACGGTAAGGACCGATGGGATGCCGACTCGCTCGAGAAGGCGTTGAAAGGCGCGGCCGAATGGGCGCGCGACCATAAGGTTCGGCTGCTATGCGACGAGTTTGGTGTGACCGCGGCCGCTCCCAAGGATGCCAGGAAGCAATATCTGAAGGATGTCGTGGCGGCGTTTGCGCACCAGCACGTCGGCTGGACCCTGGATGACTTCTCCGGCACCTTCTCGGTGGCGAACGGCAGCCCGGGCTCGAAAGTGTTCGATCCGGACGTGGTGCAAGCGCTAAGCCTCTCTCACCCTTGAGCGAGTTTGCGCTTGTTGGCGCAATCGTTAGGTTCAGAGCGGGCTACGAAGTATCCTCGATTGAACCTCGGCCATGCGGCTCAAGCAAGTACGCATCTTTGGATTCAAGACCTTCGCCGACCGGACCGAGTTCAGCCTCGACGGCGGGATAGTGTCGGTTGTCGGCCCGAACGGCTGCGGCAAGTCCAATCTGGTCGACGCCATCCTCTGGGGCCTCGGAGAAGGCAATGCCCGGCATCTGCGCGCCGGCATCGGACAGGACGTCATCTTCAGCGGCAGCTCACGCCGCAAGGGTCTCGGCTTTGCCGAAGTGCACTTGCTGTTCGACAATGAGGATGGTGCGTTGCCGGTGGAAAGCGCCGAGGTATCGGTCAGCCGCCGTTTAACTCGCTCCGGTGAAA
>JAICWL010000106.1 GCA_025934835.1 Fimbriimonadaceae bacterium
TGAACCGGCCCATGTTGAGGCAATTCAGCGCGACCTTGTGCCCTAGGCCGATCTCGTGAAGCAGGTTGGCCTCCGGCACGAAAACGTCTTCCAACAGCACCCTCGCCGTAGATGAGCCCTTGATGCCGAGCTTGTGCTCTTCGCGTTCGATCTTTACGCCGGGGAAGGCCCGCTCGACGAGAAACGCGGAAAACTTGTCGCCGTCGACCTTGGCCATGACGAGAAACAGCTCGGCCCACTTGGCATTCGAAATCCACATCTTGGCCCCTTTCAACACGAAGCCGCCGGACCGACGGTCGGCCCTGGTGGTGGCGCTGAGTGCGTCGGTTCCGCTATTCGGCTCACTGAGCGCGTACGCCCCGATCCACTCCCCGGACGCCAGACGAGGCAAATAGCGCTGCTTCTGGTCCTCGTTACCGAACAAGCTGAGACCCGAGGTGCCGATCCCCGTGCTAACGCCATACGTGACGCTGAACGAGCCGTCCAAGCTCATGAACTCGAGGATCCGCGCGGCTAGGTTCTTGCCAAGACCCAAGCCGCCATACGTTTCCGATACGTCCACGCCGCACAGTCCAAGCTCGCCGGCCAGCCTCATCAGCTTGGGCATCAGACCCTCTTCTTGGCGCTCGATCGCGTCCGTTCGCGACGTAACTTCGTTCCGGCTGAATTGCTCCGCGACCTCGACCATCAGCTTTTCGTCCGCCGAAAAGCATTCGGGAGTGAAAATGTGCTGGGGCGGGTTGGCGAGGAACGAGCAGCCGGCAGGTTCAGAGGCGGACGTCATTGTCGTAATGAGCATTATGGTAAAGGCGTGGCCATTTGCGCAGGCGGGTTCTCCGAACCGCCACAGGTAACATCAGCCCGGTGGGGCCTGTAGCTCAGAGGTTAGAGCGTGCGGCTCATAACCGCTTGGTCGTGGGTTCGATCCCCACCGGGCCCACCACAATTTCTACACCTCTCGCGAGTCTATCACCTGGCCGGTGGCTGAACTGTCTTCAATCGCACGGCCAAATGGACTCCCCTACCGCTTGGACGACAACTACCTTCATCCGCTAGCGCTACGCGAGGAGCCGTCCGGCTCTCGGCCCAGCAGAAGCTCGTATCGCTGCTCTGTCAGGTCCGCGCCCCAGATATGGCTAGGCTTTTCTTCCGCCAACGCAAAGTCATGCGAACGATAAAGGCTCGCCGCATCCCGCAAAGCGCTGACGGTCCAAAGGAAGACCGCATCGTATGAGGACGTCCGGCTGAATTCTATGGCGGCGCGCACAAGCCAACTTCCGATGCCTTTGCCCCGATGCTGGGTATGCACGAGCAGCCACCGAAGCTGGGCCCGGTTCTCGCCGGCATCGACTATCGCGATCGAGCCCACGAGGTCGGAGCCCCTCTCCACGAGCCAGATGCGCTCCCTTTCGGTGTGGTTCCTACGGAAAAGCTCGAGCGGGGCGCGAACGTAATCCACAAATTCGTCGCTCCAACCTTGCTCCGATGCGTACAGCGAGCGGTGCATCTCGACTACGGCCTCCACGTCTGCGGGCGTAAGCGAATGACGGACTTTGAGCTCGGGATTCATATCTAAGCGGCAGTAGGCTTTCGCCGGCGCCATAGCGTCTCGGGAAGTGGAGCGCCAAGACGGCTGGAGATCTCGGCCATCAGGCCGCGTGCGGCAGACGAGTGATTATAGATTTGTGTATCGCCAAGTTCGCCGGAAGAGGATTCAAGCATGCGCCTTCGGGCATCCATTATGGCTCTGCTTGATCACCCGTGCCGGCAACAAGATGATCTGTTATGATGTTGCTGCTATGAAAGTTGAACTGGCGGCCTTGGTAGCGCTGATGGCCATTTCCGTCGGGGCCCAAATCTCTCGAAGCGTCCGAAAGGAGCTCGACGGCGACTACAAGGAATTCAGCCGGGCATTCGAAGCGAACCACATCGACGCCATCGGCTCCATGCTGACGGACGATTTCACGGTCGTACACAAAGGCGAGCCCGACATGAACAAGGCTCAAGTGATCGCTGCTTTCAAGCAGCAAGCCGCCATGTCGAAAAACGTCCGATGGCCGCGCAAGATCGTGAGGATAAAGGCTCGGCCACACGGCGGAGTGCTTGCGACTGTGGCCGGGCATTTCGTCGCAGTGGTTAGTCAGGGGAAGGGGAAGCACAAATTGGAGATGGCGTCCTCCACTCGTGATCTCTGGGTGCATACCGACACCGGGCTGAAGCTCAAGCGCTCCGAGGTTACTTCGATGAAGATGTCGATGGACGGAAAGCCCATCGGCCCCCGAGGCTAGCCGCTTTTCGGAGGCTCTTATGCGGAGCTCTTGCCTATGGCGTACCGAGCGCAGCCGACGCTGGCAGTCGGCCGGGAAAGTTTCCTAACCTACGGAGCCTTCCAAACTCACACCGAGCAGCTTTTGCGCTTCCACGGCGAACTCCATCGGAAGCTCGCGGAAAACATCCTTGCAGAACCCGCTCACGATCATATTGACCGCGTCCTCGGTCGGAATCCCGCGCTGGTTGCAGTAGAAAATCTGATCCTCGCCAATCTTGGAAGTCGATGCCTCGTGCTCGACCGTCGCAGTGGGATTCTTGACCTCGATGTAAGGGAAGGTGTGCGCCCCGCACCTGTCGCCCATGAGCATCGAGTCGCACTGGCTGTAATTTCGTGCGCCTTCCGCCCCAGGGTTCACGCGAACCAGCCCGCGGTACGTATTCTGTCCAACTCCCGCCGAGATTCCTTTCGACACGATCGTGGACTTCGTGCGCTTCCCGATATGGATCATCTTCGTGCCTGTGTCGGCCTGCTGATGCCCCGCGGTGAGCGCCACCGAATAGAATTCGCCCACGCTGTCGTCCCCCTGGAGAATAACGGACGGATACTTCCAAGTGATCGCGGAGCCGGTCTCGACTTGGGTCCACGTGATTTTGCTTCGCTTGCCCAGGCACTTTCCGCGCTTGGTAACGAAGTTGTAGATGCCGCCTTTGCCGGTGACCTTGTCGCCGGGATACCAGTTCTGCACGGTTGAGTACTTGATCGTTGCGCCGTCACCCACCGCGATCAGCTCAACGACAGCGGCGTGAAGCTGGTTTTCGTCGCGCATGGGTGCCGTGCAGCCTTCGAGATAGCTGACGAATGCGCCTTCTTCTGCGATGATCAGGGTTCTCTCGAATTGCCCCGTCTTCTCGGCGTTGATCCGGAAGTACGTGCTGAGCTCCATGGGACAGCGCACGCCCTTGGGCACGTATGCGAACGAACCGTCGGAGAACACCGCGCTGTTCAGCGTGGAGAAATAATTGTCGCTGTAAGGAACTACCGATCCGAGGTACTTGCGCACAAGTTCCGGATGCTCGCGGACCGCCTCTTGGATCGAGCAGAAGATCACTCCCAGCTTCGCAAGCTCCTCTTTGAACGTGGTTACCACCGACACGGAGTCGAACACCGCGTCGACCGCAATCCCGCTCAGCTCGGCCGGCGCCTTCCTCGCGTCGGCAGCGCTAGCGGCTGCGCCTTTCACATTCAGGAGAACTTTTTGCTCCTCGACTGGTATGCCGAGCTTCTGGAAGGTTTTCAGAATTTCAGGGTCGGCGTCGTCCAGGCTGTTCAGCTCCGGCTTGCGCTTGGGCGCCGAGTAGTAGCTGATCGCCTGCAAATCGGGCTCGACGTATCGCACGTTCGGCCAATGCGGCGGCTTCATGGTCAGAAAATGGCGGTACGCCTTGAGGCGCCAATCTAGAAGCCACTCTGGCTCACCCTTCCGCTCGGAAATCGCTCGGACTACGTCCTCGTTCAGCCCCGGGGGCAGCGTGTCGGTCTCGAGGTCCACGCTCCAGCCGTGCTCGTAATCTTTGTTTGCGAACTGCTCCAGCAGCTCCGTCGATTGATCCAGTACCTGGTCGCTCATCTGTTCAAAGGTGGCCGTGGGCGTCGCCCATCATTCCTACGTACCATTGTGGCAGGAATCTATACAATTTCGGAAAGATTGGGGCGCAACAGAGTCATCTGTCCCACCAGCTTGTTCATGCCGCTAGCGGCACTTCGGGCTCGACCGCACGGGTCGAGCTGCTCGCCAGTCATCGGGTTGTCGACTCGCGTATCTTGAGAGCGCCTGGCAGCATGCACCTCTGAGTCGGCGCTTCGGGGTTGGACAGTCTTGCCTGGAGCATCTCGAATGCCAGTCCGGCCATTTCTTCGATCGGCTGGGCGATTGTTGTGACGGACGGCACCAGGTACTGCGTTACATCGAGCCCATCGAAGCCGACGACGGCGGTTGTCTTCGGAACCTCCACCCCTGCGTCCGCCAGCGCTCGTATCGCTGCCACGGTCGACCAGTCGTTGTAGCAAAACAGTCCGTCGGGAGGTTCCGACTGCTCGAGGTACGCGACGAGCGTCTTGCGGATCGTCGACCGTCGGGCGTCGGGAGATAGCACGAGCTCGCCGGTGATCCCTCGCTCCTGCGCGACCCGCCGGAACGCCGCATAACGTCCTCTCGGGTCGTCGAGCAGCGCGAGCACGGCGAGGTGAGCGATGCGCTTGCAGCCGATATCGGCCAGGTGCTCGACGGCAGCTCGGGCGGCATCGTAGAGATCGAAGCGTACGTGGTCTTTCGATTCGTCCACGTACGCCCCGATGGACACGACGGGCAGCCCCTTCGGCCAACTGAGCCCTGTTTCGATCAGCCCGTCATCGACCGTGATCACGCCATCGACAGACCACTCGTAGGGGCGCACAACGCCTTTGGCGTGTCCGGTCTCGCAGTAGATCGTCTCGAATCCGTGTTCTGTGCAGTGGCTATGCAGAATATTGAAGACTTGGGCGTAGTAAGGGTTCACCAGCGATGGCACGCAAAGCGCGAGCATCTGCGTGCGGCCCTTCACCAGCGCCCGCGCAGCTCGGTTCGGGCGGTAGCCCATCTCTTCGGCGGCGCGCCGAACTCGCTCTCGGGTTACTTCCGGGATCGCGACGTCTCGGCGGTCGTTCAGCACGAACGAAACCGTCGCGTGAGATAGGCCCAGCGATCGAGCAATGTCTCGGAGGGTGACCGCCATATTGGTGTCCTCGTCAGGGTGGCCGCAAGGAAACCGTGTGTCGTCCTTTTTGGCTCTGTAACACTTTACCCGCGCCAATTGGTTGAAATTGGCACTATTGCGAGCGGCAAGTGTCGCATGGCAGTGGGTAGTCGGACAATCAGCGTGCGACTCGAGCTTGGCCGGGGCAGCTTTCCGCAGCCAATATTTGGGCCAGTTTCTTGAGCGCCGACGCGCTATGCTCTGTGTCGGCTTCCTGGCACTGGAGGCAGCGCGAGAACACCTCGAGCGCTTCTTCGCGCGAGAGCGGCACCAAATACACTTCCGCGTCGAGCTCCATTTTCAAATAAATGCTTGGAATTCTGGTGACTCCACGCAGGGCCGCTCGTCAAAACTAGTGTTCCTACTGGAAACTAGGCGATGGATTGCCGAAAGTCCAATAGGAGAGTCATATCGACTGGGGCGTTCGCTTCATGGTGGACAGCCTTGGTCTAGAATGTAGAGATAGAGGGATGTACGCATAGAGTACAAGCCATGGGAAGGCTAAATCGGCGATGGATCGGGCTTTGCGCAGCAGTGGCGTTGCCGCTGCCCGTGTCTGCGCAAATTTTTGAGGCGACTTCGAACCCGCAGACGACCGATGCGTCGCACGCGACCGACGTCGGAGGCACTCCGAGCCTCGACATGATCACCCTGCGGGCCGTGGGCCCGGGAGCTCCTCTTCGGTTCGGCAATGTGATCCCAGGTTCCGAGCGAGTGCAGCTCGACGGGCAGATATTGCAGCCGGACGCCGACTACTCGATGGATTACGGCACCGGCGTGGTGTACTTGAAACGTGCCCAGAGGGCCGGCCAAGTTCTGACGGTTTACTACCGATACCGCGCGGGCGCGGCTGCGACCGACTCTTCGACGCCCAGCGGTATAAACGGCTTCAAATTCAGCTTGATGCCGGGCAATCTCACCGTGCTGATGGGGCTCGGAATCACCGAGCGCGCCACCGATGGCTCGGTCATCAGCTCGAATACGCTCGGCTGGAGGGATGGTTTCAACTTGGGTGCCCGCTCCAAGCTTGGCGGGCTGTTCGTGATGGGCGACCGGCAGAAAAACAACGTCCAATCTGGGCTGTCCCTTGATCCGAATGCGCAAAACGGCGCCGCAGCGCCGGATTCGGGTCATTCGCAATTCCTCGTCCAGCAGTTTGAAACTTCTTTGCTGGGCGGAGGTGCCAAGTTCGATTACCAAGACATCAGCAAGAATTTCGCCTCGTTTGGCACGGTCGCGGACGCAGGCTATAGCTCCGACGATCTGAAGCGCTACCAAGCAGAAAAGGGATTGACGCGCTTCGGCATGGCGCTCGATAACTTGCGATTCGGCTCCTTGGCCCTGAGTGACGATTACAAAGTAGTGCGGGATGGCAAGGGCTCGATAGCCTGGCGCAGCATGGGTCTGGCTACCAAAGGAGTCAAGCTCAATTGGGACTCGCAGAGCGTCGACAAGAGCTTCACACGGTTTGCGGACATCTCGGAAGCCAACAAAGCCCAGCTCCAGCAGGAAGCCGGGATGAACCGAGACAACCTTACGGGCGAATTCGACCAAAAGATGTCGAAGCTTTCGTTCGCGCTGAACACGATTGCCGATAGCGGCACCGGGGCCGAGATCCGTCGTCGTGACGTGACGCTCGACACGAGCAAGATCAAATTCGACTTGGGAGACCAATCGGTCGACCAGACGTTCGGACGCATGGGCAACCTGCTCGGGCCGGAGAAGGCGCTTTACGGCCGGGAAGCGGGGCTGCACAGGCAATGGATGAGCATGCAATCCAGCATTCTCGGAGCGAAGTCGCCGATCACCTTCGCTCAGAATCTGGTGGACAGCCCGACGGGCAAGTTCGGCTCCCAGGACGTCTCCGTGAAGGCGAACACCTGGAGCCTCGAGCACATCAGCCGCAACGTCTCTCCAGGCTTCACGTCGCTAAGCGCTCTGCAAGAGCCCGAGATCGCGAACAATCTTTCCACGATCGCCAGAATGTACGGGCCGAACGTGCCGGTGGGCGGAAATGATCGAAACGAATTCTTCGGCGGAGTCGGCTTGGACCGAGAATTCACTCACTTCACAACGAGCGCGTTCAAGGGCTGGAACGCCGACTTTTCCGACCTCAAACTGAAGGGCCGGCAAGATGGCGGCTTCGTCGACACGATTTCATTGCAGAGCAAACATTCGTCGTTCGAATTGCGCCGCGAGGAGCTTGGACCCCGGTTCAACGAGTTGACCTCCATGATGGACCTGGAGAAGCAAAGGCTCGGGACGGTCGCCGGCTTGGATCGAAGCGACCTTTCGTTCAATTCTCAGTTCGGCGACAAGAAGCTCGCGATCCTACGGTCGACGGCAACGGCGGACGGGGGGGACATGAGCCGAACGTCGGTTTCCCTGAGCGGAAAGACATTCGACATGTCGCTTGGCGCGCGAGATGTTTCGGCCGCATTCGGTGTGTCGAGCCAGCTCGTCGATCCGGAAAAGGCTCTATTGGCGACCCTGCAAGGCTTCAACGAGCATGACGCGAAGTTGAAATGGCAGATTCTCCCTAATCTGAAAATCGACACCTACCTGATGCAGGCGATGAACGCCACGACGGGAGAGTTGCGCAAAACTCAGAACGTAACGCTCGATTGGGCGCCCACGAAGTCCACACAGTTCTCCTATTCTCAGCTCGAACAGAAGAACGACGATCCCATCAACATCCTTTTCGCCAACCTGACGCAGAGGATGTCTCTCAGCGAGAACTTCGGTAAATACGGCACGTTGCAGCTCCTGGATGAGAGGCAGCAATTCGACGGCACAAACGCCCAAGCCCTTAGCTTCCACAAGGAGTCATTCGCCTACGAAGCCAAGCTGAGCAAGAATACGAGCGTCCGAACCGAGCAGAGCCGAACGAGTTTCGACAACGGAGACAAGGAGGATGTCAGCGCCAACACGATCAGCACAGAGCTGACCAAGCGAACCGGCGTGAGCGTGACCGACACTAAGATCGACAGGACCGGTGAGGACGCGGACGAAGTTCACCGAAACTACGGGTTCTGGTTCGACCTTGGCAACGGCGTTCGAGTCAGCTACGGATACGCACGGCAATTGACCGGCCAGGATGCGTCGACTCTGGCTTCTACTTTCACGGTCGGCAAGAACGCAGACCCGAACCTTGCCCCAGACAAGTCGGGAACGGTCCAGCCTGGGCAAGTGGGGAACCTTGTCCTCGGCGGCGGCTACGGCGTTAATCAATGGGAGACAGGACCCGGCACCCGCACCCAATCGTTCGGAACGGTAGCCGTCAGCAGTGCCAAGGCCTTCCAACTTGGGCCCGTTCGAGACGTGAAGTTCGATTTCGCGCTGGACACCGCGGCCGACTACTCGAATTGGCTCAAGGAAAACCGAGTGTTCGACTTCTCCGGAAAACTCGGCGCGAACACATTCGGCTTCGACTACAAGGGTCAGATGGATCCGAATGGCCAGCGAGCCATCGACCGCACATTCCGCTTTGAGACCGACAAGGCGGACAGCAAGATGCTCAAGGCGAGCGTCATGTATAAGATGCGGACGCTGCCTCTGGATAACCAGGTCATGATCCGCAACTTCAGCGTGACGGCGAGGCCAACCAAGAATTTCGAGCTTACAAACGAGGTCGTCACGAATCCGGAACTGCCGAACGCCAGCGTGCTTCTAGGCACCGTTCCCCAAGCTGCCAGCAGCAACAA
>JAICWL010000160.1 GCA_025934835.1 Fimbriimonadaceae bacterium
ATGTTGGCCCGGACCTTCTCGGGCTCGGCGACTATGTCGTACCCAGCCACAGTTGCGGTGCCCGAAGTGGGCTTGATCACCGTCGAGAGCATGCGGAGGGTCGTAGTTTTTCCCGCGCCGTTGACGCCCAGCAGACCATAGATCTGACCGGGGACAGCCTCGAAGCTCACTCCGTCGACTGCGCGAATGACGCCCTTCTTGGGGTCGACGAAATGCTTTTTTAGGTCGATAGTTCGGACCATTCCGCGAATAATACGGCTCGATTGGCAGAAGGATTCGTTAAGGGGGCAAGCTTGCGACGAAAGGGCCAGCCACGGCTAAGCGCCGGGTGTTTCCTTGGGTTGAAACTGCAGGCTCGCCGAATTGATGCAGTAGCGCATGCCGGACGGAGTTTGTGGCGCGTCCGGGAACACGTGCCCGAGATGTCCTCCGCAGTTTTTGCAGGTGATTTCTACCCTCCTCATGCCGTGGCTGAGGTCGGTGTGCTCCTCCACCTTGTCGGGATCGATCGCCTCGTAGAAGCTTGGCCATCCGCACCCGGAGTCGAACTTGGCGTCGGATGTGAACAACTGCTCACCGCAGGCCGCGCAACGGTAGACCCCAGGCTCGTGCGTGTTCCAGTGCTCGCCGCTGAACGGCGCTTCGGTGCCCTTCTGACGCAATACGCGGAACTGCTCGGGCGTCAGCACGCCCCGCCATTCCTCTTCGGTCTTGGGTAGCATCGCCTCACTCATACTTATTTCTACGGACCTGCAACGAAACCGTTCAGAGCCGGATGTTTTTGGCTTTTTGACGCCTCAATTTCTAGTTCATTGCAGTAATATAGGGAGGCGAAATGTGCTGCGCAGGAGGATAAAGTGTCATTTATCGTGAAATCCCGTCTTGTTGGGCGGATCGGAGCTGTAGCGGCCGTTTGGATGGCCAGCTTTGCCCTAGTGTCCGCATCTGGGAACAATTCCCTGCTGAATGGCCCTGTGTGCGTCGACGGCGTGAACTCGTCGAAGTCCGAGTGGTCCGGCTCGACGAGCGCAACGTTCATCAGCGGATCTCTTTATAGGGGAATACCGAACAGTCTCGACGACAACAGCGAGACCACCTGGGCGATCGGTCAAGACGAGGACGATCCCAAGAATGCGCCGCCCGCCCTGTTCGTGCGGATTTTCTTTCGGCTTCGGACGAACATCAATTTCGCGCCGGGGGCGTTCGTCGGCGACGTCAGGTTTCCTGTGACGATCGGCGGAGTTTTGTATCCCAATTTCGTTTTGCAGCTCCGCGGCGCGGCGGTCGGCCAAATGGGTGAGGGCCCAGTGGCGGCGTACTACGATCTGAATGGCGACGGCCTCCCGGACGGTGACGCCACGGCGCTAGGGATCAAAGCGGCGCTCGGACTGGATGTGTCTGAATTGGCTCTTTATCCGGTCTTGGAGACCGAGCTCAAGATTCCGCTGCTGATTCCCGCGCACTTCGGGTCGCCGTTTCCCCAAAAGGGTCTGAACGGCATCTACGGGGTCGGCAGCCAAGTTTGGAGCTCCGTGTTCGCCACGGACCTCGGGATGAACGACCAGAGCGAGTCGATTATCACGATTCTGCCTGGCGGCGTCACGCAATGGGACGATAAGATCGTTCCGATCAGGGTGTTCCTCGACGTCAAGCCAGGGAACAATGACAACAATATCGGCTCGACGGACACGGGCAATCTGCCGGTCGCAATCCTGTCGACGCCTACACTGGACGCTACGAGAAGTGTGTTGAGTAGTCTGACTCTAGGGGATGTACGGTCGCTTCAGCGCGTGCCAGCAACCAAATCAATCACGAAGGATGTCAACGGCGACGGACTGCCAGACCTCGTGGCGTTTTTCAATCTAGACTCGGATTCGTCGGCTTTGGCTCCGGACACACAGGTTCTGGAGCTTAACGGAAAGCTCCAATCGGGCGATCCGATAAGCGGCAAGCAGAGTGTCACCCTCGTCCACTGACAATCATTCGAGCCAAGCGTCGTCTGTGACGGTCACCGCGATGTGGTCGGGGGCCTTCATGTTCACGGACATCCAGGGCAGCACCGAGCTTTGGGACAAGCAACCCAAAGCCATGCAAGCTGCCCTGGAGCGGCATGACGCCGTTCTCCGGAGCGCGATTGAAGGTCACTCCGGCGTTGTGTTCAAGACGATCGGCGATGCCTTTTGCGCCGCGTTTCCCACGGCGACGGATGCCGGCGCGGCGGCCATGGAGATTCAGACCCGGCTGCTTGGAGAGAGCTTCGAAGGCGTGGGCGCCATTCGCGTGCGCGTCGGCATCCATTTCGGAGAAGCGCAATATCGCGACCAGGATTATTTCGGCCCGGCTCTCAATCGAGTAGCTCGGCTCATGTCGGCTGCATCGGGCGGGCAGGTGCTGGTTTCCTCGTCGGCATACGAAGAAATGCTGGAGTGCCTCCCGGAAGGCGCGGTCCTGCAGGAGCTCGGCGAGGTGCGCCTGAAGGGAATCCAGCGCGTAGAGCGCGTGTACCAGCTCGTGGGAGCCGGCCTGCCCAGCCACTTCCCGGCTCTGCGGAGCCTAGAGGCGACGCCGAACAACCTGCCCCAACTGCTGACTTCGTTTGTCGGAAGGGAAGCCGAGCTGGAGCGAATTCGCGCGCTTGTCGAGAAATCTCCGCTGGTGACGCTCGTCGGAGCGGGCGGTACCGGCAAGACCCGGCTGGGCCTGCGAGCGGCTTCAACTCTGCTGGACGAGATGCCCGACGGCATCTTTCTAATCGAGCTGGCGCCTATCACCGAACCGTCGCTGATCATCAACGCGATAGGTTCCGCGCTCGGAGTCGCGGAGGAGCCTTCGCGGCCGATGGTCGACACAGTACTGGATTTCCTTCGCGACAGGCGCGTGATGCTGCTGCTCGATAATTGCGAGCATGTTTTGGCCGCAACGGCCAATCTGCTTCATCGCTTGCTGAGAAGCTGTCCGGGCCTTCGCGTAGTAGCTACTTCGCGCGAAGCCTTCGGCGTGCCCGGTGAGCAGCTCTTCCGCGTGCAGCCGATGAGCCTTCCCGACATCCGCCGGCTTCCAACTACGGGAGAGCTGGCGTCGCTCGAGTCGGTGGCACTGTTCGTCGAGCGCGCCAGGTTCGTGAAGCCCGAATTCGAATTGACGGACTCGAATGCTATGGCTGTGGCCCGAATCTGCCGCCGGTTAGACGGCATCCCGCTTGCGATCGAGCTCGCTGCGGCGCGTTTGAAGTCGCTTTCACCGGAACAGATCCTCGAACGACTGAACGACCGATTCCGGCTATTGACCG
>JAICWL010000084.1 GCA_025934835.1 Fimbriimonadaceae bacterium
GGTTGGATGCCGGGTTTATGCTTCTGAGAAAAGGCAACGGGTAACCTGCCGTCCCCGATGGATGACTTCGGCCTAGACCGGCAGGAGCTTACCGGCTCGCTGATTTCGCTGGAGTTCGGCCCTGCGGGCAGGATCCAGCAGCTTTGGGCGAGCGATCCCACGTTCCCGGACGAGAACGAGGAATTCCAATTCGTCGCGCCTCCCCTGAACATGGGCGAGGAGGTCTCGGAGGACTATTATCCCGGCACCATCCTGCTTGGAGCGCGTTTCTCGCCGGACGAGCCGTGGGTCGTGAGCCGCAACGCACGCGCGGCCGTGGAGGAGCGCGAGGACGCTTCGGGCATCGTCGGGTTCGAGTATGAGTTCCCGTTCCTGGAAGAGCTACGCGCGACCGGGAACTTTAGCGAGATTCTCGGGCCGGCGCCCCAGATCTGCTGGGACCTGAAGCTGACGAACCGCAGCCGCAGGAGCGTCGAGATCGGCGAGCTGGGGTTTCCACTTGCGCTAAACAACGTGTACGAGGGGTTTCCGCAAACCGAGCGCGGGATGAGGGCGCTATTCCACGAGCGGGTTCGCATTCACAAGTTCATCGGCGGGACGGCAAGCTATCTTTTCGCGCAGAGGCTGAACGCGGTGCCGCCGGGGCTGCTGATCTTTCCGGGGGACGACACGCGCTGGGAGTTTTATCACCACGTACCGGCGTCGCTGCAGACTCCGCTGCGGTGGGAGGGGATCCCCGTCGTGTACGTTCACAGCCAGGGGGTCGCCGAGCGGGAGGGGTGGGCCGAGTGGTTCCTGGGCAACACGTCGGCGATTCTCGAGCCGGGCGAGAGCCGGAGCTACCAGATGCGATTCGCGCCCGCGGACCGAAACCGGCTGGACAATGTGAACGCCGTACTGGCCGCTTGCGGCAAGCCGGCCTTCCGTTTATTTCCTTCGGCCGTCGCGCCGGCGAACGTGGGCATCGCGGTCGAGGTGCAGGGCGTGACGCCGACCCGGTTCTTCGCCGACGTCGAGGCCGATCTGGAGACCGACGCGGACGAGGATGGCGGCTTCTGCTTCATCAAGCCGGAGCAGCCGAGCGCGGCGCGGCTGGTGCTCGCCGACTCGCAGGACCGTGTGAGCGAGGCGCATCTACTGTTCACGGAGCCGATCGCATCGCTGATCGAGGCGCGGGCTCGATGGATCGTGGAGCATCAAGTTGCGCCGGACGGGGGGCCTTTCGCGGGCGCGATACTGCCGGCGGACAACACGACGGCGACGCCAATCACCGATCTGGACCTATATTCGAGCCCGCTGGGCATCGAATCGGCGCTTGCGGACATGTTGTTCCTGGCCGAAAAGAACGCTCATTTTCCGGTTGAAGACGAGATCGCGGCCGTGGAGCGCAGCATCGAGGTGTTCGTTCGCGGCAGGGTCCAAAACCCGGGGGACGGCACTTTGGGCGTCGTGCTGCCGGACGCACATTCGGTCGCGATCTCTCACGGGAATGCGCCGGCGTATGCGTCGGCCGCCTGTTTGTACCATTCGATGTCGCGCGTGGCGCGCTTGTGGCCATCGGCTCGCAAGAGCTCGAAGTGCTACCTGTCGCTCGCGGGGCGCACGGTTCTCGCAATGTTCGCGCACGCGCTGATGCCTCAAACGGGCGTGGCGCTGATGTCGTTTCTTCCGGAGATTGCAGACGACTTGGATGCATCCGGGGAAGAGGGGATGGCGCGCGAAATACGGCTGAAGCTGGAGGAGCGGGGCCGCCAGCTTGCGAGGAGGCGCTACCCGGCCGCGATCGAGGGCCTCGGCACCGCCGGGCTGGAGGAGTCGTACATGGTGGCCCGGAGGCGCGGAGACCACGAGGCCCAGGAGCGCATCGAGCGTTGCGCGAACGCCGCGAGGTCGCTGAGCCCGAGTTGGTGGTGGTATGGGAGCGGCACCCGGTGGATCGACGATTCGGAGAATTTGGGTCAGTCGGCAATGTCGGACCGGGGACAGCTTTGCCACGGCCCGGACTCGATCGCCGCGGCGACGATGATGTGGAAGAACCTCGAGCGCGATTATGCGAATCTGCCCGATTCGGAATTGCGGCAGGCTTTCGGGGGCATGATGGGCGTTTGGGCGCTGGTTCGGGCCGACGGGGCGGCGAGCATGGGGTTTTGTCCGGACGAGGCCTCGAAGCATTACGGGATGTCGTGGATCACCGGCGACATCGGCATCAGCCTGTACTACTATTTGCGGCGCATGAGCGCGTACGTGCTGCCTTCGTGGAGGCAGGGCGGGGTGCTCACGTTCGGCTGCTTCTTCGAAGCCGAGCCGAACGAGAAAGGCGAGACATTCACGGTGCGCCCTTGGGACGGCATCGGCAGGCGGATCGTGGTGCGGCAGCTCGGTGTGGAAGTTTCGGCTGAGTGCGGCTCGATCGAGGAACTGAGCTTCAATTCTCAGAAGAGCTCGGCGACGATCACGCTCCATAATCCTGCAATGAAGGACCTATCGGCGCGGATTTGCGTCAGAGGCTTGTGGGGAGAGCGGTTCACGATAAACGACGCCGCTTCGGAGGTTCGAGGAGGAGCGTTGACGTTTGAACAAACCATTCCTGCGCGAAGCTCCGCGCAAGCGCGCATTCAGGGAGAGGCATGAACGAGATTCCTAGTTGGTGGTTAATACTGTCGGGCATCTTTTTTGTCCTGAACATCATTTGGTTCGCGATCCTGTCGATAGTGATGCTCAAGCTCGTGAGCGTCGTCTCGGGGCTGCAGCCGGAGATTCGATCGCTTTCGGAGCGAGTGAAGACGCTGGTCGACAAGGTGGAGGATCTCGCGGTCACGGTCAAGGAGACGGTCGCGGACGTGGGGTCCAAGACGAAGGGGGTTGTCGGCTCCGTGGAGCTCGTGGCTCAGACAGCATCGCGGCAGTTCGAGAGATTCTCGCCACTCGTGATCGGTGCTTTGAGCTTGCTTCGGGTGATGCGGGCGGTGGGCGACATGCGCGGCGGCCACGACCACCCTCGCGACGAGAAGCCGAAGAAGAAAAGCAAGAAGGGGCTGCTGCATTCGCTGATCGGATAGTGCCCGGCCCGCCGGCTTGGGCATTGGAATGAACTAGAATCCACTTCAATGGCCGGAGAAGAGAGGGCTCGTGTCGAAGAGTGCAGGCGCAATGCAGCCTGGAGGCGCTGGGGGCCGTATCTCACCGAACGGCAGTGGGGAACCGTTCGGGAGGACTATTCCCCGTACGGCACCGCGTGGGATTATTTTCCGCACGACATGGCTCGGTCGAGGGCGTATCGCTGGGGCGAGGACGGCATCGGGGGCTTCAGCGACAAGCACGGGCTGCTTTGCATGGCGCCTGCGTTTTGGAACGGCAAGGACCCCATTCTCAAGGAGCGGCTGTTCGGGCTCACGAACTCGCAGGGCAACCACGGCGAGGACGTAAAGGAGTGCTATTGGTACATCGACGGGGTGCCATCCCATGCGTACATGCGCATGCGGTATCGGTACCCCCAAGCCGCGTTTCCGTACGAGGAGCTTGTGCGGCGCAATGCCGAGGCGACGCGGCTGGAGCCGGAGTTCGAGCTGGAAGACACGGGCGTTTTCGAGCATAACCGGTTCTTCGACATCGAGATCGAATACGCCAAGCGGGCTCCGAGCCAGTTGCTTTCGCGCATCACGGCCGTGAACCGCGGGCCGGACGCTGCGACGCTCTGGGTGCTGCCGACATTCTGGTTTCGGAACCGGTGGACCTGGGACCATACGATGCACAAGCCGGTGGCCACGCAGCTTTCGTCCGGCAAGATCCTGCTTCCGCACCCCCGGTACGGCGAGATGTACGGGCTGTTCGACGATCCGGACGACGTGCTATTCACGGAGAACATCACGAACGCCGAGCGCGTATTCGGCAGCGCCAGCGAGGGCCCTTACCAGAAGGACGCATTCCACCGTTACGTAATTGAGAACGACTTCGGGGCGGTCAACCCGGCGCACACCGGATCGAAGGTGGGTGGCCTGTACCGATTTGAGATCGAAGCGGGCGGCAGCCGGGTTGTCCGGACGGCATTGCTCGACGAGGTCGAGGGATTTCCGAAGGACTTCGACGCCACATTCAAGGCCCGCATCCGAGAGGCGGACGATTTTTACAAGGCGAAGGCGAGCGGCATTCCGGACGAGATCGCATCGGTGCAGAGGCAAGCGTTTGCCGGGCTGCTTTGGAGCAAGCAGTTCTATCACCTGGACATCGACCTCTGGCTCAAGGGCGACCCGGATCAGCCGAAGCCTCCCAGAACTCGCACCAGGGATAAGGATTGGAAGCAACTGCATGCAGCGGAGGTGCTGTCCATGCCGGATACATGGGAGTACCCGTGGTTTGCGGCGTGGGACCTGGCGTTCCACATGGTGCCGCTCTCGCTGATCGACCCGACGTTCGCGAAGGAGCAGCTAGTTTTATTGCTGCGGGAATGGTATATGCATCCGAACGGGCAGATACCGGCTTACGAGTGGGCGTTCTCCGACGTTAATCCGCCGGTCCATGCATGGTCTGCCTGGCGCATCTACAACATCGAGCGCCGCATGACTGGCAAGGGGGACCTGGAGTTTCTGAAGCGGGTGTTCCACAAGCTGCTGCTGAATTTCACCTGGTGGGTCAACCGCGAGGACGCCCTCGGCAACAACGTCTTCGAAGGCGGCTTTTTGGGTTTGGACAACATCGGCGTGTTCGACCGGAACGAGCACCTGGAAGACGGGAGCTTCATCGAGCAATCGGACGGCACGGCATGGATGGCGATGTTCTGTCTGAACATGCTCGACATCGGTTTGGAGCTGGCGGTGCATGACGAGGCGTACCAGGACGTGGCTTCCAAGTTCTTCGAGCACTTCCTTTATATCGCCGAGGCGATGAACGTTCGGGGAATCGATGGCCTCGAGATGTGGGATCCGCAGGACGAGTTCTATTACGACGTTTTGCGCCACGCGAATGGAAGCAGCGAGCCGCTCAAGGTGCGTTCCGCGGTCGGGTTCATTCCTTTGTTCGCCGCCACGACGATCGAGCCGGACCTGCTCGAGAAGGTTCCAGATTTCGCCGAACGCATGCAGTGGTTTTTGGACCATCGGCCCGAGATGGCTGCGAACGTGCCGAGCATGGTGGTTCCCGGCCAGGGCGAGCGGCTGCTGCTTTCGATCGTGCCGCCGGAGCGGATCAAGCCGATTCTGCGCCGGGTTCTCGATGAGAGCGAATTCCTTTCGGACCACGGTCTGAGGGCGCTCTCGAAGTTTCACCGCGACCACCCCTACAAGCTGATGGCGGGAGGCAAGCTCCGAGAGATCGACTACGAGCCGGGCGAATCTACGACGGGCGCCTTTGGGGGAAATTCGAACTGGCGCGGGCCGGTCTGGTTCCCGATCAACTTCCTTATGATCGAAGCGCTCCAGCGGTTCGACTATTACTTTGGCGAGAACTTCAAAGTGGAGATGCCGGAGGGGAGCGGGGTACTGATGCGCCTTGGCGAGGTCGCGGCGAGTTTGGAGCACCAACTGCTCCAGCTATTTCTCGTCGGAAGCGACGGGATTCGTCCATGCGACCTCAAGGCCGATGGTCCGCTGATTTTCAACGAGTATTTCCACGGCGACACGGGCAAGGGTCTCGGCGCCGCCCACCAGACCGGCTGGACCGCGGTGATCGCCAAGATCATCGAGCAGCTTTACATCACCGCGCCGGGCGCATCGCCTGCGCGCAAGAAACGCCGGGCTGCCTCGCGAGTATCCTGAAGCCATGCTTACCTTGGTCGCCCTGGCCGTTTTCGCCCAAGCTGGGCCGGGGCCCGACGCGTACACGCGCTATTTCTATCCTCTGTCTCCGGAGATCCGCTCGCCGCGGATCGAGGTCGACGCCTCCGCCATGCCGGAGGAGACAGCCTGGGTGCGGGCAGCGGGGACTCTGGCTTCGGAGTGGTTTCCGGAAATCTGCAAGCTGCTTTCCACGCGCGGTTTCAAGCCGCCTCGGGTGGTGCGGCTCGTCGTCAAGCCGAACATCGGCCCGCCCGCGTACACTGCCGGCAACACGATCACGATCAAGGGAACCTGGATCCGGGACCATCCCGACGACTTCGGCATGGTGATCCACGAGCTCACGCATGTAATTCAGGCCTACCCGGATTCCGACAAGACTCCCGGCTGGCTGGTCGAGGGGATCGCGGATTACGGTCGCTGGTGGCGCTACGAGCCGGAGGCGCGCAGGCCGAGGATCGATCCTGAAAAATCGAAGTACACCGATGCGTATCGGACCACGGCGTATTTTCTCGCGTGGGTTTCGCAACGCTACGATAAGAGGCTGGTGCCGATGCTGGACGACGAAATGCGGCACGCACGCGATCCGATCCCGGTATTCAAGCAGCTGACGGGCAAGGAACCGGGCGATCTCTGGACTGAATTCGTAGCGACCAAGCCTTGACGGGCCGGCTCGGCGGCCGATGGGGTACTTAACCTGGAGTGTCCATCGCCGAACGACTGCCGTCGCTTCGACACCGGGACTTTCTGAATTTCCAATTCGGGAGCCTGGTGTCGAACATCGGCACCATGATCCAGTCGGCGGCGATCATGTGGCACGTTTACCATCTGACCCATTCGTCGCTGAACGTGGGTCTAATGGGTCTCGTCCGGGTCGGGCCGCTTCTGACTTTCAGCCTGTTTGGCGGTGTACTGGCAGACCAGGTCGATAGGCGCACGCTGCTGCTCGTCACCCAGGCCGGCATGGCGGTTCTGGCAGGCGCGCTGTCTTACATCACGCTCACGGGGCGCGATACGATCGGCGCGATCTATTTAGTCGTGGGGCTGAGCGCCGTGGCGAGGGCGTTCAATGGGCCGGCAAGACAGGCGATCATGGCGAATCTCGTGCCGGCGGAGGATTTCGCGAACGCGGCCAGCATCAACGGCATCGTGTGGCGGCTGAGCGACGTGAGCGGTCCTATCGTCGCCGGGTTCCTCATTGCATGGAAAGGCGTTGGTGCGGTGAGTGGCTTGGCGGCCTGTTACCTACTGAACGCCGCTTCATTCGTGGCTGTGATCATCGCCATTTGGCTTCTGCCGAAGAACCTATCTCAGAGCGGCAAGAGGGTGCGAAATCCTCGCGAGGTGATCGAATCGATCCGCGAAGGCTTCACGTTCGTTCGCGGCACCCGGGTTCTGCGCAGCGCCATGATCGTCGACTTTTGGGGCACGTTCCTTTCGGGAGCGGATGCGCTGCTGCCTGCATTTGCCGCTTCCATCCTGCATCTGGACGCGCGCGGCTACGGCGTGCTGGCTGCGGCTTCGGGAACGGGCGCCTTCTTGGCAGCGGGAGCGCTGGCGTGGCTTCCAACGGTTCGACGGCAAGGGCGGCTGGTAATCACGATGATCGGCTTGTACGGAGCCGCGACCGTGTTTTTCGGCCTTAGTCCGAACTTGGCGAGCGCCGTTTTCTTCCTGGCCTTAACCGGGGCCAGCGATATGATCAGCACGGTGCTCCGGCAGACGATCCGGCAACTCACGACACCTGACTTCATGCGCGGGCGCATGTCGTCGATCGCTTCTATGTTTCAGATCTCAGGGCCACAGCTTGGCGATTTCGAGGCAGGCGCTTTGGCGAGCGGCATCGGGGAAAGGGGCTCGATCGTCACGGGGGGCGTGGGATGCATCATGGTGGCGCTCTGGTACTGGATGCGCGGGCGGGCGCTCAAGGAGTACGTACACCAAGTCGAGGCAGTCTCGGTGTAGACGCGCTGTTGCCTGCCACGAAGTAGGCGTTGCCGAGCCAACGGTCTGAGGACCGCTCAGGAGGGCCATCCAAGGCGCGGAGTTCCGGCTCATCATCTGAAAGGGAACGTATTCGGACGTCGGCATTCCCGGGAAGGGGGGACCGCTGCGGGCAAGGACCCTCTCAAACGGGAGGACCCGACGAATACGTGCCGTCTGGGTTCAGGCCGTAGGCGACTCCGCCGGAGGGAGAGGCGGCAGGAAGCCGATATCCGGTTTAGGCGAGCGCAAGGGCCGAAAAGGCCAGGCAGAACCAGTTCCAAGGAATTCGCAGCCCTACCCTCTGCGTCTTAACATGATTCCCGCGCGCTGGCGCTACGCTCTCGATATGTCATGGCCCTTAGGGTCGGATTCCGTCGTTGTCTCCTTCCTCGATGTATTTGCGCTTGCCTTTCTCGAGCCGAAGGCCGACGACATAGCCGATCATAACCCAGCCTTCGCCGGGAACGAGCACGGGGTAGCCGGACTTTTCGGGGTGGAGCTCCCGGCGGCTCTCAACCACGCGGAGAGTCTTCACGACGTATTCATGCTCTCCGCTTCGGGCGGCAACGAACACGCCCTCGGGCGGATTCGGATCGGGCTCGATCAGCGCATACGTACCGTGGCGAATGCGCGGCTCCATGCTGTCGCCTTTGACGGTAACCGCGAAACGGTCGGGCCGGTACAGGTCGTCGGAAAACTCGACCCAGTCTTCTGCGATTCCGACGCCTTCCGAGGAAAGTCCGAACGCTGCGGCGCCGGCATGGCCGACGAGCGGAAATAGCCGTCGGCCCACGCCCGGCGCAGCATAAGCGAGTATCTCGGAGCCCGCGGGAGGATCACTTCCGGGCGGCGGCACGCCAAATGCCACTGAGTCTCGAGGCGAGGGCTCGACTCCCATCGAATCCCAAAACCACTCGGGAGGCAGGCTCCAGATCCTTGCAAGCCTTCGAGTGACCTCTGGGCTTGGCAGCGATCGGTTCGTTTCGTAGTTTGCAAGCTGATCGCGGGTGATGCCGATCATCTGCGCCAACTCCTGCTGAGAACATTTCGGCCTTCTAGTGGTGCGAAGGAATCGGATTTTGTCGCCCGGCGTGGCCATGTTCGTATATTACACGAAAACTGTGTAACGGGCGGCGATATTCTGTGTATATATTGTGTACGACGTTCGCGCCGAGAATTGTTTGCCTGGATGTGATGGAATGATCGATCGAGAGAAGTTTTCAACCGCTTTACAACTTTGCAAGAGCTGGGCCGAAGTGCAGCTTCGGGGTGGCCCGATGTCCCTGCCGTCGGCGGCTGCCGGGTCCAAACCATGGGGATACGACCTAGATCTGGTTCGAGCGACGTATGTCGAAACCACGATGTGGTTTTGCACGGCGCGCCCGATTTTGGTGCATGTATTCGTGAAGGGGCAGGAGCTACCGACGTACCCGTTTCGGGCATGGATCGAGCAACCGGAGGACGTCCGGAGGCGACGCCCGGATCTGCCTCGATTCGAGACGTACGCGGAGTCGTTGCTGCGCCACGGTCTGATTCCGGAGCATTGGCAGGGAAGGTCCTTCGAACACGCGGCCCAATGCGTTCTGAAACGGTTTCTCTCGGAGTTGGAAGAGCGCTCGAAGTGCGAGCCTGAGCCGAACTTGCAGCGCGAGCTAGGCGCGGCCTAGTCGCCTTGACCGTGCGATGGAACCGGGCAGGTGCATAGGCCGGCCCATCGGCGGGGCTGATCGTATTCCTCTGCGCGCAGAACATCATCCTGCGCGGGATAGTTCTTTCGGGTGAGAAGTAACCTTTGCTGAAGATTTTCTCAAAGAATCTTCTCGGGGTTATTGACACGCCGGTAGTACTTATCCTATGATGCGCTTGGTGACCGCAATGATGCTTCTCCCCCCTCGCAGTTTTCGCCGGCTGATGCTTAGCCGCTCGCTCGCATTCTTCATCTGCTTTTCGCTCGCCTACTCCATGTGCGCTCTCGGCGTGAGCTTCGGGCTCCGCTCTCTGGCCGAGACGCTCGCTCAGCTTCATTTCGGCCGCGCGCCCCAGTTCTCGCAACGTCCCACGAAGCCCTATCTTGGCGCGCACCCCGGCAAAGACGAGGGACGGGGCCTCTGGAGCAGAGCCCGGCTCGAGGAGGTGAAGGTGGACCCCGGCTACCTTCTCTCGGCATCGAGCGCGTACTACCCGCCTTCTCACAGCCTCGCGGTCTCCCCCTCGCCCGGCTCGAGCTACGCTTGGGAGGGAACGAGCCCCGCGGGCAAATCGGGCAGCGTCAACACGGCAAACGGCGATAGGCTCACCACGCTTCACCTGTTCGACTTCAAGGTTCGCGGCGGCCAGACGCTTTCTTTCACGCTGTATCACAACAGCCAGACGAACTACTCGGACGAATTGGGATACGGCTGGACGTGGTCCTACGACATCTATATCAACAACCTGGGCAGCGCTCCCACCCTTCACTGGGGAGACGGGCTTTCGGTTCCCTTTGGAGCGGGCCCGAGCTACAGCCCTCCGGCGGGTATTTCCGACTCTCTCGTGAAGAACGCCGACGCCACCTGGACGCTCACGAGAAAGGACGGTACCAAGTACAGCTTCAACACCTCGGGCTTTTGCACGGGCATCACCGATAGAAACGGCAATACGATCAGCTTGAGCCTGAATGCCGGGAACTACGTGACGCAGGTTACGGCCCCGGACGGGCGCTACGTCAGCATCTCGCTCGATGCGAGCAACCATTTTCTATCGGTCACGGATCCCGCGGGAAACAGCTGGTCTTTCACGCGCAACGCATCAAACGACCTAACGACGGTGACCTGGCCGCTTCTTTCGGGCACGAGCTACTCGGACCAGTTCGGCTATGACACGTCCCATCACATCACCAGCCATACGGATAGGCGTGGCAAGCTCTGGCAGTTCGCATACAACACCGACGGCAGTCTGGCCACCGCCGAAGATCCGCTTGGTCACACGAGCTCCTACACATACACGAGCAGCGCGACAACGATGACGGACCCGCTCTTGCACTCCTCGGTGGACAACTATTCCGGTGGCATCCTTGCGAGTTCGGTAGATGGATCGGGCTTTAGCGAGAGCTACACGAGCCGGGACACAAACCACAACGTCACGACGCTGGTTGATAAGCGCGGCAAGACGTGGCACTACACCTACGATTCAAAAGGGAACGTGCTCACTGAGCAGGACCCGCTTCTTCACACGAGAACGCTCACGTACAACGGGTTTGGCGAGGTTCTGACGGATACAGACGCCCTCTCGCACCAGACGAGCTACAGCTACGACACGAGCGGGAATCTTCTCACGGCTACCGATCCCCTGAGCCGGACGGCGCAGACAAACACGTACGGGAGCTACGGGCTGTTATCGACCAGCGAGAACTACCTGGGCAAGCTGACGAGCTTTAGCTACGACGCGAACGGGAATCTGTCGAGCGTGACCGACCCGCTCTTGCACGTGACGAGTTGCAGCTTCGATTCGCTCTCCAGGCTGACATCGACGACAGACGCCCTCTCGCACACGGAGAGTGTGAGCTATGACGTCTGGAGCCGGCCCACGGTGTACACCCACCCCGGAGGAAGCACGCTTCAAAAAGCGTACGATCCTGAGGGCAACCTCACCGGCGTGACGGACGAGCTGGGCCACACGAGCTCTTATGCTTATGACGATGCGGGCAGGCTGAGCTCGATAACGAGCGCCCGGGGCGATACCGAGTCTTACGGCTACGACAGTGCGAACCGCCGCACGTCGGTCACGAACGGCCGGAGCAAGGTGAGCACGTATACGTTCACCGCCCGTGGCGATACGGCCTCGCTCACGATGCCAGACGGTGCACTCGAGAACTGGACGTATGACGGAAACGGGGACCTCACCGCGTATGAGAACCCGCTGTCGCAAACGATTAGCTATTCGTTCGACGACGCGGGAAGGCAGACGGGCATCACGTATCCCACCGGCCCGAATGTGAGCTTCGCGTACGATAACGCGGATAGGCGCACATCGATGGTGGACGCTACCGGCACGACAAGCTGGACCCTGGACGCGGCGAGCCAGCTGACCGGTCTTTCTACGCCCCAGGGGAATATAACGTACACCTACGACATGCCTGGGCGCAGGGCCACGATGGTGGAAACGGGCGTGGGAACCACGAGCTACGGCTACGACGACGATTCCCGGCTCACGTCGCTCACGAACCCGCAAAGCGAGACCACCTCTTGGGTTTATAACGATGTGAACGAGCCCACGAGGCAGACGTTCGCCTCTGGAGCCTACACCCAGACCGGCTACGACAGCCGGAACCGCGTGAGCTCGGTGGTTCATTACACTTCGTCCGGTTCGGTGATCTCCAGCGAGAGCTACGCGCTCGATGACGCCTCCCGGCTCGCGAGCAAGACCGTGGATTCTGTCGCTACCGCGTATGGTTACGATGACTCTAACCAGCTGACCAGCGAGTCACGTTCGGGTTATTCGGCATCGTATACCTACGACGCCAACGGAAACCGGGCGAGCAAAACGCTCAACGGCTCCACGGACACGTACGCGGTGGATGACGGGGACAAGCTGACATCGATCACGAATTCTGGCGCGACCGTGAAGAGCTATACCTACGATGCGGCGGGCAGGACTAAGACCGTCGCGACATCATCCGGCACGACCACCTTGAGCTACGACTACGAGGACAGGCTCACCGGTATTACGTATCCCGGCTCAACCACGAACTCATTCACTTATAGTGGGCTGGATACCCGCGTCGGCAAGATGGACAGCTCGGGAACGGCCACCTACAAGCGCGACGGCGCGGACGTGACCGACCCTGTGCTCTCGGATGGAGTCGCCGCGTACACGCCAGGCATCTCGGAGCACCGCTCTGGCGGAACCAGCTTCGACCATACCGACTACCTCGGCACTATCAGCAGACAAACGAACAGCTCGCAGATAACGTCGGCCACCCGGCAGTACGACGCGTTTGGACTCCTTGTAGCGACTACCGGCACTCCTCAGGGCCCGTTCGGGTTTGCGGGCGCCTTCGGCTACCAGGAAGACCAAGACTCAGGCCTCAAGCTCCTCGGCCACCGCTACTACGATGCGAGCACAGGAAGGTTTGTGACGAGGGATGCGGCCAAGGATGGCAGGAACTGGTATGGCTACGCTGGCAATCAGCCGACGAGCCGAGTGGACCCAAGTGGAAACCAGGTCGATGAAGAAGGCTCGGAAATCCCTCCGGAACTGCCAGAACCAGGCGAAGACCCCGCTGCAGTCGGCGATCCTACCGTCGGTGGCCTGCTCGACCTCGGCCGAGATATTTACAAGTGGGTAAAGAGCAGGTGGTGGCCAGAAACCGATCCGACTATCGAACTCGGGCCGCCGACAATTCATCCAGATACCTCGAATACTCCTGGTAGGGACAAGGTGTCTTGGCCGGTTGGAGGCGGATACAGGGTTGTTAAGGAAGGGCACCCCTATGACGACAACGGCACGCCGAAACCGCCGCCGGATCCGGATACGACGGATCCCAGAGATCTGAGACACTACTACCCACATTATCATTTTGAAGGCCCGGGAATAAAGCATTTGCCTGGCGCCTTTCCGGGCGATGAATTCCCATCCTTTCTTATACCGTTGAGAGGCGGAGGGGGAGATAGCTGGTGAACCCCGGCCCCGATAGACAACGAAGATACAGCGGGTAACGCCATGGCCGCCCGCCCTCGCTCTATTCGGTTGCGCATCGAGGTTGACTGGCAAGAGAGGCTACTGGACATCCAAGCTGACTCGGCGGCCTGGACATTCGGAGCCACGGGCGGACCGTTTGCACATTTTTCATGGCAACAGTTCGAAACGGCAACGGAGTGGCTGAAAACGGCGCCCGATTGGAGCCTAAAAGTGTTCTCGGACCAGCGCGCCGCACTTGTCCTTGGCAAGGTCGACAACGGACTTATCGGGTTCCAGGTTCCAGATAAGGCGCAGGGGGTGCGTGGGTTTTGGGGCGGCCTGGTTTTCTCGCCCGATACCCTTATATGGATATTTGCCGAAATTGAGAAGTTGCGTCCAGAGGATTATGCCCTTGACGAAGGGAGAACCCAGCTTGATCAACTCGTAGCACAGGACGGCTACGCCGTTGCTGAAGTGCAACCTCTCAAACCCAGGGACGGAGCGGTCTATGCGGCGAGCGCCCTCCGGGACATAACGGTAGATGAGTTTAAGTGGACTCTCTTTTTTTCCTCAGACGCAGCCGGGCTACGTCTTTGCGCCTTGGACAGCGCCGAGTCGTTCTTCGGCTGGGAATCGATTCTGAATTTCGTAAAGTTTCTTGGATCCGCCTCGGCCTATTCAACGTTTTGCATTGCAGACGATAGCCAGGCGACCGTTGACGAACCCGGACCATGCGCCCTTTACGTCGTTATTCTACGGGGGTGCGCGCTTCTCGGCTATCGGGGAGTCGGTGGGGCCTGGTCGGGCATCTTGGATCCTACAACGATGCGGCAAGTGGTCGGCGAGATGAGGCGACATTATGAATGTTGGAACGGTTCCGTGCTATGAAAGGCGCCCAAGGGCAATCGGGCTTCGCCCAAGCAACCACGGGAACCAGAACGTACCACGTGAACGGCAACCGGGCATCAAAGACCTTGAACGGCTCGATCGATACGTATGCGGTGGCCGACGCGGACAAGCTGACCTCGATTGTTAATGGCGGCGCGACGGCGAAGGCGTATACCTACGATGCCGCCGGGCGCACGAAGACGGTGACGAGCGCATCCGGAACCACGACTCTGAGCTACGACTATGAGGATAGGTGGACATCCATTAGCTATCCGGGAGGAGCAAGCAATAACTTTTCATATAATGGGTTGGATATCCGCGTAGGCAAGGTGGATAGCTCGGGCACGGCCACCTACAAGCGAGACGGCGCGGACGTGACCGACCCCGTTCTGTCGGACGGCTCGGCCCTGTACACTCCAGGGGTGAGCGAGCGGCGCGGCTCCACGACAAAGTTCGACCACCAGGACTACCTCGGCACGTTCACTCGCCAGACGAACAGCTCCCAGACGACCACGGCCACGAGGCAGTACGACGCCTTCGGCCTCCTGGTCGCAAGCACCGGCACACCCCAGGGCCCCTTCGGGTTCGTGGGCAGGGGAGGCTACCAAGAAGACCCCGACAGCGCCCTCAAGCTCCTGGGCCACCGCTACTACGACCCCAGCACAGGTAGGTTCCTGACACGGGACCCTGCCAAGGACGGCAGGAACTGGTACGACTACTGTGAGAATGAGCCGGACGGTTGCACGGATCCTGAAGGCTACCAAGTTGCACTCGACTCGGTTAACGCGAACGAGCGGACCGCCATGGAACTTGTCCGGGAGGGCGACGCACCCA
>JAICWL010000068.1 GCA_025934835.1 Fimbriimonadaceae bacterium
CCCGTCGCCGTTATAGATCGCCCGCCATACCGGCGGGGCAACCGGACCCGACTGCTTCTGGTAGCTCGCCATGCGGTTTTCCTTGTCGTAGGTCATCGTGGTTCTCGATGATGCAGCGATGATCCCCGTCAGGTTGCCATTCGCGTCGCTCGTGTAGGTGGTCGTGCCCGAGCCTTGAACCGTCGTCACCGGCCGGTTCGCCGCGTCGTACGTGGAGCTCATCGGCGCCCCGCCCTGTTGCCACTTGACGAGCAGATTTCCTACTTCATCGTAAGTAAAGGTCGCATAGGCTGAGGCGAGCTGCTGGTTGGTCAGGCGGTAGACGGAATCGTACACCCACGTCGTTACCTGGCCGTCTTGGGTCCTACCCGTCCTGTTGCCGATCGCGTCGTAAGAATCGATCATGGTCGAGATCGGCTGGCCAGAGGCGTTCAGCTCGATCTGCGTCGTCAGCCTGGTAACCGGATCATAAGCGTACTTGCGCGTCGAGCCGAGGCCTAGAAGCAGAGTCGTGCGGCGAGAGTCCGGATCGTATTGGAATGTGAACCGTGCCCCCGACTGCTTCTCAGTCGAACTTGCGCGGCCAAGCGCGTCGAACGTGCTCGTGATGCGCCCGCCGTCAGGGTCGATGAGGAGCGTACGGTTGCTGACCGGATCGTAGTTGTAGGCTTGGGAAAGAGGCCCGGGGTCCGTCTTGCCCAAAAGCTCGGAGCGCGCCGAGTAGGCGTAGGTCGTCGTGCCGGTGGAGTCCGCCATAGTCGTGCGCCGACCGATCGCATCGAAGCCGTAGGTCACGCTCGTCCTGTCCGCGTACAGGATCGAGGTGTTTCTACCCGCCAGGTCGTAGCCGTAACTCGTGATATCGCCCGAGGGAAACATGCGGGTGGACGTACTTCCATTAACGTCGTAGGCGTAGCTCGTCACGAACCCAAGCTCGTTTGCGATCGAGGCGAGGCGGCCCGCCAGATCGTAGGCCATCGTGAGGCGGTTGCCTCTCGCGTCCTGGCGCGAGGTCTGCTGCCCGGCAAGATCGAACACGCTCGTCGTTCGGTTCCCGAGAGCGTCCACGCTCGCCTGCATCCGGTTCGAATCCGCAAAGTAAACGCTCGTCGAAATATGACCCAGAGCGTCCTGAACCTGGGTTCGGTTGCCCGCCAGATCGTAGGTGTAGCTCGTCCGATTGCCCAAAGCATCGATGCTCGCGCTGAGCTGCCCGGCCGCATCGAACACGCTCGTCGAGATATAGCCCAGCGGAGTCTGCATGGCCGTCTTTCTATCCAGCGCGTCGAACGTGCTGGTCGAGAGAAACCCCAGTGCGTTTTGAACCGCGATCAGGTCGCGCGCGTTGTAAACGTTTGTTGTGAAATGACCGTTCGCGTCTTGAACCGCCGAGGGTCTGCCGGTGCTGTCGTAGCTATAGCTGGTGGCAAAGCCCAGCTGGTCTATATTCGCTACCCTTTGCTTTGCGGCGTTATAGACCGTCGTGCTCTGGAACCCCAGCGCGTCCACCGCGCCCGTGGGGTAGCCCATATTATCGAACAGGGTCGTGGTGATAAAGCCAAGCTGGTCTTGGAACGTCAGCCGGTTCTGGAACCTGCCATAAGTGCTCGTGGTTCTCGTGCCGTCCGGATACACCGTCGCCTGGAGCATGCAGCTCTCATAGATGTACCGGGTCATCTCGCCCGCTGGGTTGGTGAGCGACACCAGATGGTCCGCCACGTCCCAGCCATAGCTCGTCACGCGCCCAAGCGGATCCATGCTGCTTAGCTTGCGCCCGAGATTATCGAACGTGTTCGTTGTGACTCCGCCATCTGAGGCGATGACCGTGGTGTTGTTTCCGAAGTCGTCCCAGCCGAACGTCGTGACCAGGCCCCGCGGGTCCATTCTCGAGAGCATCTGAGCGAAGCTATCGAACGCCATCGTGGTGCGCCTGCCCAAGGGATCGATGAGCCCCGTCATGTTCCTGGCGCCATCGAAGATCTGCGTGGTGTAATTGCCCAGAGCGTCCTGGATCGTCGTCAGGTTGCCAACCGAGTCGTACTGATACGTCGTCCTGTTGCCGAGCGCGTCATCGGAAGCGCTCAAGCGCCAGAGCGAATCGAACGTGAGCGAAAGCACCGACCTTGAGCCCAGCATCTCCTGCGTTTGCAGGCGGTTGGAGTTATAGGTCTTGGCGATAGTGTAGCCCTCGGGGCTCGAGATGGTGGTCACGTTGCCGAGCGTGTCCATCAGGTAAGTCGCCAGAGCGCCCGTGGGAGACTGCGTCGTCGAGC
This sequence comes from Fimbriimonadaceae bacterium, assembly GCA_025934835.1. Taxonomy (GTDB): domain Bacteria; phylum Armatimonadota; class Fimbriimonadia; order Fimbriimonadales; family Fimbriimonadaceae; genus Fimbriimonas. Next base: position 2,274 of record JAICWL010000068.1, read on the forward strand.
GGCTCGTTCCGAAGGTATACGTCCAAACGGCGCTGCCCTGGGCCATCGAAGCGACCCGCCGGCTCGAATCGTAGGAGTAGCTCGAAGCAAAGCCCGAGGGGTCCTCGATCGCCTTGATCAGAGTCACGCCTGCGGGCGTGGAAGCGTAGCTGTATTTCGTCTGGCACCCTATCGGTGTGGTGAAGGTGCTCAGGTTCCGTGCCGAGTCGTACTGAAGAGTCCAGAGCCTGCCCGCCCAATCCTCGATCGTGCTCAGAAGCGAAGTGCCTGTACCGGCGGCGTAGGTGAAGCTCAACAGCCTTCCATCCGGCGCCTGGACCGTCTTGAGCAGGTTCGCCTCGACGCCGCTTCCGTACGTGTACGTCTGAACGCCGCCTGCGGGCGAGACCACCTTCTGGATCGCAAACTTGGTGTTCGAGCCCACGACCTGGCGGCCGCCATAAACGATTTGACTGCCGTCTGGAAAATACTCCGTGTAGCTTCCGACTCCGTCGAAGCTCAGCGTCGTGCGCCCTCCCGAATCGACCGCAGGCACATAGTTGTGCGTGCTCGTCAGGCTGTAGGCGTAAAGCGAGAAATCGCCTCTGGAGATACCGACGTTGCCCGAAATGTCGGTGACCACGTAGCCCCGCCAGTTCGCCGTTCTCGAGCGGCCGAGCTCTTCATCGATATCCGATACGCTGGAATAAGCGAAGCTGAGCTCGATGCCGAGTTGGCGGGCCTTGAGTACGATCTCGGGGTCGATTCTTAGCTCGCCAGTCGAAGGATCGGGGGAGGGCCTGTGCGGATCGCATAGCACACGGTCGTGGCTCGCACCCAGCGAAACGGCGCTTGGTGGCGCCGGTAGGCCCTGCAGCGAGGCCATCTTATCCGTCATAGCGATGCGGCCCCCGGCGAAATGACATGGATCGGCTTGTTGTGATGGACGAGGCCACCTGCGCAAAATACGTGAGCGGGTTCGCAGGCGATGAGCCACAGATCCCCCCAGCCAGACTCGTTCACGGACAAAACCCGGTGAGCGTCCCCGAAGGCGCCCGAAAGCTTGTCGTCGCTGGCAAGGAGCGCTGCGCTACGGTACTCGCCGGTATCGAGCAGCACCGGGTGATCTTCCGAGCAAACTAAATCGCCCGCTTCATGCGTAACTCGTACTCTCCGGCCGGAAGTACGTTCGGAGCGAACGACTTCCTCGAGCCCTCCGGAAGGAGACACAAGCTTTTGGCCCACTGCTAAGGTGCTGGCGCGGACACTCCCTTCGGGGGTCTCGAGCAAAGTATCCCCGTCGAGACAGGTGCAGGTCGTGCTCGTGCCCGAATAGGCTCCGTCGTCCCCGGGCAGGGGGCCGCTTTGGCCATAGGCGCAAGGCCCGCCCACGCCGCAAGAGCAGGATGAGCAGGTGATGCTACCGCCTCCGCCGCCCCAGGCGATCCGGTCCGAACCCGAGCCACATGATAGCGCCGCGCCGCCGACTCCTACGCGCACGGTCCCGTTCAGGCAGAAAGGGACTGACATCTCAAGACCCCTCCAGAGCCTTTGCGAGAGCTTCGACCGCCATCGCGGCAAATCGCTCCTTGCCCTCAGGTATCCCGCCCATAATCGAGATCAGGTCCCGGGCTTCCAGCATCTTGGCTTGGTTGACGGTTCGACCGGTGACGACGCTGCAAAGTACGCTCGACGCGGCAACCGAGGACGGGCAGCCATGGGTGCGATAAGCCGCACGGCTAATCTTATTCCCGTCTAATGTCGTCCAAATCTCGACGTATGGCCCATCGCCCGGACAGCCGCTCACACCGTAGCCTGCCTGACCTTCCAAAGGTTCGGAGTTGCGCCTGCGATTTACATGATCTGCAGCCAGTTCGCTTAGCACTTTCCTACCCTGCAATTGCACCGTATCACAAATTCGAGCGATTGAGACAAAAACTGGCCCGATTGGCTCCGAAGTGCCGGACGATCTTCCTAGGAGTCTTCCCGCTCGCTTTCTACCGCGCACGCGGCCTCGAGTGCGGCAATCTGCCGCGCGGTTTCCTCATGGCCGGGGTTGAGGTCGCGCGCTCGTTTCATATGGCGCAGCGCCTCGTCGAATCTGCCGTGACGGCTTGCAAGCACGCCGCGGAAGTACACGGCAGCCGGGCAGCCGAGTTGGTCGAGGAGCTCCAAGTGGGGAACAGCGTCCGATTCATACCCGCTCTCGAGCATCCTTTGGGCTAACGCCAAGCGCGGAGCGACGGCAAAGGGGTCGCTTTCAACTGTCCTGGCCAGCAGGGCGATAGGATCGCCCCCTCGCGCCTCTTCCAGCTGCACCGCAAGCTTGACCCACAGGTCGGCCCCTTGGCTTCGCGACCGAAGCAATTGGATAACCTCGGCGCCTGTCCTGAGGTCCTCACGTTCCATAGCGGCATCGAACAGCGCGAGCGCGCTGTTCTGGAACCCTGGCGATGCCGCTATAGCACCCATAAGGAGCGACTTCGCCCTTGCGTACTCTCCCAGCGCCAGGTGCACGACTGCCAGATTGTGGTCTCTCTTGAAGCTCAGCACCCCGATATCCATGCTCGAAAAGCGGTCCGGCGGAAGTGGCGACACTCTCTCGTACTGCGCCTTCGCCTCGGCGAATCGCCCTAGCTCGCTCAGCGCCATAGCCGCATTGAATCTCAGCTCCGGATCGTCGCCAACTGCGGCAAGACCCTCTTCGTATGCGCTCAGAGCATCCTCCGGGCGTCCGCTGAGCGCCAGGCTTCTCCCGATGAGCGCATAAGCCTTGCGCACATGAGAGTCGAGAGGGTCGGAGTGCTCGATGCTTTCTCTGAGCCGGCTCACTGCTTCCTCGTGCCGCCCGGTGTAGTGCGCGGTCATTCCCAGGTTGAACAGAACGAACGGATGGTCTGGCCGCTCCTCGAGGTCTAGCTTCAGTAGCTTCTCGTCGCGCTCTCGCTTTTTCGCTTGACCCTCGGCACTGGTGTCGTAGCCTGAATGGAGCACAACCGCGTCGAGCCGGGCGATGCGACCCGGTCGCTCTCTTAGAGACGGCAAGATTTGCTCGTGTATGCGGCCTTCGAACCGAAGGCCCGGCAGGTTCCTGAACAGCTTGAGATGGTCGACGCGAGTACCCGCGCCGGGCCCCTCCTCGGCGAACTGGACGGGCACGATGAACCCGGTTATATCGTCGGGCGCTTCGATCGCGGCTTTTTGGAGAGCTTCACAGGTGGCAAGCGGCAAGGTGTCGTCCGCGTCCATCCAGAACACCCACTTACCCTTTGCGTAAGAGAGCGAGTGGTTTCGCGCCGCCGAGAAGCTGTCCTCCCATGCGTGCTCGCGTACGTCGGCGCCAAGCTCCCTGGCTAGCTCAGGCGTGCGGTCGCTCGATCCGGTATCGACGACGATCATCTGCGAGAAAGCCCCCGGGGCGCTGCGCAAGCACTCCGCGATGACGCGCTCCTCGTTTCGGACAATCATGCAAAGCGAAATGCCGGCCCGCGCCGCTTGCCGGCAGAGCCGCCCGTGCACGGCTTCAGGTTTACGTTCGGCTCGAAACGTGATCGGACGGTCGATTTGTCCGGAAAGGTGGGACGCGAACCCGCTTTCAAGGTCCTCGGCCCACTTGTCGTCGAAAATCCTGCGGTTGCGGGCTAGCAGAGCATTCGGGTGAGTGTCCAGCGCTCCTATCGATTGCGAGCCAGTGTGGTGGATGAAAGCTCGGGCGGCAACCTTGAGCTTGTAGCCCGCGCGCCGAAGGCGGTAGCAAAGGTCATTGTCCTCGAAGAAGCCTCGGCCGAATCGGCTGTCGAAGAGCCCGACTTCTTCGATAGCCGCTCGCTTTACGGCAAGGCAAAAGCCTACGAGCATGTCGACTTCGATGTCTTCGACGTCTCGCCAGGCGAAGTCCTGAGCGAATAGATCCAGGTTCGCAACGTCCGTATACGTCGTCGAGGTCCGCTGGTGGTAGCCCGCGACATTCGAAAACGGGCCCGTGGCGGCAACCGTGCCCGATTCTATCAAGCTCTCGACCAACCGAATAAGACCTGCCCTCGGCACGATCGTGTCTGAGTTCAGGAAGATGGCCACCTCGCCCGAGCTCTCGCTAAAGCCTTTGTTGCAAGTCGCCGCGAAGCCAAGGTTCTCCTCGTTGCGAAGTAGCTTGACACCGCGGAAGCTCTGAGCGACCCTCGGGGCGTCGTCAGGCGAGAGGTCGTCCACGACGATAACCTCATGGACTAGGTCCGCGCAACGTGTCAGGCTCCCAAGACACGCCTCGATGTGCTCGGGCCCACCGTACAAAGGAATGACGATCGATACTTTGGGCCATGGGGCCGGCCGCTCGGGGTCGCTGCTCCGAGTCCGCCCGTCGGGAACTTGTTCGAGGATTTCGGGAACGGCGATTCGCTCGGCCATGCCGTAGGCGCCCGGATGCGTCGGGTGGAGGTTTCGCATGAGGCGGTCGCCGTCCCATCCTTGCCAGACTCGCTGCCACCATCCCTCGACCACCTCATGCTTGTGACTCCAGGTTGCGATCTTGCGCTCGATGCGGTCGTCTGGCCCGCAGTACGATAGATGGTGCAGCACTCCGTATTCCGGGCCGAGTGTGATGAGGCGACCGCCCCTGTACTCGCGAATGTACAGGTGCTCAGCGTGTTCGAGATCGAGAAGGATTGCCGGAGTCAGTGCCTCCCTCGGCCGGATCACGTATTCGGGACTCTTCCAATACGTGTCCATGGATACGTTGACCCGCTCGGCAAGACACGTCCGCGCGATATCGAGGAGCGATTCGAGAAGGGCGGGCTCGATAATCTCATCGCCGTCGGGGATAAAGACGTGTCGAAAACCACGTTCTTTCATTTGCCTCAAGGCGGTCCGGCGGTGGAGAGATTCGTCCGGCCAGTCTCCTAGGATGACTTCGGCTCCCGCCTCGCTTGCCGCTTCCACGCACCGTTGAAAGTTTCCGGGGCTGCCATTCCAGGCTGTTGTCGTCACAAACGCCACCACTGGCCCGGCGGGAGCGAACGAGGCAACAGCCCGAGGGACGAACCAATGGTCGTCATGGATACAGATGCAGGAAGCGATGCTTGGCTTAGCCATCACAGTATTTTTGTATCTCTCAAGTGCCCCAACCCGGGCGCGCCCCGATTCTTTCTCCCCAATCGAAGCGAAGACCTGTAACAAGCTGGCCGCCCGGTTTGTATATACCGCCCGAGGACCCCTTCAAAGCCGAGCGGACGCCGGGAGACCGATAGAAGAAAAAACGAAACAAACCCCCACCTTTTTCAGGTTCACCGCGAACCTGAGAGCCCGCAGAAAAAAGTGACCGGAAAGTGACCGAAAAACGCCAAAAAGCACCCGGAAAGTGCGCGAAAGCGCCCTCGATGACACTCATTTTAGAGGCATCGTGGTCGAGCGGCCCTGCTCGCATACGGCGCCCTGGAATCGTCTTGCGACGATCGGGGGGCCTTGCGGGATTGGGCTGCCCGCAAGGCCGGGGCGGGCCTAGCGGCCCGCTTCGAGGGAGAGGTTCGCCTGTTGGCGTGCGAGCTCGGATAGCTCGAGCGAAATCCTCTCACGCTCCTCAGGTGAAATGTCGGGCTGGCGCAGGCGCGCGGCAAGGTCGGCCAGTTGGTCCGAGGATGGCGCCTCGTAGGGCGTCACCGCCCGGGTGGCGGGCTCGGCCGGGGCTTGCGCCGATGCAGGAGCCGGCCGGCTCGGCGGCTCGGGAGGGGCCTGCGGCGCGTGCGGCTTCGGAACGCCAGGGAAATGCATTCGGAGCAGCTCGCTGAGCATGCTCGAATCGAGGAAGGGCGCCAGAGCGGTTAGCGTTCGCGTGCCGATATCCACGCCGTTGGTGAGCTGCTCCCGCACGAGACGGCCCAGGTCCTCGCCGCTGACGAACGGCGCGAGCCGTACGAGCACGGACGAGTCGTTCAGCAGGCCCTCTTCGTGGCGCTCGTCGCGGCTCTTGCCATCGAGGAAGGAGGCCAGGAGGCGCGCCTCGACGCCAAGCTGGCCATAGCTGGTGAGTTCTTCGTCGAGCTGTGAGAACAACCCGTCGGGAACGGCGCCGGCTTGGGCCAGATGCCCCAGCACGGAATTGTATCGAGCCACGGCCCGCGACTCTCCGGAGGCAAGGCTCCCCGTGAGGCTCGCATGCTCGGCGAGGTCGGCGATTTCCTGGACCAGCCTCTTCAGACTGGAATTGTCGTTACTATTCGTTTCCATCGTATTCCTCCAGGGAGCGGGAAAGGCGCCTTCGAAGCTGCTCTCGGCCCGTGTGCAGTCTCCACTTGACGGTGGTCTGCGGCAGCAGAAAAAACTCCGAGATACGCTTGACCGGCCACTCGTGCAAGTAGTACAGCTCGACCACGTCGCGCACTTCCGGCTGAAGGGCCTGGATGGCGCATCGGACGGCGCGGGATCGCTCGTCGTCGAGGATCTGCGCCAGGATCGAGGGCGCGTAGGCGGCGATCAACTCGTCGAGCGGCGCGGCGGCCATCGGCGTTTGCCTGGCCGTGCGCTTCGCGCGATTTCGAACGATCGCTCCGAACCAGCTTGCGAATTTGTCCGGCGACTCGAGCCGTGGGAGCGCCTTGAAGGCGGCGATCAGGGAATCCTGCGCCACATCCTCGGCCATCTCTTTCGGCATCGTTCGCCCGGCCATCACGATGGCGGCCGCGCGGTAGCGTCCGGCCAGGCGGTCGAAGGCTGCGAGGTCGCCCTCTCGGGCGAGAACCACCCATGCCTCCTCTTCCTGGATCCAATCGCTCTCGTGCATCCTTTCCCGGCTCCCGTAGTAAAGAGTCAGGATGGCGCTCCACGGATAGCGGCATTGGTGCGGGGCCCGGCCGCCCAGGTTTCAGAATCGAAAGCAGGTAAACACAGCCTCATGCGCTTTCGAGACCTGGCCCTCGCCACGGGCCTCGCCAGTGCCGGAATGTTAGCCTATGGCGCAGTGGTCGAGGCGAACCGGCTGGTCTTGGAGCAGCACAGTTTGCGCCTTCCTCTCTGGCCCCAGAGCATGGACGGCTACCGAGTAGCCGTGCTCGGAGATTTCCACCTTCGCGACAAGTATTCGGTGGCGCTGGCGCGGCGCGCGGCGGAGATGGCTGTGGCCTGCGAGCCGGATGCGCTCGCGATCGTCGGCGATTTCATCGGCCGTTGGAAGCCGAGCTCGATCGAGATGCTCGTAGGCGCGCTCGAGCCGCTTCGGGCGCTTGCCGGGCGGGCCCTCGCTGTGCCGGGCAACCACGATTACCCGGAAGCGGGTGTCGAGATTTTGAAGCGGGTGCTCGATGAGCTGGGCATCCGGCTGCTGAGAAACGAGGCCGTCGTGGCGCAAGGCGTGCGCTGGGTCGGGCTCGATTCGGCGCGGCGCGGGATGTCCTCGCCTGGTTCGATGATCGGGGATGGCGGGACCGAGCCCTCGATCGCCCTATGGCACGAGCCCGACCTGGTGGACGAGCTTCCGCCGGGATGCGCGCTGCAGATCAGCGGGCATTCTCATGGCGGGCAGTTTCGATTGCCGTTCGGCATTACGCCGATGCATTCGAAGTACGGGCGCAAGTACGTGCGGGGGTTTTTCCCTGGGACTCCCACTCCGCTCTATGTGACGCGCGGCGTGGGGACGACCGGTCCGCCGAGCCGGTTTCTGTGCCCTCCGGAGGTCAGCCTGCTCACCCTCCGCGCAGAGTGAGGATGGTCACTTCGGGCGGGCAGAACGTGCGCATCTCGGGCCCGGTTGTGCCGACGCCTCGGGTGACGTACAGTGGCACGGGCGCCTCCGGGTAGTAACCGGAGATGTAGCGCCTGGCGCCGAGCGGCGTATGAAGCGCGAATCCGCCCGGGAGGCATACCTGCCCGCCGTGGCTGTGCCCGCTGAGCTGTAGGCTGACGTGCGCCGGCACGATGTCGACGAAGTCGGGCTCGTGGAAGAGCGCGATCAGCGATCGGGAGTGCCTGCCCTCCTCGATGAAGCCGGGACGGTCCATGCTGTTGAGCGCGTCGTCGATGCCCGCGATCGTGACGCCCTGGACATCGGCGGCTTCGTTTCTCAGAAGCTTCAGAGGCGCGGACTCGATGGCGGCCAAGGTCTTTTCGAAATAGCCTGCCCAGTAATCGTGGTTGCCCAGAACGGCCAACACCGGAACCTTTGCGTCCCGGAGGGGCTCGAGGCTCTGGCCGACGTGGGCTAGGCGCGCCGGGTCACCGTGGTTGACGAAGTCGCCGCCGATCAGGATGACGTCGGGCTTTTCGGCCATGACGAGCTCGGCGGCTCGCTTGGCGTGCTCCATCTGGCGGAAGCTGTTGGCATGGAGGTCGGCGATGAAGCCGACTTTGAATCCGTCGGCGTCCCACCTCGGTAAGGTGAGCTCTTGGCGCTCGACCTCGATCCAGCCTGTGGCGGCATCTCCGTACGCGAGTGGTGCTAACGCGCACAGAGCCCCTGCGCCCAGCGCCTTCAAGACGCTGCGCCTGGTTGCCGCGGTTCCTGCTTCCTTGCCGCTCACTTGCCTTTCAACCGGTCTCGGTCGGCCCTTGATTCCCTCTTTAGCCAGAAGTGCCTAGTATGGCAGCTTGGCGACGGCCTTTCCGATCAGCGCGATGGCGATCGACACCATCGAGATCAGACCCGTGCCGCAGCTAAACCCTGCGAGCAGCACGGGCGCGTAGCGCTCCCAATTCAGCTCGCCGTAGCGCTTTCTCAGCACCCGTCGACCGAAAACTGCGCCGGCGAACTGAGGAATCGTGTTGGCCGGAAACAATCCGAGCCCGCCGGCGAAGCCGTAATAGAACAGGAGGGGCAGCTTGAAAATGCTGAACACGAAGTAGGCGCCGATTCCTCCCAGAGTGCCGTAGGCGATCAGGTCCGGCTTGATCGCCTTGGCGAACCAATTCGCGTTTGCGCCGTTGTGCGGGAGGTTGATCTGCTGAAGCACGGATCCGAGCTGGGCCTGGATCGGCCAGAAGCGCTGCGCGTACGGGAATTGCGCCGAAGGCACCGGCGTGGTGTTCCAGAAGAAAGCCCAGAAAAAGAAGCTCGCGATCAGGATGATCGGAAACATGAACGCTTCGGCTTTGATCAGGCTCCAGAGCTTGGTTCCTGTGAGCTCGACCTCGCGGAACCGCTGGGCTACCGCGCCGTAATCGGCAAGCGGGATCGGGGCGTACCAGGCATCCACGCGGTTGTAACCCGAGGCGACGATGCTGGCCTCTTTGAGGTACGGGAACGATACGCCGCGGCCCGTGATGCCGATCATTCTGGCCGAGATATAGGAGTTGAACGGGCTCCAGAAGAAGCCGAAGAAGAGTAGCAGCCACATGGGGAACTGCGGCACCAGCACTCGGCAGGCGATGATCAGGATAGCCGTCGAGAACAGCCACGAGGCCACAGCGAGGTACAGGGGGATGTCGCCCCGGCCGGGCGGCGGCGCCAGGCTGAACGAGCTCTCCGTGCGAACTCGCCTGGCATCTTTGAAGGCCCGGAACACGAGCGCGATGCCGATGAACGCGATGGCGATATTCACGCCGATGCCCACCGACAGCCAGAAATCCATGTCGACTGTGAGCTTGGTCACCAGCGCGTCGGAGCCGAAGTGGTAGTTCGGCAGCAGGTGGAAGTGATACAGCACCGGGTTGATGAGCACCTGCGCGAGGACGCTCGCGGCCGCCGCGCCGGCGACGATCTCGAACGGCAGCACGAACCCCACGAGCATATTTCCGAGGCTGAAGCTAATGCCGACGATGGCGGCCGGCATCAGGTTTTCGATGTTCGTCGTGTAGTCGGCAAAGGGGATCGGGAACACCTGGAACGGCTTTCCGAATAGAGTGCCGGTGACGACCGGGATTCCAATGTAGATAAAGCCGAACAGAAGCCCGATGACGGTGCCGGTGGAGAAGATGCCCCAGCGCCAGCTTTCGGAGCCTGCCTCGCTGAGCGCCGTGGCGCCGGAGGCCGCGACGGGTGCGTAGGGGAACGGCAGCTTCTCGACGTCGCTGGTGATGCGGAACAGGGCATAGCCCATGCCGATCCAGCTCAGGCGGCCGCAAAGCTCGGTGAGCACCAGCAGGGCGATCGGCTTCCACCAGTCGGGATGCCACAGCTCGCGATGCATGATGGCGACGCTATCCGGCGAGGGGACGGCCCAGCGGGGGATGTCGTGCACGATCGGCTTGGCGGCTGATGACCCGATGAAGTAGGCGTTCCAAATCAGCCATGAAAACGGCCCTCCGCCCAGACCGCGTTCGAGGTTGACGACGGCGGTCAGGGAAGCGGCGATGTAGAACAGGATGTAAATCTCCTGCTTCCTCATCGGAGAATAGGACCGCCTGGCGACTTCGGCGAACAGCACGATGGTCACCCACTCGGCTGCCTCGCCCACCCCCTGGCCCGCCACCAGCCCCAGGTAGATGCCGCCCGGCAGCATGAACAGCGCGATGAAAATCGCGCCGATCATGGTCTTGAGGGTGAATCCCTCTTCGAATGTGTCCGGGGGGCGTAGGTCCGGGTTTTGCTCTTCGGGCAATTCCGAGGCTTCGCTCTGCGCCATGGCGGGTGGGCTCTCCGTTGCGAGCTTCGCCTGGTGCAGCGAATGCGTCGCCCGTCGTCATTATAGAAAGGAATGGCCGATTACGATGATGCGGTGAAGCTCGCCCTGCGAAAGCTGCGGGCGCGAGATCGCTTCGAGACGGAGATTCGGGCGGATTTGGCCGGGTATCCGGAAGATATCGTCGAACGGGTTGTAAGATTCCTAATAGAGCGAAAGCTCCTCGACGACACTAGAACGACTCAAAATCTGATCGAGCGGAACACCGGGAGACGTTCGATCGGAGTGGAAAGATTGACTGCCGAGCTCAAAAGGCGCGGCGCCCCGGAAGAAGCATTGCAGGCGTGCGTCCAAGCCGCCTCCGTTTCGGAGGCCGACCGGATACGCGAGCTGCTCGACGGACGGTTCAAAGCGACCGACGCGCGATCGAAGGCTGCTCGCTTTCTGATCGCACGCGGTTTTCCGGAGGACTCCGTCGAGTCTGCGCTGGACCGCTTCTTCCAACCTCTCCCGGAATGAGAGGCGAATGATGTACGGACAGACTCTGGCGATGCTGGAGGGACTCTCCACCGCGCTGGTGGCGTTCCTTCTGCTGTACCTCGCGTGGCTGCGCCCGAGCTACATTGCAGCGCGCAAGGAGCGCGAGCACCAGGAAGCCGTCGAGCGGCGCATCCAGCACGAGGCCGAAATCAAGGCGAACCAGACGCTACTCGATGCCAAAGAGGAAGCGCTGAGGATTCGCGAGCGCGCCGAGGCCGAGGCACGGGAGAATCTCTCCGGGTTGCAAAAAGCGGAGGACAAGCTCGCGGCCAAGGACGAGGCCCTGGAAGCGAGGCGGCGTGGGATCGAGGAGCGCGAGATCGCCTTTCACGCCGACCAGCGGGCGCTGGGCGACAAAGCCGATGCCCTCGAGCGAAAGATGCGCAATGCCGACGAGGAACTGCAGCGGATATCCGGGCTGGACAAGAACAAGGCCCGCGACCTCTATTTGAAGCGGATCGAAGCCGAGTTCAAGGAGATCGGGTTCAAGAAGGCCAAGGAGATCGAGGCATCCGCCATGCAGGATGCTCAGCGCAAGGCCAAGAAGATCATGCTCGACGTGATGCAGCGCTCCGTGGTGGACTACGTGACGGAGGCTACGCTCGCGGTGGTCGAGCTGCCCAGCGAGGATATGAAGGGGCGGATCATCGGACGTGAGGGTCGAAACATTCGGGCTTTCGAGCAGGTGACCGGGGTGGACCTCATCATCGACGAGACACCCGAAGCGGTCGTGATCTCGTGCTTCGACCCTGTGCGGCGCGAAACGGCCAGGTTGGCGCTGATGAACCTAATGGTGGATGGTCGGATTCACCCTGGACGCATCGAAGAGCTTTACGACAAGGCGCAGCAAGAGGTGTCGCGCATGGTGCACGAGGCCGGCGAGCGCGCTGCGGACCGCGCGAACGTAGGGGCACTGCCGACGAAAGTGATCGAAGAAATGGGCAAGCTGCGGTTTCGCACGAGCTACGCGCAGAATGTGCTCGATCACTCGGTGGAGGTCTCGAGGCTGTGTGCCTCGCTGGCCGCCGAGATGGGATTCAACGTGGAGGTGGCCAAACGCGCCGGGCTTCTGCATGATATCGGCAAGGCGCTCGGACCGGAGTGGGAGGGCCCGCACGCCATCACCGGCATGGAATTCCTTCGCGGCATGGGCGAGCGCGAGCCGGTGCTGCACGCGGTCGGCGCCCACCACCACGACATCGAGCCGGCGAGCCCCGAGGCCGTGCTGGTCATCATTTCGGATTCGATCAGCGCCGCCCGGCCAGGAGCCCGGCGCGAGAATCTGGAGAACTACCTCAAGCGGCTGGCTTCGCTGGAGGGGCTGGCGAACTCCTTCCCGGGCGTCGACCGGTCGTACGCGGTGCAGGCTGGGCGCGAGATTCGGCTGATCGTCAAGCCCCAGGAGGTGGACGACCTGGCCGCCGAGCGCCTGGCCAACGACGTTGCCCAGCGTATCGAGCGGGAGCTCGATTACCCTGGGCAGATCAAGGTCACGGTCATCCGCGAGACGCGTGTGCAGCAGGTTGCGAAGTAGGCGGCAGGGTCACCGTCATTCCGAGGTTCGCGGCTAGAAACGCCAGCTCATCGGCGGCTTCGTCGATGATCTTCGCGGTCGGCTTGCCGGCCCCGTGACCCGCGCTCGTTTCGATGCGGATCAAGATCGGCTTGTCCGCTCCCTGGGCGGCCTGCAACGCCGCTGTGTACTTGAACGAGTGCGCGGGAACCACGCGGTCGTCATGATCGCCCGTCATGACCAGCACGGCCGGATATTTCTCTCCCGGCTTGATGTTCTGGTACGGCGAGTATTTCATGAGTACGTTGAAGTCGTCGGCGTTGGCGGGATCGCCAAAATCGCTGACCCATGCCCAACCGATTGTGAACTTGTTGAAGCGGAGCATGTCCATGACGCCCACTTCCGGAATCGCCGCTCCCCAGAGATCGGGGCGCTGGTTGACTACCGCGCCCACTAGCAGCCCGCCGTTCGAGCCGCCGTTGCAGGCCAGCTTGGCCGGGGACGTGTAGCCTTCGGATACCAGGTACTCGCCCGCGGCGATGAAGTCATCGAACACGTTTTGCTTGTTCTTGAGCCTGCCGGCGTCGTGCCAGGCCTTGCCGTACTCGCCGCCGCCGCGGATGCAGGCGACTGCCACCACGCCGCCCATGTCGAGCCATGCGGCCATGCGGGAAGAATAGAAGGGTGTCATCGAGACGTTGAACCCGCCGTAGCCATAAAGCAGCGTGGGATTCTGCCCATTCTTGACGAGGTCCTTGGAGTGCGTGATGAAGAGCGGAACCTTCGTTCCATCCTTGCTCTTGTAGAACACGCGCTCGGTGACGTAGCGGTCGGCATCGAAGACGGTCTTAGGCTGCTTGAAAACCTTCGAGTCGCCCGTATCCACGTCGTAGTGGTAGATCGTCGAGGGCGAAGTGTAGGTTACGATCGAATAGAACGTCTCGTGATCTTTGCGGCGCCCGCCGAATCCGTCGGCCGTTCCTAGCGCGGGCAGCCTCACCTCGCGAATCAGCCTGCCTTTCAGATCGTACTCTTCAACCTGGCTCGCAGCGTCCTTCAGATAGCTGCAGAACAGCTTCGAGCCGACGACCGACGCGCCGTCGAGCGCTTGGGGCTTCTCGGGCACGACGGTCCTCCAGCTCTCGGGCGCGGGATGAGCCAGAGAGACAGCGACGACCTTGCCGTTCGGCGCGCCGTTGTCCGTTCGAAAATAAAATTCGGGGCCGTCGTTCGCCAGATAGCTGTACTGGGCGTCCCCTTTGGGCAGCAGCTCGATCGTGGCCTCGGGATGCTTCAGATCCTTCACGAAAATGCGCGTTTCTCGCTCGGTGCCTTGCGAGACGGTGATCACAAGGTACCGGCCGTCCTCGGTGGCGTCGGCAGAAAACAGCCAGTCCTTCTGATCTGGCCGCTCGTAGATGAGCTTGTCGTCCGCCTGCGGGGTACCCAGGCGATGGTAGTAAACCTTCTGAAAGTAATTCGCCTGTTGCAGGGCCTCACCGGCCGCCGAGGGCGCGTAGCGGCTGTAGTAGAAGCCTTTGCGGTCGTGGCTCCAGCTTGCTCCTGAGAACTTCGACCACTCGATCTTGTCGTCTCGGTCTCGCCCGGTAGCCACGTCTCGCACCTGCCACTCCTGCCAGTCGGAGCCGGCTTTCGAGATCGAGTAGGCGAGCAGACTGCCGTCGTCGCTGATCGAGACGCCTCTCAGGGCCACGGTGCCGTCGGGGCTCAGCCCGTTCGGATCGAGCAGTACGCGGCCGGGGTCTTGGAGCGAATCGGAAACGTACAGGACGTCCTGGTTCTGCAGGCCGTCGTTCCGAGTGAAGAAATAATGGCTGCCCGCCTTTTCCGGCCTTCCGAAGCGCTCGTAGTCGATGAGCTTCGTCAGCCTGGCCTTGATCGCATCTCTGCCGGGGAGGCTGTCGAGATACGCGAACGTGGCCTTGTTTTCGGCCTCGATCCAGGCTCGCGTGTCCGGCGAATTCGCGTCTTCGAGCCAGCGGTAGGGGTCGGGCACGACCACGCCGTGCAGCGTCTCGGAGAAATCGGTCTTCTTTGTCACTGGAATATGGAGGTTATCCCGCCAATCGGCGAAACACGTCGACGCCGCGCAAACGAGGGCCGGAAGCAGCAGGATGCTCCGTAAGGTGGATGCCACAATTCTTTTACGTTGCCCGAAGCCCAGCAAGCCTTGCGATTCGAGCTACTTTGCACATGTCCCCATACGGGGGCTCGGAGGGGCCGCCTTCACACCCGCCATGGCACCGTCGAGACGCCGTTCTTCATGCCGGTCGGCACACAGGGCTCGGTCAAGACTCTGGGCTCCGAGGATGTGGCGGGGCTCGGGTTCCAGCAGATCCTGGCGAACACATACCACCTCTCACTGAGGCCCGGCGCGGATCTGATCGAGCGGTTCGGCGGGCTGCACCCGTTCATGTCTTGGGGTGGCTCGATTCTCACCGATTCGGGCGGCTATCAGGTCATGAGCCTTGCGTCTCACCGAAAGATCACAGACGAGGGCGTGGAATTCAAGTCGCATCTCGACGGCTCGGAGGTGTTTCTGTCGCCGGAGCGGTCGGTGGAGATCCAGTCGCAGCTCGGCGTGGACATTGCGATGGCGCTCGACGTGTGCGAGGGTTACCCGGCGTCGAAGGACCAGGTGGCCGAGGCGATGCGGCTAACGCACCTTTGGGCGCCTCGGAATCTGGCCGCGCGAGTAGGTCCTCCAGCACTTTTCGGGATCGTGCAGGGAGGGATTTACGAAGACCTTCGCGCGGAGTCGGCGGGCTATATCACGTCGCTGCCCTTCGACGGCTTCGCGATCGGAGGCGTGAGCGTGGGAGAGGCGGCGGAGCTGCAATACCCGGTGGTTTCGTTCACCGCTCCGCTGCTGCCCGCGGACAAGCCCCGCTACCTCATGGGCGTGGGACATCCGAAAGACATCCTGCATGCGGCGGCCTCTGGGGTCGACATGTTCGATTGCGTGCTGCCCACGCGCATGGCCCGGCATCATGCGGTCTACACGTTGGGTGGGCGGATAAACGCGATGGCGCTCCGTTGGGCGGAGCATAAAGGGCCGTTCGACGAGCTGAGCGTCTTTCCGCAGACGGAGCGCTATTCGGCGGCTTACGTCCGGCATCTTTTCAAAGCGGGCGAGGCGCTCGGCCCGCGCGTCGCCACGCTTCACAACCTGGCGTTTTATGCGCGGCTCATGCGGGAGATCCGCGAGGCGATCGAGCAAGGTACTTGGCCGGCGCTCGTCGAGCGCTACGCGAAGGCGTAAGCCCGGCTCATCCAGCTCCCTGGGCCCAATGGAACCTGAAAGTACCGCATGCGGAGCATTATATGCAGGTGTCCCGCTGGATATATGGCTTTAGGTCGGTAGGAGTTCGCGAGCTTTCAGAAGGCGAACGATCGTGGCTTCGAAGTATCGGTACGCGCCACTTGGTCTCGGCATTTGCCAAGGCCGGGGTGGCGTTCATCTTCG
>JAICWL010000154.1 GCA_025934835.1 Fimbriimonadaceae bacterium
GATGCGGCCAATCGGCTGGTCAGCTCCATCTTCGCCCAGGCGGTCGCGAACTTCACGTTCGATAAGGCGGGCAACATGACCCTCGAGAACGAGGCTGGCGCTCAGACGGGCTATGTGTTCGATGGCGAGAACAGGAATGTGAAGATCACCTACCCGGATGGAACGGTCTCGACTTACACTTACTCGGGAGACGGCCTCAGGAGAACGAGGCAGGAGCCGGGCAAGGCAATCTCGACGACCCTTTGGGATGGCAGCAACTACTTGGGAGAGATCTGACGGCGATGAGGGTGGTCTACAGCACCTTCTGCGCTTAGGTGGTGCATGAAAACCGAGACCAGGCGTGCATGCTTAATAGCCCTCCTTCGATGTGGGCTAGATGCGATTCAAGTTATAAAGCGTGCATGGTACTCTGCGGTATTTCGGGAAAGCCTTGTAAATAACCGGTGGACATTATGTTCTTTCCTGTGGCTCTTCCTAGAGTGCTTGTTCCCGCTCAGGATCGGCTCGAGTCGCTCCAGCGGCAGGCGCAGTGGCGGCGGCACGACCCACTTTACAAGCTTTACACGAGCGTGTGGGCGAAAAAGACCGAACCGGTCGATTTCGGCGCGCGGCTCGATAGGGCGCTAAAGCAAGAGCGTGAGGGTAGCTGGTTTCGATCCAATCGCCCTTACTTGCTTGGCTGGTTAGACTCGTTCTCTCACGTCGTGAACCAGGTCGCGAGGTTCTCCGGCTTGGCTAGAAGCGTCGGAGCGCGAACGGAGAGTCTGCGCGAGTGGACATCGCTCTTCGGAGCTTTACATGAGCTTCGTATGCCGGGCAAGATGAGCGCGGGACCTTGGTCTTCCAGCGAGTACCGCCCCCAGCAATGCTCTGACTATGCTGTCGCTGCGATGGAAGTGCTCCTCGAGTTTAACCGGGAGATCGGGCCACTTTCGCGAAATGAACCGAGGTGGCGCGTGCTCGCCGTGAAGGCCGCGAGCGCTAGCAAGCGGGCGTCCGCATTGGGCGCGTCCATCGCCCGCGCAGACCAGAATCAAGGGAAGGCTTCGTCCTTGTATCTGCGTGCACACGCGGTCATCGACGACACCTATCGGGAGCTAGCACAGTTGCATCTGGGCCGCGCGGAATTGGGCGACGTTCAGGCCCATAGGGGAACGAGGCAGTCTGCCTTACAAGGAGCGACGTTCGTTTCCCAGCAGGTTCGGCTCACAATGACCCACGGTCAGTCGTTGGGTTTGATGCCGGACGCCTTGGGCTCGGTGGTCAGAGAGGCGACTTTTGGAATTGGTGAGCGCCCGGGATGAATGGACGGTCCGAAGACGACATTGTTAGAGCGGCGTGGCGGGTTTACCGGGATGCTGATCCGTGGCCTGCACTACGAGAGCTCGAGGGCTTCGATGTCATTTCCTACGTCAGGAGAAAACTCGATAGCGCTTCCGAAAAGGAGCAAGCCGGGGGCGATTGGGTGGCGCGCCTGTTGACCGACTGCTACCTAGGTCTCGGCTTGACCGGCGATCTTCTGGAACTGGTGAGGGCGCTCGCCGAACTCCCTGCAACAGGATGGACCCAAATTTTGCTTGCAGACACCCGGCACAACCTCGGAATATACGCCAGCATCCGTGAAGCGGGACTTTCGCCCAGCCAGCAGGCTGGGCTTCGGTCATCCATCGAACTAGCTTCAACTTTTCCTCTGCTAAGGCTCTTCATAACCATGCCCGTCGTGAACTATCTCACAGTGGATGGGGAGATTCTGTCCGAGACCAGAGATGGCGTAGAGCGCGATTACCTGCCCGACCCTCTCGGTTCGACGGCCGCCCTTCTCGACGACACCGGGGCGAAGACGGACGAGTTCACTTACTGGCCGTACGGCGAGACTCGAACGCGCACGGGAACGAACCCGACTCCCTTTACCTGGGTGGGAACGCAAGGCTACTACTCGGACGACTCGGGGGCTTATGCAAGAGCCAGAACCGTAAGCAAAGAGCTCGGTAGATGGGTTCAGGTAGATCCACTTTGGCCAGAATAGAGCGCGTACGGATATGTATATGGCAGCCCTGTCACGTATCAGGATCCGTTGGGCTTGCTCCCGGACCCGACCTGCCTTTTGCTATGCGGACCTATCTGTGTGGCAGCCTTCGAGCTTTGTTGGGAGTGCTATGACGCCTGCTCGACAGCGAAAGATCTCAACGAGTTCCACAAGATTCTGGACGGTGTCATGAAGCGCAGAGGAAAATGCAGCCACCCCAAGACTCCCAGCGACTGCTTCCGGTGCCCGGGATCTGGGGGAATATTCGAAGACCAATGTCAACAATGTATGGCGAAGATTGGAGCTTCGGACGCTTTCGCGGATTGCTGGTGTACATATTTCCGAGGACAACGCCCTGCGACTGGCGCTGCAAAATGTAAGCCGCAGCCGCAGCCATGCAAAGGCATCCCGGAATTTGACACATCGTCGATTTTGCTCGGAGTGAGCCGGATATGATGTTGTTGATTGCCGCCTGCTTGATCGGAACCTTGGCGCCGCGATCCGGACCTGACCTCGCGCATATGATCCGGCGGCAAGATTACGGCGGGCTGCGGTCTGCGCTT
The DNA here is from genome assembly GCA_025934835.1 of Fimbriimonadaceae bacterium. Taxonomy (GTDB): domain Bacteria; phylum Armatimonadota; class Fimbriimonadia; order Fimbriimonadales; family Fimbriimonadaceae; genus Fimbriimonas. Next base: position 2,590 of record JAICWL010000154.1, read on the forward strand.
CGCCAGGGCGCCGATCCGAATCTCCCCACTGACCATCCGCCGCTGGTTCTGGCAGCGGTACTGTCTCGGGAGCCGGCTGTCCGCTTGCTTCTGGGCGCCGGCGCCAATCCGAATGTTCGCGACCGCAGATTTGGAACGCCGATTGCCGCTGCCGCTGCCGGTAACGATGCTGGAATCGTGCGCTTGCTCTTGCACAAAGGGGCTTGGAGCGGTGGACGTGGCGGCTTTGGTTGCCCGGCAGTTGCGTTGACCACCTCTGTCAGGGTCTTGCGGATTCTCATCGCGTCTCACTGCGACGTTAACAGCGTCTGCGATGATGGCCAAAGCGCGCTCGATGCGGCATGTTCGCGCGGCGACACTGCGAGCCTTGAAGTGCTTTTTGCCGCGCACGCCAACCCCAATCTACTGGACCGCGCGGGCAATAGCGCCCTAGCTTACGATTGCGTGAAGTTGGCCGGCACCCCGGTGACGGAAAGTGCAAGGATACGCTGCGCCACGATGCTACTGCGCCACGGCGCACGGGTAACCCAGGTCAATGATGCCGGAGAAACGCCCCGCGAGCTTGCTCTAAAGAGTGGATTTCACAGATTGGCTCGGTTCCTCAAACGGGCGCAGAGCGGCTCGGATCGCGGCATCTAGGGAGCGGCGGCGCCGTCGCGCGATATGGCGCACGCCCTTCAGTAGCCCGTAGATCAATCAATCAGACCGAACGACAGTATTCAAGCGGGCACATCGCGATGTGGATGGACGACACCGGCTACCGCCTGACCAACCAGCAGCTGGTCTCAGCGCAACGTTCGTGTTTACGATGCCGTGGGCAACATTCTCGTGAAGTAGCGCCAAGGCGGGGCGCCGATGAGCTCCACGTACGACGCCGCGAGCCGACCCGTGACGACGGTTCAAGGCTCGGGCACGACCACCTACACGAGCGACGCGAATGGCAACCTGACGGGGATCATCGCTGCATCATCGAGAACCACGATGACCTGCGACAAGGAAAACCGCATGGCGAGCTACCAGAAGCAGTCGGGTCCGGTTGCC
>JAICWL010000167.1 GCA_025934835.1 Fimbriimonadaceae bacterium
CCGTGATCACTGCGACGCCGGCGTCCGCGCAGGCCGCGAGGAGCTGATGCGTCAGTAGCAGATCGGGGCCGTCGAGCACGAGCACCGACATGTCTTCGATCGGCGCCTTGCCGACCTCTTCGCCGTTCTTGACTACGATCAGTGCCAAGTCCTTGTATCGAAGCATCGCCGGCCCGGTTACCGCGACGACCCTGAGGCTCAGACGACGCCCTCCGGCAGCTCGCGCACCCTGCCTAGCGCGTCAACCGAAACCTTGACGGCGTTCAACGTATTCGGCGACTTCATCAGCCTGTCATCGTCGTTGTCTACTCCGGAGGCCCGGATTGCGCGGAACACAATTTTGTTGTTCGTAGAAGCCAATATTTGGACCCTAAAGAATCCGCGCGGGTCGTCATCGACCCTCACCACATCGTTCGCGGCGAGCCACATTACAAAGCGCCATCCTGGTGCAGGTGGCGTTGTATCAACCAGGGGCCGCCTCTCCTGGCGGACTCGAGTAGCCGCCTCGAGGGTCGATATCCAGCGCCCCTGGCGCTTACCAGTGGATTCTTGCTCGAATATCTCCACGTGGTGGTTGTTGCCAAGCTCGAAGAACTTGTGCGGCGCCTCCTTAGGGAGTCCGAGCATCGGCGCTTTGGGCACGGCCTTTGTGATGCGCGCTCTCCTCGCTGTGCTCGTGCCGAGGTCGAGCCCCTCGGCGAATGCCTTTGCCGAGTCTCTGCCGGCCTGCTGAAACGCCTCCAGCGCCAGCCGCCGGATGCCAGGGTCGACGATAGACTTCAGCTCCCCTTCTGTCATGCTCGCGAGCGGCTTTCGGAAATGGTACAGGCCCTCTGCTGGGCTCCGGAGCCCCATCGCAGTCTCCTTATGAAAAGCGTCCTGGATCCCCCGAGTCGGTTCGTGACTGACGACCATCGACTCCAGCCTCGCGGCAACCTGGCCATGAAGCCAAGCCGGGGCGGGTGGTACGGTTTCGTCGCTTAGCGGCCTAACGGTAAGGTCGACCTCGCTGCCACCCTCCACGGCCCGCTTTCTCGCCTTGGTCGCCTTCTGAAACACCGAGCGTGACGTGAATGCGATCGCCACCGCATCGACCGCGTGATGCCTCAAATCGTCCCGAGTCTTTTCCTCGGCATCGTGCAGCGTGGTCATGAGTCCCCAGTGCTTTCGCAGCATCGCGGTGGCCTGTCCCTTTGTTGCCTGAACTTCGCCGCAGATGGGCCCGAGATACGCGGCGGCCGCTTTGCAGATCCACCGCGTCTCATTCAGTTGCCGCTCCGCCATCTTCTCCTCGTCCGGCAGCACTTGCTGAAGAAACAGACGCTTCTTGTGACCCGTGCCAAACCCCTTCCACTGCCCGGCCCGCGCGACCATATTCGGCCATTCAGGCGTGTTCCCGAACGCTTGGTACGGAGTCCGGTTCCCCTTCTTGCGGTTCGTCTCGGCTTCGCAAAGGGTCAGGTTGTTGAACGAATCGTCGATGCTCAGCACAAAGGGAACGATATGCTCGATCTGGAACCGGCTCGAGCTGGCCGCCTCCTGCGGGATAGCTTGGCCCGTGTACGGGCACACCCAGCCGCACTGCTTGGCCAGCCTGTACCAGATTTTCGCCTCGCGGCTCGGCCGCTCGACGCCCTGCCCGAGGTACCACTCTTCGGCTTCCCTGTTCAGCTTCTGCAGCTCCTTATTAGCTTTGTCTCGGCCCTTTTTCTCGTCTTTCGTCAGGCTCAGGTCGCGAGCCATTTCAATTCGGATGATCGCCGGTCGCCCGTACTCCGCGGCGATGGCGTTGACCACCTTGCGAACTTGTCCCAGCGCTTTACGGACTCGGGGGCTCGGGATCTCCTTCGTGCCCGGTGCGTTAGCCAGCTTTGCAACAGGTTGGATCTCGTCTTCCCATGGCTCGTATCCCGCCTTGATCTGGGCCTCGATGCGCGAAAACCCACTCTCCATGAATGGCAATATCTTCCGCATGGCCCTAGAGCTCAGGCTTGCCGTTCCAGCCTCTAGCTCCAGAGTTGCCAGCCTATACGCGGCCCCGGGCTCGACATCGTACTTCTTCCTCAGAGCTCGGTAAAGCTTCCCTCGGTCGTCGATGGTGAGAAGCATCTCCACGAGCCCCTCCTTCCCACAGTCGTCCAGCGCGGCCCATAACTCCGGACTTCGCCCGGCCAGCCGCGCAGCGGTGCCGTTGCCTTTCAGCTCTCCGTGCTTGGCTCTCTCGAGATTGAACTCCCACGAGGGCGATAGCTTCAACGCTTTGCGGATTGCCGACCACTTCATCGAGGCTTGCGTCTCGAGCTTGCCCGCCAGAATCAGCTTCTCGTCCAAAGTAAGAGGACGCCGCTCGCCGGTTGCCAAGTGGGTCAGGAGGATATTGCACAAGTCCTGCCAGTATCGGAACCTCTGCGCCACAAGTTGTGCTCGCTCGGCGCGAACCTTCGTAGGTTCGAGGGTGCAGGTCGTCTTCAGAAACTTCTGGACCTTGAGTGGACGCTGGTGGAAGATCGCGTAGTGGATTCTGCTTTTGAGCTCCTCCGTGAATACACCAGGGTGGAAGGCTGCTTGCGCGCGCCACAAGCGCTCGAACTCATCCTCGTACATGGCGCGGTCCGCATGCCTGCCCCGCACCTTGCGGCCAGCCTCGAGCTCGCTCCACAGAAATTGGCCTAGGGTCTGCTTGCCCAGTTGCTCGCGGAGCAGCTTGATCTCCTCGAGTACCTTGCCCTCTTCCTGCTGCTCCTCGGTTTGAGCCTCGCCAGGTTCGGCTTCCTCGGCGGAAGCCAGCATCTCGGCTACCTCGGGCTCGCTTTGTATCGAAGCGAGCTTCGCGCCGCGGTTGGACTTAAAGCCCCGACGCCGGGCCAGGTGAAAAAGCGCCCTGCCGATCTCATGGAGTTCCAACCGTTCGGACACGCCGGTGGCCCGGAGCCGGTACG